>DKVI01000001.1 GCA_002491115.1 Lachnospiraceae bacterium UBA7182 | reverse complement strand
CCTTGGAGTCGCCTCCACCGGACGTTATCCGGCATCCTGCCCTGTGAAGCCCGGACTTTCCTCACCCGTCACCCGGACGGGCGCGATTGTCTGGCTTACTTATTGCAGGGATATTGTAACGCAGATTAAAAGATTTGTCCAGAGGGATATCCGCAGGGAAAATCAGGATTGTTGACGAAAAGTGGGAATAATAGTACAATAAAATAAAAACTTTTAAAGGAGAAATACGTATGGTTCGCAAGGCAAAGATCAGGACAGTGGAAGGTTTAAGAGGCGGAAACGGACGCCTTGAGATGCATCATATTCTGGAAGCGGAAGAGTTAAACGGGCATGGAAGGCTGTATGCGCTGATCCGGATGGAACCTCACAGCAGTATTGGCTATCATGAGCATATCGGGGAGACGGAGCCTTATTATGTCATATCCGGACACGGCATTTTTGTGGATCATGACAAAAAACGGATTCCGGTGGGGCCGGACGACGTATGCCTCATCGAATGCGGTCAGAGCCACGGCTTTGAAAATGATTCGGACGAGGAGCTTGTTATGATGGCTCTGGTTTATAATGAGTAAGAGGAGTGTATAAGATGACAGAAAAAAAGATCGCAGAAGCAAGGGCATTAAAAGAAGGGTATGCGCTTTTTTCGCCTCTGACCAACCTGCCCTATGTGGAGTGCGAGGAAAAAGAGTTTAACGACCAGGTATTTTTGTACGCATCCAAAGACGATGCCGAGAACGCAGCCGACGCGTATGAGGAAAATGGCATCCGTGTGACTGTAAAGGAATTAAAGACTGTCCGGATGAAAGTGGAGAAAAAACAGGAAAATATTTTTCTGAACCAGGTACGCCAGCATCTGAGTACTTTGCCGTTCATGGGAGTCAATGCGGTCTTTTATGTTTCGGCAGGGGGGGAGGGAGTATCTGTAGAACTAAAAGAACTTCTTCCGGAGGGATACGAGGAAAAGATACGGGAGAATCAGTTTTACCAGCCCAATCTTCAGTTGACCGGTATGTACCTGATGCAGGAGGCGCGCAGGAAAAAAGAGTATGTGGATATGAAGCACTTACAGGAGCTGGATGAGGAATTTTCTTCCAATCTGGTGAAAGCGCGTCTGTTTCTTGCGGTGCTGCCGCCCCAGGGACATGAAAAGGATCAGCAGATTGATCTGAAAGAATGTAAACTGCCCTATTTAAAACATCAGAACGGCGATTATTTCTTTCCGGTTTTTTCCGATCTGTGGGAATTCCAGAAATATACCCGCGGACAGAAAGATCTGCGCCCCATCCAGGTGCCGTTTCCGGAGATTACAAAATTCTGGGTCAAAGACGCGAAAGCATATATGCTCAATCCCATGGGATATTCTTTACCGCTGACAAAGGAGATGGTTCCCAGGCTTCTGGACAAGTTCGGAGTGAGTCAGACTCCGTCATGACACAGGATACATAGGCAGGCAAAAATTGCTTGCCTTTTCTTTTTTTTGTGCTATAGTATAGAAGAACGTTATTCGTAAGAAAGCGTATCAACGATACAAATCTTTTACTTCAAAAATCGTTCGCTGTTTTAAAATCCATCCCCGGAATAATAAGCGCTGAAAGACAGGGGACGCAAAAAATGCGCCGTTTTATCAGCCAAAAAGGAGAAAAACATGAAAAGCAGCACGACAACACACACAGTCTATCTGGTGGAACTGGCTCTGATGGCCGCCATCATTTTTGTGATGGCCTTTACGCCTTTAGGGTATTTACGCACACCCGGACTTTCTATTACATTTCTGACCGTACCGGTGGCGGTAGGAGCGATTATTTTAGGGCCGGCGGCCGGAGCGGTCTGCGGCCTGGTATTTGGCATTACAAGTTTGATGCAGTGCTTTGGCATAAGCACGTTGGGAACGGCGCTTTTGGGCATCAATCCCGTCGGAACCATTTTTACCTGCATCGTTCCCAGGGTACTGGAAGGATGGCTTTGCGGCCTTATATTTAAAGCCGCCAAAAAGAAGCTCAAAAACGGAGCGTATCTGCTGGCCAGCCTTGCCTGCCCGCTTCTGAATACGGTGCTTTATATGACGTCTCTGGTAGTTATCTTTTATCACACAGAATACATACAGACTTTTGTGGAGGCTCTGGGAGCGACGAACCCTTTTATGTTCGTGGTGGCCTTTGTGGGGCTCCAGGGTTTCATTGAGGCCGTTGCCTGCTTTTTGATCGCGGGCGCGGTTTCCCGCACGCTGGCACTGGCATTAAAACAGGGCTAAACAAAACTATAAAACAGCGGAACAATAATAGGAGATTTGTATTTATGGAAACGGCAATGAAGGAAATCCCCATTACATCGATTGAGAATCTCAGAATCGGCAGCGCCCAGGATGATGAGGCGAAGACGGGTGTTACCGTCCTTTTGTTTGATCAGGGAGCAAAAGTCGGAGCGGACATAAGCGGCGGCGGGCCGGCCTCCAGGGAGACGCCCCTTACGCTGCCCCTGACGGCGGATAATCCGGTAAACGCCATCGTTCTGTCCGGCGGTTCTGCTTTCGGGCTGGCAGCCTCTGACGGCGTGATGCGTTATCTGGAAGAGCATGATGTCGGTTATGACACCGGGTTTGCCAAAGTCCCTCTTGTATGTCAGTCCTGTATCTATGATCTGGGTGTGGGCCGGGCGGATATACGGCCGGATGCCCGGATGGGGTATGCGGCGTGTGTGGACGCCGAAAAGAACAGTCCCAGAAGCGGGCGCACCGGCGCCGGCGCCGGCGCTTCCGTAGGTAAACTATATGGAATGGAGCGCGCCATGACGTCGGGTATGGGTTTTTACGCGGCGTCTATTGGGAAGCTTCAGATGGCGGCCGTCGTCGTTGTGAACGCGCTGGGAGATATATTTGATCCTGCCACCGGGAAGAAGCTGGCAGGACTCCTGACAGAGGATAAAAAGGGATTTTCGGACACCTGTGAAGAACTGTACAAGATCAGCCGGAAACGGGATTTCTTTACTGGCAATACCACCATCGGCGTGATCATAACCAACGGAAGATTTGAGAAAGCCCAGATGAGCAAGATCGCGTCCATGGCCGGAAACGCCTACGGACGCTGCATCAATCCGGTGGGAACCATGGCGGACGGAGACACTGTATATGCCGCCTCCACAGGGAATGTGGAGGCAGACATCAATGTAGCCGGTACGTTTGCCGCCGAAGTGATGCAAAAAGCGATTTTAGACGCGGTCAGATCTTCCGGGCCTTTCTGATATAATGTTCCAGTTTCTGTATGATCTGATAAAGTAAAAAGGCGATGATGCACAGGATAATCAGCGAGGTGATCAGATAATTCATCTTGAAGATCTGGCTTGCATAGATGATTAAGTATCCAAGTCCCTCCCTGGCGGCGAGAAATTCCCCGATGATGACACCCACCAGGCACAGGCCGATATTGACCTTTAAGATGCTTAAAATAGAGGGAATACTGGAAGGAAACACAACGCAGCACAAAATATGCATGCGGTTTCCGCCCAGAGTGCGAATCAGTTTGATCTTTTCTTCATCCGTTTCCCGAAAAGCCGTATACATGCTGATAATGCTGCCGAATACAGCCACAGACATACCTGCTACGATGATCGTGCCGGGATTTGCGCCCAGCCAGACGATCAGAAGCGGAGCCAGGGCGGATTTTGGCAGACTGTTTAAGATAACCAGGCAGGGTTCCAGCACTTCGGAAGCCGTACTTGAGAACCACAGGACGGTGGCCATAAGGAAACTGACCAGAATAACCAGCAGAAAACTGACCAGAGTTTCATACAGTGTGATTCCTGTATGCCGGAAAATGGATCCGTCCCGTCCCATGGTAAAGACAGTCTCCAGGATACGGCTGGGGCTGCTGAAAATAAAAGCGTCAATCAGATGTACACGGGTGCTGATTTCCCACGCAGCCAGGAACAGAAAAAAGATCAAAAACCGAAGAGCCGTCACCAGATGGTGATGCCGTCTGTGGTCTTTGAGGAACCTGGCCTGCCGGGCAGTGATCTCATCCATGGGCGTTCAACTCCTTCCAGATTTCATTGAAATAATCTTTAAATTCCGGGGCCTGACGCCTTTCCATGGGTGTCAGCCCTTTTTCTTTGAAGTGAACAGGCAGAATCTTTACGATGCCGGCCGGCCGGCGGGATAAAATCAGGATTCGGTCCGCCATGCTGACTGCCTCGGACAGGTCGTGGGTTACCAGGATGGCGGTCTTGTTTTCCCTTTTGATAATCCCGCAGACATCGTTACAGACATTCAGGCGCGTCTGATAATCCAAAGCGGAGAAAGGCTCATCTAAAAGCAGCAGACTTGGATTAAGCGCCAGTGTCCGAATCAGTGCCGCGCGTTGACGCATACCGCCGGATAATTCAGACGGGCGGGAGTCTTTGAAGGCGGCAAGCCCGTAATCTTTGAGCATTTCTTCCACATGTTCCAGATTTTCTTTTGTCAGCCGCTTTTGTATTTCCAAACCGAGGATGACGTTTTTGTATACGGTACGCCATTCAAACAGATGGTCTTTTTGCAGCATGTAACCGATGCCTGCCCGATGTCCTGAGACGGGCAGGCGTCCGATATGGACAGATCCCTGCTCAGGTTCGATCAGGCCTGAGAGGAGGGATAAAAGCGTGCTTTTACCGCAGCCGCTTGGCCCTACGATGGCGAGAAACTCTCCTTCGTCTACAGAGAAGGTGATATCGCACAAAGCCTGTGTCTCCCCGGACAGGGTATGATAGGAGTAGCAGACGTGGCTGACTTCCAGTAGCGGGGACATGAAGCGTACCTCCTTATATAAAAGTGCCCGAAGTTAAAAGCGCCGGGAATCGACGCTTTTAAATCAGGGATTCTTATATAAGATATGGTTTTTGAGGAAAGATGTGTGTGGACTTTCCCCGTGGTAAAACTTTATACAAAAAGATCGTCGTCTTCCTCGTCTTCTTTTACAAAGACAGTTTCTTTATCGGAAGCAGCTTCTTTTTCGGAATTAAGAGCGGCTCTTTTTTCCTCGATATTTGCCAGGTGTACCGAAATGGCGGTACAGAACTCGGATACTTCTTCATCAATGTTGCCGCTGGCCGCGAATTTCTTGTAATAATAAGCTCCGATCTTCATCTCCAGCTCGCGGATGGATTTTTCATCATTGCGGATCTGGCCTTTCAGCCGTGTATCTTCGATGATCTCGCCCGTCTTGTTGGCAGCCGTCTTTGCAAATTCATTGACTTTGTCTAAAATCTCCATAAAGATGTCCTCCTTTTTGCGTTTGCCTGTCTGGGATTCCAGGAAGTTTTCCACTTCCTGTCTGGTAGGCATGACCCTTAATGCGCCCTTTCGGGTGGTGATAATGGATGCTGCCGCATTGGCAAAGGTCAGCATCTCCCGTAACTGATGGTTTGTCAGGTTCGTAAGCCCATGTTCTAATACATAGTTTAGGATGCAGGCGCAGAACGTATCCCCTGCGCCGGTGGTCTCGATGGTTTTTTTCTGAAGGAAGGGGGCTGTTTCCACGTATCCGTCTCCATAGTAGGCGCGGCTTCCGTCCCTGCCCATGGATACCAGGATCAGAGGGATCGGAAATTCTTTCCGGATCGCTTTTACGCCTTCTGTAAAATCATCCTCACCGGTAAGCCATTGAATCTCATTGTCGGATATTTTCAGTATGTCGCACTGTCCCAGTCCCCAGCGAACCTGCTCTCTGGCGTCGTCCAGCGTGTTCCATAAAGGCTCCCGCAGGTTAGGGTCAAAGCTGATGCGCGCGCCTGCTGCTTTGGCTGTGGCTACCGCCTTTTTGGTGGCTTCGCGCACGCCTGCATGGGTCATGGAGAGGGTGCCGAAATGGAAGATCCGGGTGTCTGTTAACAGGTCTTCTTTCAGTTCGTCCGCGCGCAGCATCATATCCGCGCCCGGATTACGGTAGAAGGAGAAATCTCTGTCCCCGTCCTCGAATGTATGCACCAGAGCCAGCGTTGTGTGGATCTCTTCATCCATCATCAGGTTTTCCGTTCCGATCCCCAGCTCTTCCAGGGATTTTTTCAGGGTGAGTCCGAACTGGTCTTTGCCGACTTTTCCGATAAAAGAAGTCTTTTTTCCCAGGTTGTTCAGCATGGAGAGTACATTGCAGGGTGCTCCGCCGGGGTTTGCCTCAAAGAGGCCGTTTCCCTGGTCGCTTAAGCCATTCTGGGTAAAATCGATCAACAGTTCGCCTAAGGCGACGACATCATAAGTTTTCATCATTGCATTCCTCCGGTTCATTGTCTTATGCTTTTGCAAGCTTTGCCATTACGACCTGCGGGATGGAGCCCAGGGCAGCCTGCGTACAGACTGCGCCGATCTTGAAAGCCTCCATGGGCATTCCGTAAACCACACAGGTTTCTTTATCCTGTCCGATGGTATAAGCGCCGGCTTTCCGCATTCTGAGCATGCCTGCGGCTCCGTCCGCGCCCATACCTGTTAAAATGACGCCGATCGCGCGGTTTTTTACATGCATGGCTACGGAATCAAAGAGCACGTCCACAGAAGGTCTGTGCCCGCTGACTTTGCCTTCTTCCGTACAGCTTACAGAATAGCCGGTTCCCATTTTTACTACCCGCATCTGCAGGCCTCCCGGAGCGAGCAGTACCAGTCCGGGACGTACTTTGTCTCCATGGCACGCTTCTTTTACTTCGAGTTTACAGATGCGGTTCAGGCGTTCTGCATACATGGAAGTAAAACCCGCCGGCATGTGCTGCGTGATGACAATGCCCGGCATTTTGGCCGGAAATTGCCGTACGACCTCCAGGATTGCTTCGGTTCCTCCGGTGGAAGCGCCGATTGCAATCAGGTCGATCCCGGATCCGAAATTCGTCGGCATATGTCCTCCCTGCATGCCGGGGATACGCAGAGGCTGGGCCGCAGCCTGGATTGGAGGTGTGAAGCGGGGTTTTGCATTGGCCCCGACAGCCAGCTTGGCTAAAAGCGATGACAGGAATCTTTCCTTTTCTCCGGGGTCTGCGCCCGGTTTCCGTACAAAATCCACAGCGCCTGCAGACAGCGCGTCAAATACGCGGACATTGAGGGAAGATACGAGGATAACAGGAAGAGGGCGGCCGGGAAGGACCTGCTTTAAAAAGTCCAGTCCGCTCATGCCCGGCATTTCGATATCCAGGGTCATAATATCAGGATTAAGCACAGGAAGCTTGTTCTTGGCATCCAGTGCGTTGACAGCGTAGCCGACCACCTCGAAACGGGGGTCTGTACTTATATTCTGCATCAGCCAGCTTCGGAATACGACAGAGTCGTCTGTGACCATCACACGGATTTTTCGCGCCATAATCTGAACCTTCTTTCTTGATTTCGTAGTAGAATAATATAGGTAATTGTTCCGCAGGACAGATTTTCCGGGCAAAACAATTACCTATATAGTAGCATTTATGGACATTTTGCGCAAGTTTATTCTTGCATTTGGTTTTAAATTGGCTATTTCGTCTGCTTCTGGTAGATAGCAGGCTGGATATAGGCGTAAGGGCAGGTAGCCTTTGTCAATCCTTCCGAGTGGCCGATGAACAGATAGCCTCCCGGAACAGTGGCATTAAAAAAGCGGCGGACCAGGGCGTCTTTTGTATCCTGGTCAAAATAAATCATTACGTTCCGGCAGAAGATCAGATCAAATTTTTTCTTAAAAGTGATCTGATCCATCAGATTGAACGGCCGGAAGATGACATTCTTTTTAATGACCGGGGCTACCGTGCATTTGTCATTGCCAAGCCTGGTGAAATATTTGTTTCTCCAGGTAGGGGGAAGCGGTTCCATGCTTTCGGCAGGATATTCCGCCCTTCGGGCTTCATCCAGTATCTTTTGTGATATATCCGTGGCAAGGACCCTTGTATCCCATTGGGACGCCTGGGCGCCGAAATATTCCATCAGGTACATGGAGATGTTGTAAGGTTCCTGGCCGGAGGAACAGCCCGCGCTCCAGATGGAGAGTACTTTGTCTCTGGCATGCTTTCTGGCCAGATCAGGAAGTACCACATCCCACAGATATTTGAAATGGTCTTCTTCCCTCTGAAAATAGGTATAATTGGTTGTCAGCTTGTTTAACATGGCTGTAACCATGTCCGGGTCTTTTCCGGATAAAATCTCGTCCACATAGGCAGTGAAGCTCTTATAGCCTTTGGCGGAGAGCGTATGGGACAGACGGCTGACAATCAGTTGTTTCTTTTTGCTTAAGTCGATTCCGTAGTGTTTCTGGATATATTTATACAGGCGCTGAAAATCCTGTTCTGTCAGTGTCAGCATTGCAGTACATTCCCCCGTGATTAATATTGGGCGTTGGACAGCGCCTGACAGTCAACGGACATAAAGACGCGCCCGTCCTCCATCGTCACCATCCCATCCAGCATCTTCTGCTGGCGTTTCAGCGGGATCGGACGTACATTATTAAGATCAATATCGATCACCTGCTGGACGGAATCCACGATGATTCCCAGAGAAACGGAGTTGATATCCAGCACGATAATGCAGGTTTTACTGGTATATTCCGTCTCCTCTTTTCCCATCCGCAGCCGCATATCCACAATCGGGAGGATCTGTCCTCTTAAGTTGATCACTCCTTTGATATACGGCGGCACCAGGGGCAGCATGGTGATAGAGTGGTTGTTGATGATTTCAATTACATGTTCCGTACTTATATAAAGGACAAGCCCTCCGGATTCAAACGTCAGGCAGCGTTCTACGGCGGAATTTACATTTGGATTGGATTCCTTTATTTCCCGGGAGTCCTGGCTGTTCATTACATCAGACATTCGTATACTTCTCCCTTCTATATATTATTCTCCAGAGTTGCCGTGTGCAGGGACAGGATATCGAGAATGATACTGATATTGCCGTCGCCCAGGATCGTGCAGCCCCCGATGCCGGAGTTTTTAAGTTCAAAACAGCTTAAAAATGCCGGGAAAGGTTTCACGACTACCTGCTGTTCTCCCAGCAGGTCATCCACGAACAGACAGAAGGAGCGGTCGTTGTTTTCCACCCAGATCAGAATGCCGTCCTCGATGTTGACCACCTCCGTATCGATGCCGTAGAACTGATGGAGCCGTACGATGGGATAAAAGCCGTCGATGCGTTCCACCATCTCGCTTCCGTTCTCGTCATAGATCACTTCTTCGGGAGAGATCTTGAAAGAACTGCGGATATTGGCAGTGGGGATGGTAAAGATGGATTTTCCGACTGTCACCCGCATGCCGTCCATAATAGATAAGGTCAGCGGGATTTTGATTGTAAAAGTACTTCCGACGCCCACATTGCTGTCCAGGGATACTACGCCCCCTACGCTTTCCACGTTCTTTTTAACAACATCCATGCCCACGCCCCGGCCGGAGTACTCCGTTACGGCCTGGTTGGTGGAGAAGCCTGGCAGCATGATAAGCCCCAGCGCTTCTTTTTTGGAATAGTCTTCTTCGGGTTTTACGAGCAGTCCTTTTTCTCTGGCTTTGGCAAGTATTTTTTCCGGGTCGATGCCGGCTCCGTCGTCGGTGATGGAGATAACCACCTCATTACTGGTATGAGAAGCGGAGAGGATAATCTCGCCCTGGGGGTTCTTTCCTGCCTTGATACGGTCCTGTACATCTTCCTCGATCCCGTGGTCCATGGAGTTGCGGACCATGTGCATGATCGGGTCCTGGATGCTGTCGACGATCGTTTTGTCAACCTCTGTGTCTTCGCCGACTAAAGTAAGGCGTACGTCTTTATTGAGCTTCTGCTTCATATCCCGGACGATGCGGTTCATTTTCTGGAACACGCCGGAAATCGGAACCATCCGAAGGGACATGGCAATGTCCTGCAGGTCGTCCGTCAGCTTGCGCAGCTGCCGTGCGGATTTCATGAAATTATCATAACTGTCCCGGCTTAACTGATCAAGCTCCGGCGCGGAAGTAACCATGGCTTCCGTAATCACGATCTCGCCGACGATATCCACCAGGCTGTCCAGCTTCATCAGGTTCACGCTGATCAGGCTTTGCTTGACGGGCGCATTGGCAGCCGCTTTTTTGGGTGTATCTTTTTTCTCGGGAACTGCCGGGGCGGAAGATTTCTGTTCCGGTGCGCCTGCCGGGGCAGGCTCTTCTTTCGGCGGTTCTTCCTGAGGCGGCGTTACCAGCTCATAAGAGCGGATATACCCCTGGGTCTTTACGATATCTTCGGCTTTTGAAGCGGCGTCTTCCGAATCGAATGCCAGGAAAAAACCGTTCTCGGCGATCTCGCCGCAGATATCCGGGTTCAGCTCAAGCCCCTCGGGATAGTAGCGGAAATCAATCGCGCATTCTTTTACGGCAGTGATGATCATAAAAGCACGCAGGTTCTCCATTCCGATGCCTTCTTCCAGGAATATGTGAAGGAAGCATGCGGCGTCTGTATCCGCGGGAAGTCCTTCCGGGGCGGCAGCCTGCGGAGCAGGTTCCTGTCCGGAAGAAACGTCAGCCGGGGCTTCTTCTTCGGCGCCGCTTATTTTCTTAAGAAAGCCGTTGATTTCGGCGGCAAAAGAGTCCATGTCAGTATCCAGAGGTTCTCCTGCTTCGACTTTTTCCACCTGTCCTCTGAGGGCATCCTCGGAACGGAACATCAGGTTAAAAAGCTCTTTCTTATGTTCGGGGTCCAGTGAATCGATGCCTTTGTCGCGGATGTAGAAGAACAGGTCTTCAATATGATGCGCGACGCTTGCGAGGGAACCGAATTCCATCATGGCGGAGGAGCCTTTGATCGTGTGCATGATACGGAAGATCTCATTGACATCGTCCGATGAAAATTCACCGATTTTCTCATCCCGCACCAGCATTTCTTCCAGCTGGTCCAACAGAGAATTTGTTTCAAAGAGGTATGTGTCAAGTATACTGTCCATACCATTATCCATTGTATACACCACCTATCTTTTGATATATTTCAAAGCGTATTGCATAAAGCCCGGATGACCGGATGGCCTCCGTAATCAATGGCAGGCCAAAGCATACTATGTTAAATATCGGCAGAAAACATAATTTCATAAGAAAATTTTTATAAAATAATTCAAAACAGGTATTATAAAATTTTAAAATCCGTCGAAATACCTAAAATGAATAGGGTCTTTCTGACAGACAGAAAGCATAAGCTCAACAAGGAGGCGCATATAAAAATGAAAAATCTAAACATTGCCAAAAAGTTTTTAGTGGCATTCGGCCTTATCCTGGTACTGTTCCTGATCTCTGTGATCGCTACCTGTACAGGTATCGCTACTGCCAGAGACAGCTATGCGGGGTTTTACGAAGAAGATTACACCGCGATTACAAGTCTTTATGAGATGAGGCTTGACCAGCGCCGCATGCTGGGACAGACCATGCTGGCGGTTGACTCGGGCGATGTTACGCCGCAGGAGGCGTCGGCAACTCTCTCGACGTACCGTGCGGATCTGGAAGAAAATCTGAACTGGATTAAGAACAATTATAACGGGAAGGGAGATTTAAGCCGTCTTGGTGAATTTGAGACTTCCATGCAGACGTGCTATGACATAGCGGACCGCGCGCTGGCGGCGCTGGAAGACGGCGGCGAAGCGGGAACCGAAGAGGCCCGTAATATTGTTGTCAATGAATATTCTCCGGCGGTGGAAGAATCCGTGGCCGTTCTGGTGGATATATTCAACGGGATGGAAGAACTGTGCAGCAATAATTTTGATAATACGTACAGACTGCTGCTCGGCCTGCTCATACTGGGCATCGTGATTGCGGCAGTGGCGTTCTTTATTACGCTGTTTATTGCCATTAAGCTCAGCGCAGGCATTACCGCTCCGGTGAGGCTGATCGAACAGGCCATGAAAGAAGTGGTCAAAGGCAATCTGTCGGTGGATGTGCCCTATGAGTCGGGCGACGAGTTCGGTTCCATGGCCGAGAGCATGCGTGAAGTGACCACGGGTGTCAGCACGATCGTCAAAGATATCGAGCACTGTCTCGGTGCCATGGCAGGAGGAGATTTTACGGTTACTTCTTCTGCAATTGAGCTTTATGTAGGAGACTATCAGAAGATTGTTCACTCCATGCGGATGATCAAAGACAACTTCAACAGCACATTGTCCACGCTGAACCGTTCGGCCGACCAGGTATCTTCCGGATCCGACCAGGTATCTTCGGGCGCTCAGGCTCTTTCCCAGGGCGCAACCGAGCAGGCATCTTCCGTGGAAGAGCTGGCAGCTTCCATTAACGATATTTCCGGCCATATCAATACCAACGCGCAGAACGCCCAGGATGCCAGCAACAAGGCAATCCAGGTGGGTGAGAAGGCAGGAGAAAGCAACGACCGCATGCACGATATGCTGAAAGCCATGGAAGATATCAACTCCTCTTCCGGCGAGATCGGAAAGATTATCAAGACCATTGAAGACATTGCTTTCCAGACCAATATTCTGGCTCTGAACGCGGCCGTGGAGGCGGCAAGGGCAGGCGCTGCAGGCAAAGGCTTTGCGGTTGTGGCGGACGAAGTGCGCAACCTGGCCAGCAAGTCGGCGGAAGCTTCCAAGAATACGGCGGCTTTGATCGAAAATTCCCTCCAGGCGGTGGAGCATGGTACGAAGATTGCGGATGAGACGGCCCGTTCCCTGGAAGTGGTGATCAGCGACATCCAGGAAACCAGCACCATGATGGATGCCATTGCAAGGACTTCCCAGGAGCAGGCGGAAGCAATCTCACAGATTACCCTGGGGATTGACCAGATTTCCAGCGTTGTGCAGACAAACTCCGCTACAGCAGAACAGAGCGCGGCAGCCAGCGAGGAATTATCGGGACAGGCTCAGATCCTGAAAGATCTGGTCAAGAAATTCCGTCTGGAAGAAGACGCAGCCATTCCGCAGATTCCGCAGTATGACGCTCCGGTTTCCGGCGGTTATGACGATGTGGGTTCCGCTTCCTATTCATATGGAGGAAGTGATAAATATTAATTCTTGTTTTGCCGCTCTTTAGACGGCAGAAAAACAGAAGCGATAAGGAGAAGCAATGAAGGGTATTAAGCGAGAGGTTATGGTGCGTGTGGCTCTGATCTTCCTGATCATGCTGATCAGCGGCGGGATGACGGCACTCAGCATGAGAGGGATCAGAACTTACAGCAATTATACGGAACAGGCGGAAGAGCTCCATGCACTGGTATTGACGGCGGAAAAAGCCCACTATTCCTGGGTGGAGAATCTTTGCTCCGCAACTGCCATGGGGACAGAATTTACAGGCAGCATGGATTATAAGACATGTGTGCTGGGCAACTGGCTTTATGGTACGGATACATCCCGCCTGGACAGCGAGGTCGTGGCACTGATGGAACAGATGAAGCCGATCCATCAGGCCATTCATGAGTCGGCCGAGTCGATCCTGGCATTAAGCGAGACGGACCGGGCGGCGGCGAATGAAATGTATCAGTCTGTTGCAAAGGCGAATGTAAATCAGCTGGTCGGCATTCTGGATCAGGTGGCTGAGATCACGGAGAATAATTTTGATGTCAGTGAGCAGGGCCTTAAGAGCGCGGTAAACCGGACGGAGATTGTCTCGGGCCTTACGATTATTCTGACACTGGTTATGATTATTTTGCTTTTCCTGTATGTGATGAAGAGTATTGTCGGACCGATCCAGACCATTACGGAATCAAGCCGCAGCCTGTCGGAAGGCCGGCTGGATTTCCAGATCGACGTTACAAGCAAGAATGAGCTGGGTATCCTGGCTGACAGCCTGAACAGCTCGGTGAAGACGCTGAAGCTGTATATTACGGATATTGCCAATATACTGGATGAGATTGCCGGAGGCAATCTTGCGAAGGAGACGGATATTACCTACATAGGAGATTTCTCCGCGATCCAGAAAGCGTTTGACGAGATCAGCCGGAAGCTGAGCCATACGATGGAACAGATCAATATGGCTTCCAATCAGGTGGATTCGGGCGCCAACCAGGTGTCTGTGGGCGCGCAGAACCTGGCCCAGGGAGCTACCGAGCAGGCATCGGAAGTGGATAATCTTCTGGAACTTGCCGAAGAGGTCGCAAAACAGATCGACAAGAATGCCGAGAACGCCTCTCTTACTACGCAGGAAGCAGACAGAGTGGGCGAGAGTATTTCAGTTTGCGACCAGCAGATGCAGGAAATGACGGAAGCAATGAATCAGATTAATGCATGTTCCGGAGAAATTCAGCATATCATTAAAACGATTGATGACATTGCGTTCCAGACCAATATCCTGGCGTTAAATGCAGCCGTGGAGGCTGCCAGGGCAGGAGCGGCCGGTAAAGGCTTTGCGGTGGTGGCAGATGAGGTCCGCAATCTGGCGGCCAAGAGCGCGGATGCAGTGAAAGACACGACGGAACTGATAGAAAAGACCCTCAGCGTAGTGTCTACAGGATCACACCTGACGGATCTGGTTCAGGAGTCCCTGCGTTCGGTGGTGGAAGGCGCCAACAGGGTGATAGACAATATTAAGCTGATCTCCGACGCTTCCCAGGAGCAGGAAACGGCAATCGGCACGATCAAAGACAGCATTTATCAAATATCCACAGTTGTTCAGTCCAATTCGGCCACTTCGGAGGAAAGTGCGGCAGCCAGTGAAGAGCTGGCCAGTCAGGCACAGGTTCTGAAAGGCCTGATCAGCGATTTTCAGTTGAGGAGAAGTTAAAGTTGGTTGATAAAACAGACTCTGCAAGATTGATTGCGGAGTCTGCTTTTTTGAAGGCGTTAAATTTGTGAAAAATTTGTATAAATTTCTTGAAACACTTGATTTCGGAATGCTCCGATGTTATCATAAGTTATGTGTTTGCGCGCATATTGGTATAATCAGTTTTACAGGCATTTTATATGGAAGGATATAGGTATTGATATAGGCAGTTATACCGGTTATAATGGATTATAATGCAAAAAGACCGGAAAAGATTTGCATGGGTTGGAGGAAGAGAGCATGGCAGATATATTTGGAAACGGCATTTCCCTGACGGAAAAAGTGTTGGATTTCCTGTGGGGCAGACAGACGATCACGCTGAACAATATTGCGAATGGCGAGACGCCGAAATTCAAATCCCAGTACATAACATTTGAAGAAGAGATGGCAGAGCGCCTGTCTGCGGCCAGCGCATCCGGCAAAGGGGCAAGGCAGGCCGTGGCAGACGCCATTGACGCGACCCGGGCCAGGGTTCATACAACGACGGCAGAGTCCACCCGGCTGGACGGCAATAATGTGGATATGGATCAGGAGCAGGTGGATCTGGTGAGGGCCGCCTACGAATATCAGTATATGGTCAATTCCATATCCAATGATATCACCCGTCTGCAGAGTGCAGCCCGTAATTTCTAAGATATATATAAATTATATATATAAATGAGTCAGTAAGAAGATAAAATACACCTTCCATATTGAAATATGGCCAGGGGGTATTTACCGTGTCGTTTAAAGGAAATTGTAATCTGAGAAAAAGACGGCGCGTTGAAGCATTAAAACGTTAACACGTTAATCTCAAAAAGGAGGCTGTACGATTCAGAATGGAAGGAATAGAGTTTATCACACCGATTCAGGTGTGGGGAGAGACAGGGAGCTACGAAAGCCGCAGACAGGAGGCTGTGAAGGATAACGAACCGTTGTCATTGTTCGCAGATGTGTTTCGGACGGCCATTGACCAGGTGAAAGAAACAGAGGCGGACGTGGAGACAAAAAAATATCTGCTGGCCACCGGCCAGCTGGATGATGCGCACACACTTCCGATTGCTGAAGCAAAAGCGGGTCTTACACTGGATGTTTTTCTGACTTTGCGCAATAAGACACTGGAATCATATAATGAATTAATTAAGATAAACTTGTAATAGTAAGAGGGGTTCCGGCGGTGTGTTTGCTCCGCCATGAATAATTGCAGAAGGTTGGATGAAGACGTGCAGTTGCAGAATATAAAAGAAAGCTGGCAGAATATACCAGATAAGACAAAAAAAATTATTAAGGCGATCGTGGCAGTAACTGCCGCGGTGGTCTTGATTGCGGTTCTTGCGCTTTTTCTGGGCAGGGATACCAGCTACAGTGTATTGTTTACTGGCCTTAATCAAAGCGAGGCGCAGGAGATCGCGGGTCTTTTGCAGGATCAGCAGATTGATTATAAGTATAATGCCAATGACGGGACCATACGCGTTCCGACATCTGTGGTCGAACAGACCAAAGGGCAGCTTCTGGTCCAGGGATATCCGAAAAGCGGATTTACATATGACATGTATCTGAATAATACGGGCCTGATGACCACGGAGTCCGATAAAAAGCAGATTACTTTATATGAAGTGCAGGACAGATTAAGCGCGACTATCCGCGCTTTTGAAGGCGTGCAGGATGCTACGGTGACCATTGCCGAGGCGTCGGAGCAGCGGTATGTGCTTCAGGATGAGGTGCAGGAGTCGGCTTCCGCCTCTGTAGTTGTGACCATGAGGAACGGCAGCACCCTGACCTCTGACAAAGCACAGGCCATCAAGAATCTGATATCCCATGCCGTGCGGGGCATGACTTTTTCGGAAGTCAAGGTTTTTGACGCTTCCACCATGCTGGAGGTGGGGGGCGATGCGGATACGGCCGAGAGTTCGGTTACGGATCTGGCGGGTCTTACTACCCAGGTAGAGAATAATATTGCCGCCAATGTAAGAGTGGTGCTTGAAAAACTGTACGGCGCGGGAAATGTGGCCGTATCGGTCAAAGGCACGCTGAATATGGAAAAACTGATCTCGGAGAGTACCCAGTACAGCACGCCGGAGAAGATTGATGAAAATGATAAACTGGGGCTTCTGGATGAAGAGAGCCTGGTCAACGAAGACTCCATGGCCGGAAGGCAGGATACAGGAGGCGTTGTAGGCGCGGACGCCAATGCGGATACGCCCAGATATACGGCCGAAGACGGTACAGAAAATGAGGTGGACAGCTATTCAAACGGCAGCGCTGACAGGCACTGGCTGTATAATATCTTAAAAGAACAGCGCCAGATCGATCCGGGCGTACTGGAAGATACGTCTGTCGCCGTGGTGGTGCTGACCAACGATACCCAGTCCGTATCCCAGCAGGAACTGTACCGGCTGGTGGCCAATGCGGCCGGCATACCGGTAGATGACGCCAACGATAAGATAACCGTGGTACGCGCTCCGGGGGGAACCGCAGGTGAAGAGCCGATCAACGGAGATACCAGCGGCCTTGGCATTATCACGGCCTTTATACCGCTGCCGCTTCTGATCGCTCTGTGTGCGGCACTGCTTCTGATCTTCCTTCTGCTTCTGCTTCTTCTGCTGCGCAGACGCCGCAAAAAGAAAGCGGAAGGACCTCAGGATGAAGATTTTGAGGGCGGGGACGAACTTTCCGCCAGTGAGCTTGGCCTGACCGAAGAAGATATGGCGGCAGGCGCGGAAAATCTGACCATGCCGGGCGTACAGTTTGACGAGGACGACGAGTTTGCCAACAGCGAAGAGATCATGAACCTGCGTATGCAGCGCAGTATGCGGCTGAAACAGAACATCGGCGATTTTGTGGAGGAAAATCCGCAGATCGCGGCGAAGCTGATCCAGAGCTGGTTAAGAGGAGAGGAGGGAGAAAATGCCAGATCCAACAGTCGAAAACAATTCAAATAAGCAGGAAGAAGATGTCCTGACGGATGTGAAAAGCAAGGCTGCGCTGGTGGTTGTATCCCTCGGCGCCGACAGGGCCTCTCAGATTTATAAATATCTGAACGAGGAAGATATCGAAGACCTTACCTATGAGGTGGCGAAGCTGGGCAAGACCACCAACAGCCAGGTGGAGTCCACACTGGATGAGTTCTATAAACTCTGTCTGACGCATAAGATGATGACGGATGGAGGACTGGACTACGCCAGAAATGTTCTGGAGAAAGCCTTCGGCGAGTCCACTGCCAGGAACCTTCTTGAGAAAGTATCCAAGACCCTGCAGTCCAGGCCTTTCAACTTCTTTACCAAAGGAGATCCCCAGGCACTTTTGTCCATCCTGCAGGGTGAGCGTCCGCAGGTCATTGCCCTGATTATGGCTTATATGGATCCCCAGCAGGCGGCGCAGGTTCTGGAGCAGCTCTCTGACGAAAAACGGATCGCGGTCGTGGAAGGCATGGCGAGCATGGATCGTGTCTCCCCGGAGGCGATTGCCATCGTGGAAGAAGAGATGAAGCGTAAGTTCGCTTCCATTATCACCAGCGAGGACAATATGAGCCTGGGCGGCATCGACTTTGTCGCGGATATGATGAACAATATCGACCGCAGTACCGAGCGGAAGATCTTCGACCAGCTGGGCAAACAGAACCCTGATCTGGCCCAGGATATCCGGGACAAAATGTTCGTATTCGAAAACATACTGGATATGGACGATCGCTCCGTGCAGCGTTTTGTCCGGGATCTGGATACCAAAGATGTGGTATATGCCCTTAAGAATGCTCCCGAGGAAATGAAAAATATCTTCTTCAATAATATGTCCAAACGTATGGCAGACACGGTGCGCGGCGACCTGGAGATTACTTCCAATGTAAGATTAAAAGATGTGGAAGAAGCACAACAGCGTATTGTGAATATCATCCGCGGTCTGGAAGAACGCGGCGAAGTGATCATCAAGAAGGGAGGCGATGATGACGATATCATCGTCTAGGCGTGTGATTAAGCAGGCAGGCGGCGCCAATGCCTGTGTGATTGAGCCTTTTGTTCCTCCGGTGGAAGTGAACTTACATATTCTGAAAGAAGAGAAAAAGCCTGTATTTCCGCGTTATGCCCCGGACGGACAGCCTGTGGATGTTTTGTTTGATTTGGAAGCGGAACAATCCGGACAGGGGTTGGAAATACCGGAGGAAGACCTGATCAATGTGCAGGAAACGCTGGCAGAATCATCCAGAGAAGCCGAACATATACTGGAAGAAGCCAGGGCAAAAGCGGATGAGATACTTGCCGGGGCAATAGAACAGGCCAGGAAGGAGTATGAAGCGGCCCGGGAGGCCGGATATGGGGCAGGTTATGAGTCCGGATATCAGGAAGGTCTTTCAAAAGCGCTCGAAGCGGGGCAAAAGGAGCTGGAAGAACAACTGAAGGCCTTCGACCAGGATATAAGAAAGGCTCTTAAATCAGTAGAGAAGGCCAAAGAAAGATGTGTTCACGAGTATTTGGAAGAACTCAAAGAATGCGCCATTGCCATTGGTGAGAAGGTTATCCGTATCAGTTTAAGATCCAGCGGGGAAGTGATCAAACAGATGATCGTTTCCGCTACGGAAAAACTGAAAAAGACCACCTGGGTCAAGATCTACATCAACAAATGCGATTATGAACTGATGATGGAGGCAGATGCGGACCTGGTCGATGAACTGTCTCATCTGTCTGACAATATCAAGTTTATTGTCATGGACAAAGAAGACAGCGGCAACTGTATCATAGAGATGCCGGAAGAAATCGTGGATGTGAGTGTGAACACTCAGATCGAAAATATCAAGGATATTCTGGAAAATGTGAGAGTATAAGCCTATGTACGAGAAGATACCCCAGATCGTCAGCAAGTCCGAGACGATCAGCCGTATCGGCAAGATAGAAAATGTAGTAGGAATGTCTATGGAGGCTTCCGGCGGGCGTTCCAGCATCGGCGATATCGTTATGATCTACAATGAAGAGCAGAATCGTCAGATGCCTGCGGAAGTGGTAGGCTTTAAGGATGATAAAATTCAGCTTATGACCTACGAGGCTACAAGCGGCATTGCTTCCGGCAGCTTTGTGCGTAATACCAGGCGGCGCCTGAAAGTACCTGTGGGGGATTTCCTGCGGGGACGTATTATCAATGCCCTGGGAGAACCCATAGACGGTGGGGAACAGTTTGAATCACCCAGACATTATACGGTCAGCAGCCCTTACATCAATCCGCTGACAAGGCCTCCCATCCGGGAACGCCTGGAATTCGGCATTAAAGCGATTGACGGGCTGAATACTATCGGAAAAGGCCAGAGGATTGGTATTTTTGCCGGATCCGGCGTGGGAAAAAGTACACTGATGGGCATGATTGCCAAAAATGTCAAAACAGATATCAATGTGATCGCCCTGGTGGGTGAGCGCGGCCGTGAGGTTCTGGAATTTGTGGAGAAGGACCTGGGCGAGGAAGGCATGAAACGCTCGGTGCTGGTGGTAGCTACCTCCGACCAGCCGGCCATGCTCCGCATGAAATGTCCGCTGGTGGCGACCACTATTGCTGAATATTTTAAAGACCAGGGGTATGATGTGCTTCTGATGATGGACTCCCTGACCCGTTATGCCATGGCGCAGCGCGAGATCGGTCTGGCAATCGGAGAACCGCCCATAGCCAGAGGGTATACGCCGTCCATCTATGCGGAATTTCCCAAGCTTCTGGAGCGGAGCGGAAATTTTGACAGAGGTTCCATCACAGGGGTTTATACGGTGCTGGTAGAAGGCGACGACACCAATGAGCCTATATCCGATACCGTCAGAGGTATCCTGGACGGACATATCGTACTCAGCCGGCAGCTTGCCAATGAGAACCATTTCCCGGCCATCGACATCGGCGCCAGCATATCCAGGCTTATGGTGGAGATCGTGCCGGAGGAACATCAGAGAACCGCATCGAAGCTTCGGAATCTTCTGGGAATCTATCAGAAGAACGCGGACCTGATTAATATCGGAGCTTACAAAAGAGGGTCGAATCCCGCCCTGGATGAAGCTGTGATGAAGATTGGAGATATTAATGCTTTTTTACAGCAGGGGATTAAAGAAAGTTTCAGCTACGAGGAAACGCTCAGGCTTATAAAAAAAATTACAGGCTGACAGCCCAGGAGGAAGAATTGAAAAAATTCAAGTACAGACTGGACACGGTTCTGGATTATAAGACACAGGTACTCGATAATCTGAAGACGGAGCATGCCGTCATCATCCAGAACGTGAACAGGAAGCAGCAGCAGATTAACGGCCTGAAACAGGAGCTGGTCAGTTACCAAAGCGGCTTCGATCAGATAAAACAGGAAGGTGCTTCCATAGAGAATTACAGGCTGTTCGATCTGTGCATCGGACGGATGGAGCAGATCATTGATGATGAAAAGGAACATCTGAAAGTGCTGAAAAAGCAGGAGAACGAAAAAAAACAGGAAGTAATTGCTGCCAAAGTGGATACTTCCAAATTTGAAAAATTAAAAGACAGACAGATCAGGGACTATCAAAAAGCCGTAATGAAAGCGGATGAAGTCTTTATCGAGGAATTTGTATCCAATGCTGCCATCAAGCGCAGAGTGCAGAACAGAGTATAAAAGAAAATTTATAATAAAGATAATCGCAGTTTTCCAAAAAGGGACTGTTGATTATAGATTCTATTTATATTATGATATAAGAGGAAAGGAGGAAGGCTATGGAAAAGATAGCGAGTGTGCAGGCATCTGTGAAGACAGCCGGAAAAGTTCAGACGGCGCAGGCGATTCCTGTGCAGGGCGCGGAACCCAAAGATGATTTCATGAAGCTTTTAAGTGAAAAGAGAGCTTCGGCGGATCAGACGAAGGAGTCGGCGGACGCAAAGAAAGAAGTGGCAGAGCAGCCTGCCGGGAGTAAGACAGAAGAACCAAAAGAGCCTGCAGAACCGAAGCAGCCGACAGACGACGGACTCGAGGATGCCTTAAACCAGGCACTTGCAGAAGCCGCGGCGGCTTTGATGACGGCGACAGTCACAGAAGACCGGACCGGCGCAGAAGTGCAGACAACGGCTACGGAAATGGCTGTGACAGAAGCTGTGACAACTTCGACAGTGGATACGCCCGCAGTGATGGAAGAAGTGCCGGAAGTTCCGGCGGAAGCGGAGGCACCGATTGTCAGGCAGGAGCCGGCCGCAGACCAGCCTGCAAAGGAGACTGTAAAGCCTGAAGTGCAGGCAGATCAGACAGCGGATCCGCAGGCGCCCGTGGCGGAAGTCCGAAAAGATCAGGCAGCCCCAAAGGAAGATACTGCTTCATCAGAAGACAGCAGAGAGGAAGCAGAACCTCAGGCAGCACAGAGCAGTATTTCCGAAGAACCGGTCAAAGAGGTTTCTAAAGAAGAGATGTCCATGAATGCCTACCATGTGCAGAGCCGGAGTCTGACAGAGCAGCCCGGACAAATGCAGCAGGTGCAGCCAAAAGGGGAGGAAGCTTCCGTGAAGGCGACGGTGGAGGAACTGCCCCAGGAGATTACAAAGGCAGTCAGCAGCGGACAGCTGACGGACGGAAAGACCCTGACCATCGAGCTGGAGCCGGCTTCTCTGGGGAAACTTACGATCCGCCTGGTGTATGAGGCAGGCAAAGCGGCCGTGTCTATCCTGGCGGCCAATCCGCGTACGCTGGATATCCTGAATGAGAAAGCGCCGGAACTTGCGCAGATCTTAAAGGAGAGGACCGGGGAAGAAACTGTAATCTATACCCAGGAAACCGAACAGCAGCAGCCCGAAGAGCAGTATGACGAACACCGGGGCAAAGGTCAGGAGAGACAGGACGAGCGTCAGGAGCGCCGTGAGGAAGAAGCCGTGCAGGCGGATTCTTTTGCGCAGCAGCTCAGACTGGGGCTTGTGGTATAACAGAGAGGAGATTTTGATATGGCTTCAGTAAGCGGAACCAACAATGCTTATAATTATACGGAGTACTCGCCGAGTGCCAGTGCAAGTCCCTATGATTATCAGAGCTATACGGTGGAATCCAACGATAAGAACACGCTGACCATGACGGACTATTTCCAGCTGCTGGCGACGCAGCTTCAGAATCAGGATATGTCCAATCCCATGGAGACCAGTGAGATGATGTCATCTCTGATGCAGATGGGTATGATTTCATCCATGGAGTCCATGACCAATGCGGTCAATACGTCCACTTCCGTCAGTACGCAGACCTATGCGGCATCTTTGATGGGTCAGGAAGTGACGGTAATCGTAACCGAAGAGATCGGCGGCCAGCAGGTGGCGACGAACGTAAAATATGCGAAAGTAGAATATGTAAGTTTCGTAAACGGCGTTCCGCACCTGAAAGTGGAAGGCGATGATAAAGAATATCTCTTATCCGATCTGGTAGGCGTAGGCCGGATACCGAATCCTTTTGAGAAGGATATTGAGGTAGACGATAAGGATAAAGAAGAGGATAATACCGATGAGTCAGATAAGGTGGACGATGTAGAAAACGGCGGCGAGGAAGAAGAAGGTACGCCCAAAGCCGGAAGAGAAGACTGATCGGGGGTTAAGCAGTAAACAGGCGTTATTTTTGGAAGAAGGAGATACATATGGAGATGAATGGGGTTCGCCGTTTGGACAATGGGCAGGTTTCGGCCAACAGCCGTAAGACAGATGCAGCCGCACAGGGCGCATGTCAGCCGGCATTTGGAGATCTGCTTCAGGACCATGCCAGGGAAGGGCTGAATTTTTCCAAGCATGCCGCAAAACGTATGAATGAGCGGGATATTGCCGTGGATACCCAGTTGATGAGTGATCTGGAACACGCCGTGGAGGAAGCCCGGAAAAAGGGCGCCAGGGACGTGGCCGTGATCGGGGCGCAGGGTGTCTTTATCGTCAATGTTCCCAACAATACAGTCGTTACGACCATGTCGCAGAGCGATATGAAAGAGCGGGTTTTTACAAATATTGACAGCGCCGTCCTGATGTAGCAGGACCTCGGGTATGAGGATGCTTATGTGCCCTGCCGGAAGCTGCAGGGCGCAGGATGGACGGAAGACAAGAAAGGAATAGTAGAATATGTTAAGAGCAATGGACTCAGCAGTTTCGGGACTTCGTGCCCATCAGAACAAATTAGATGTAATCGGACACAATATTGCCAACGTAAATACCGTCGGCTATAAATCCCAGAGCTATACATTCAAAGACACCATGTACCAGTCGTCCACGGCTTCTACCAACGGTACGGCCACTGCCGGCGGTGTCAACGCGGCTCAGTACGGTTACGGGTCTCTGATGGGAACGATCTCCATGGATATGACAGCCAGCACACCGACGTATGTGGGAGGGTTTTCCGCGACGATTGACGGGGACGGATTTTTTGTAACAAAATCCACGAAATTACCCACTGCAATTACAACCACAGGCGTAGCGGCGGGTGATACAGAAGCTATTAAAAATGCGGATTTCGATTATACAAGGGTTGGACAGTTCAAAGTAGACAGCAATGGTTTTATCGTGGATGGCCAGGGCAATTTTGTGTATGGGTATCGAAGCACAGATGGACAGACGACAAACAGACAGTTAGTACCTTTGCGTATACCACAGACAATAGCAGTAACCAGTGGTACGAATGCATCTGTTACTATTGGTTTTGCCGCTGATACTAATGTGGCTAATGATGCGTCGCTTCAGGTTGACAGTATAAAGATCAACAAAATGGGAAATATTGAGGCGACATTAACCTATGTGAATCAAGCGGGTACGGGTACGAATACAGAGCCGGAAAGCGGTACATTCCTGATCGGAACAGTTGCAGTTGTAACTTTCCAGAACCAGGAAGGTCTGACAAAAGACGGCAGTAACTACTATAAAGCGTCTTCAACGGACAACACGGGTGTCTGCAGTGCCGACACCCCGGGAACCAACCGTGCCACCCTTATGCCCGGTTATCTGGAGGCATCCAACGTGGATATGGCGGTAGAGTTCTCCGAGATGATCATGGCGGAGAGAGGTTTCCAGGCCAATTCCAAGATCATTACAGTCAGCGATGAGATACTGAATGAACTCATCAATATGAAACGCTAATGTTTAGGCGACGGCGGCGCAGTGCGGACCAGGAGATAATGGATCGGGCCCGCCAGGCGCGTAAGGACAGGATTGCAAGGGAAGGAGGCCGTAATCACGACGGCTTCCCTCCTGATTTTGCCACAACCCGCCCTGGGAGGATCGGAGGCAGAGAGATGATAAAAGTAGTACGGTTAAACGGCGAAGTTCTGTATTTGAATCTTATACAGATAGAAGGCATGGAGTCCATACCAGAGACAAAGATCAAGATGATGAACGGAGACTATTATCTGGTGAAAGATACACCGGATTCAATCATAGAGCAGATACGGACATTTTTCGGAGGCTGTTTTACACCCGGAAATACATCCCGGTAAGCAGTTTATGAAAGAACCGGTCAGGAGGAGAGAAGAACAGTGGATTTATCAACACCTATTGGCGTAATATTATGTTTTGTACTTATCGTATGGGGAATCGGCGTCAATAAACTTGGCAACTTTGTGGACCCCCAAAGTTTGGCTATCGTTATAGGCGGAACGATTGCTGCAGTCACATCCAGTTATCCGTTCCGTATATTGAAGGATGTTCCCAAGCATTTTCTGCTATTGACACGCGGGAAAAAATATGATATTCCCAAAGTAGTGGATCAGCTTGTGGATTTGGCCATGCTTGCCAGACAGAGCGGTCTTCTGGCATTGGAAGAAAAGTCAGAAGAGCTAAAAGAACCCTTCTTAAAACAGAGTATCCTGATGATTGTGGATGCCAGCGATCCGGACAAAGTACGGAACAATCTGGAAAAACAGATGGATGATATGGCTGCAAGACATGATGAGGCGGCGGGACTTTATGAGAAAGCATCCTCTTATGCGCCGGCATTTGGTATGATCGGTACTCTGATCGGTCTGATTAACATGTTAAAAGGCCTGAATCTGGACGGCGGCGGCGGCGCCAGCAGCCTGGGGCAGGATATGTCCGTGGCGTTGATCACCACCTTCTATGGCAGCGCCTTTGCGAATGTGATCCTTCAGCCGATTGCGAAAAAACTTCGTATTCGTCAAAGTGAAGAAGAACTGTACTGCATGACCGTCATCGAAGGCGTCATGGGGATTCAGGCGGGAGACAATCCCAAGATATTAAGGGAGCATCTGCTTTCCTGTATGAAACAGTCCCAGCAGAAGAAACTTTTACTCAAAGCAGAACAATCGGGAGGCGGTGGAGCATAATATGGCAAGGAAAAGAGCCAGTGGCGACGGTGACTGCGGAAGCTGGATGGATACATATGGCGACATGGTTACACTTCTTTTATGTTTCTTTGTTATGCTTTATTCCATGTCGACCCTGGACCAGCAGAAATGGGAAGTTTTTGTAAAAAGTATCTTTCCCAACTCCGGTGATACGCCGCAGATCGCGATCAACGAGCAGCTTTCTGAAGGAGAATACGACGTATCCGGTAATCTGGAGATGGATGAACAGATTCAGGACCCCGAGAATATGGACAATCTGTATGTTGCCCTGATGGAAGCGCTTACGGCTGCAGGGGTTGAGGGCGTGAACGTATCCAGGCAGGAAGATTACACATTCCTCGTCTTTGAGAACCAGGCCTTTTTTGGAGGCGACAGCTCTGTGCTGACAGACGATGCCATCATGATCCTGGATATACTCTGCGATGTGATTGCACCTTATAATGAACGCATTGCCCAGATTGATATTATGGGCCATACAGCCCAGGCCAGTGAGATTAATGATATACAGACAGACCGGGTGCTGTCTGCCATGCGTTCCGCGGAAGTGGCGGCGTATATTGAGAAAAAAGACGTGATCGATCCCAGCAAACTGGTAGGTTTAAGTTACGGTATGTACCGTTCTGTGGATGACAGCGATACAGAAGAAGGCAGGGCCAAAAACCGCAGGGTTGAATTCCTGATTATAGACAGCGGAACTGACATAAAATCCATGAATGATTATTATAATGATTATTATGACAGTCTGAACGCGGGATCGGTACAGGTTACCGGTACGGTGACCGAGGAAGATCCGTTCAGCCCGGTCAATGGAAGCATGGAAGAAGCTGCCAGCACGGTTCCGGAAGAAGAAATCAATCCTCCGGATGCTGCAGAGGAACCTGTGGAGGCGCCGGCAGAATAACAATTGAGAAAAGGTGGCTTTTAGATGGCAGATGTATTGTCCCAAAGCGAGATCGACGCGCTTTTAAAGTCCATGCAGTCGGGGGGCGGCGCAGCGCAGCCGGAAAAGACTGAGAAAAAAGAAAGTACGGTTGCAAAAAAAGAAGAAGTCAAGTACAGTAAGTACGATTTTTACAGTCCAAGGAAATTTACAAAGGACAAGATGAAGATTTTGACCAGCGTGTTTGAGAATTACGCGCGGATCATAACTTCGCAGATCAACGGCGTGTTCAGGGTAATGACCGATATCACTGTACGCGAAGTGCAGGAGCGGCGTTACTATGAGTTTGTAAACTCTCTGCGCGAAAATGATGCGGTTACTTTAGTGGATGCCACGATCCAGGATTACAGTAAAAATATGGTTTCGCTTATGATATATGTTTCTCCCGGCCTGGTTATTACGCTGGTAGACCGTATGCTGGGCGGAGGAGAAGGGGTCGTTAAAGTAAAGAATGAATACCGCTACTCGGATGTGGAGATTGCATTGTACAGAAGGATACTTTCCTATCTGATCCAGGCATTAAAAGACGGGTTTGCCAATTATATAAATATGGAATTTGCGATCCGCCGGATTGAGGATAATCCCAGTATGATGCAGGAAGTGGGTCTGGACGAGACCGTGGCGATCATTGTATTGAATGTAGACGTTTCGGGACTTGCTATGGAGCAGATCCGCATCTGTATACCGGGAACACTTCTGGAGAGCATTTTCCAGACGATCGACACCCGCAAACACATTGCCAGAGGCTATGCTTATGAAGATAACGGGGATATCATACTGGAGAATATCAGGGATACCATGCTTCCGATCACCGGCCAGCTTGGTACGGTGTCCCTTGATTTGAATGATATTTACCATCTGAAAGCAGGGGATGTCATTGATATGAGCAAACCGAAAGACAGGGATGTGAAGCTGTTTATCGGCAGACAGGCCTGGTTTTCCGGGAAGATGGGTATCTATAAAAAGAATGTGGCGGTGCGGATCAGCCAAAGGCTCTATGAGGAAGAGGAAGAAGAGGGTATAACTGAGATGAGCCCGGAGGCGGAACCCGAGACGGTCGCATCTGAATAAATTACAAAAATAAATAAATTCCAGAAAGAGAGAGGAAAAAAACAATGGCAAAGATTATGCTGGTTGATGATGCTGCATTTATGAGAATGATGGTCAAAAACACTTTATCCAAAAGCGGATATGACAATTTTGTAGAGGCACAGGACGGTGCTGAGGCTGTCAAGAAGTATGATGAGGAAAATCCGGATATGGTATTCATGGATATTACCATGCCCAATATGGACGGATTGCAGGCTCTGAAAAAGATCAAGGAAAATCATCCTGACGCAAAGATTGTTATGTGTACCGCAATGGGACAGCAGGCCATGGTGCTTGAGGCAATCCAGTCCGGCGCCGCAGATTTTATCGTGAAGCCTTTCGAGGCAGAGCGTGTAGTAGCGACGGCACAGAAAGTTTTAGGACAGTAAGTCCGGGCAGGAGGATGTAAGATGGCTTTTTTAAGTTCATTTGATATCTGCGCATCCGGCTTAAGCGCACAGCGTTTAAGAATGGATATCGCCGCAGAGAATATTACCAATATGGACACCACAAGGACCGAGAACGGCGGAGCCTACCGCAGGAAAGACGTGGTCTTTGAAAGTTACGGTTCCGGCACATTCCAGGAAGCCATGCGGAACGCTTCTCAGGGAAGGGGCATTAACAGCCGTAATGTGGGCGTGCGCGTTGCTGATATTATTGAAGATGACAGAGAGATGAAGATTGTGTACAATCCGGGACATCCGGACGCTGACGAGGATGGTTTTGTGGAAATGCCCAATGTGGATATCATAAAAGAAACAGCGGATTCCATGGCGGCCACCCGGGCTTATGATGCGAATATCACAGCATTGAATGCACTGAAGCAAATGGCGTCAAAGGCATTGGAGATCGGAAAATAATTTCGGTCTGACTAAATATGGACAAAAGGAGATTAGAAAATGGGCGCTAACAGCTTTAACGAAATGGAAATAGATGCCCTTGGCGAGATCATGAATATCAGTCTCGGGTCTTCGGCAACAGCAGTTTCTACCATGCTGGGTACGAAGGTGGACATCACAACGCCTAAAGTAAAGGTCCAGACGCGGGAAGAATTTGAATTTAAGCGGCTGGAACCGGCAATCGGCGTTGAGATTGCCTATGTGGAGGGCCTGGACGGCCGGAATGTCATGATATTCCGGCGTGAAGATGTGCAGGTGATCGTAGGCATGCTGATGGGAGAAGACCTGACCGGCGTGGAAGTCGAGTTAAGTGAGATCCATATCAGTGCGATCTGTGAGATCATGAACCAGATGATGGGGGCTTCGGCGACGGCGTTGTCGGAATTCCTGGGAATGGTTGTCAATATTTCAACACCGGTTTCTTTCCCGGTGGGAGAACCGGAGGATTTTAAAGATAAGTATTTTACAGAAGCGGAAGGTATGGTTGTTGTCCGTTTCCGCCTGGAGATAGAAGACAGGCTGAACAGTGAGTTTATGAATATCATGCCGATTCGTCTGGCGAAGCGTCTGCTGCTTCCCTTCGGGCTTGGCGGAGACGATGAGGAAGAAGCCAAACCGGAAGAAGTGAAGCCGGAAGAAAGCGCAGAGGCGCCTGCGGCAGACACGGGAAGCAGCCAGATGTCCCAGGAAGAGTTGGATGCGATGATGGCGTCCATGCAGGGCGGCGCGCCGGCAGAGACACCTGCGGCAGACGCGGGAAGCGGCCAGATGTCCCAGGCAGAACTGGACGCGATGCTGTCATCCATGCAGGGCGGCGCGCCGACACCGGCAGAAACGCCCGCGGCAGATACGGGAAGCGGCCAGATGTCCCAGGCAGAGATGGATGCGATGATGGCGTCCATGCAGAGCGCATCGACAGCCGGATCTGCCGACCAGCCGGAACCGACGCCGGCGCAGCCAATGAGCGCAGCTCCGGTGCAGCAGACAGCCGCGGCTTCTGCACAGCAGCCGTACTATCCGCCGTATCCGGCTATGGATCCTGTCATGCTGCAGCTTTTAAGCCAGATGCAGCAGACGCAGATGCAGATGATCGAGATGATGAAGCAGCCGGCTCCCAAAGCGCCGGAACCTGCGAATCTGAGCAGTTCCATTATCCGCCCTCTTTCCTCCGACCAGTTAAGTGACACCGGTCAGGAAGGCACGGAAGAGAAGACGAATCAGGAAATGTTGTTGAAAGTCCCGCTGGAAGTGTCCGTGGAGATCGGAAGAACCAAACGGCTTGTCCGTGATATTCTCGAATTTACCCAGGGTACCCTGGTAGTTTTGGATAAAATGGCAGGGGAACAGGTGGACCTGTTCGTCAACGGTCAGTGTATTGCAAGAGGAGACATCGTCGTTGTAGAAGACAACTTTGGTATCCGTATCACGGAGATTGTTTCTAAAGAAGTACTTGCAGAGACCTTATGATGACAGCCGGTTTAACATTGTTCCGTGCGGCGCTTACCGTACTTGGTGTGCTGCTTCTGGCATACTGGTGCAGCCGTATGCTCGGAAAACGGTGGGCGAAAAATTCCTGCTCCGTGAATCTGCATATCATAGAATCCATACAGGTGGGGCAGGATAAGAGGATCCTTCTGCTGAAAGTAGGGGAGCATAACTATCTGATCGGTGTAAGCCAGGCCGGTATACAGCTTCTGGCAGAGGTGGAAGGCGATTTCGAGGCGGACATGCCGTCTGTGCCGGAAGACGGGGAACTGCCTTCCTTTCAGACTTTACTGGAGAAATATCTGACGCACCGTAAAGACAAAGACGGAGTAGACAGATGAGTGATCTTTTGACACAGTTAAACGGTGGGACTGTCCCCACGCTTGAGTTGGCATATATGCTTACCCTGGCGGCTTTGCTGCCCTCGATCGTGGTTATGATGACTTCCTTTACGCGGATCATCATCATACTTTCTTTTACGAGGAACGCCATGGGTGTTCAGCAGTCGCCGCCCAATATGGTGCTGGTAGGCATTGCATTGTTTTTAACATTATATATTATGAGTCCTGTGATCAGCGAGATCAACGAGGAGGCATACCAGCCCTATAAACGGGGGGAGATGACCCAGGAAGAAGCCATTGAGAGAATGACCGTTCCGCTGAAGGACTTTATGCTCCGCAATACGGAGACTGCTACTTTGGAGAACTTTATCGATATGTCCGGCACGGAACTCGAGGAAGATCCGATGGACTATTCCCTGACTGTCGTTGTACCGGCTTTTATGACTACAGAGCTTAAGAGGGGATTTATGGCGGGGTTTCTGATCTATCTGCCCTTTTTGCTGGTAGACATTATCGTCGCCACCACCCTTATGTCCATGGGTATGGTCATGCTGCCTCCGGCAATGATTTCACTGCCGTTTAAACTTTTGCTGTTTGTGACGGTGGACGGCTGGGAACTTTTATTCTCGGGTATTGTGGCAGGCTTTAAGTAGGACAGTTTCAGACGGAGGAACCAGAAGTGACAGAATTAGAAGTGTTGGATGTACTATATAATGCATTTTTACTGGCCTTAAGACTGGCATTGCCTTTTCTGCTGGTCAGTATGGTCGTTGGTGTGATTATATCCATCTTTCAGGCGGCGACCCAGATCAATGAGCAGACGCTGACCTTTGTTCCCAAATTTCTTGCCATACTGGCGGTTATGGGATTTTTGGGAAGCTCGATTCTTACCATGCTGCAGGAATTTTTCCGGCAGATGGTTGCGTTGATTGCAGGGGGCTGATGACCTATGTTCATCCTCTTTGCCCTGGTGCTTATGCGGGTAACCGGAGCCATTGCCATGAATCCCGTGCTTGGGCGCACGAATTTTCCTAATGTGGCCAAGGGGGCGCTGATCTTTATGCTGTCCGTCCTGGTATATGCAGGAACGGACGGAACGCTGGCCCAGGAGCCGACAGGCATGCTGGAGTTTGGCGTTATGCTGATCAAAGAATTTATGGTAGGCTTTGTGATGGGATATTCCATGGAGCTTTCTTTCGCGATTATCCGCTTTGGTTCGGCAATCATAGACTATACGATGGGCCTTTCCATGGCGCAGACTTATGATCCGCAGTACGGTTCGCAGATGACAATCACTTCCAATCTGTACTATGCTTTTCTGGTGACCATGTTCCTGGCTCTGGACGGACATGTACGTCTGCTGTCGATTATATTCACGTCGGCACAGCTGATTCCTTTCGGGGAAGTGACGGTACGGCCGGAACTTTCGGAATTCATGCTGGAAGTATTCAGAAACAGCATTGCCATGGGACTGCAGTTCGCGTTTCCGATCATCGCCATGGAGCTGGTGTCGGAGGCCGCCATAGGAATTCTTATGAGGGTAATCCCTCAGATCAATGTATTTGCAGTGAATTTCCAGATGAAAATCATCGTGGGAATGATGCTGCTTGTATTTTTATTTAATCCCATGTCGGCACAGTTGTATACGATTATTGACGATATGCTGGCCAATATAGAAAGTGCGCTGGTTATGCTGGTTCCGGGAACATAAAAACAAACCGGTATCCGGTGCTTAAAGATTCCATGCGTTAGCAGAAGGGAGTGGTGAGCTTGGCAGAGTCGAACGGACAGGAGAAGACCGAGCAGCCAACCAGTAAACGACGTAATGATGCCAGAAAAGACGGAAATATCTTTCAGAGTAAAGATATAGTCACGGTCGTGATGCTGTTTGGCGTGTTTTATATGGCCAGGATCATGCTTCCTTTTATGTATGAGACCATGCGGGATTTTATGCGGCATTTTTTTTCAGCCATTGCGGATGACGATCCTTTTGGCAGTTCCCCGCATATCTATGTGGACGCGGTCGTTGCGACCTTAAAGTGCGCGCTGCCGCTGCTCCTTGCTTCTATGGCGCTGGGAATCCTTGCCCATGGAATACAGACCCGCTTTCTTGTTACGTTCAAACCTCTTCGTCCCAAGTTCAGCAAACTGAATCCGATTAAAGGAATTAAGAATTTATTCAGTCTGAAAAAAGTAGTGGAACTGGTCAAGAACCTGATTAAAATAACCATATTAATCGTGCTTCTGTACAATCTTGTACGAGGAGATTTAATTCCGGTGGCACAGATGTTTTACATGCCCACATTAAATGCCGCCGCCTATACCCTTACGCTTGTGTTCGATCTGGTGAAAAAAGTGTGCCTGGCGTTTGCCGTCATCGCTTTTTTTGACTATCTTTATCAGAGATGGGATTACGAGAATAACTTAAAGATGACCAAGCAGGAAGTAAAAGAAGAATATAAAAATACCGAGGGCGATCCCAAGGTCAAAAGCAAAATCCGCAGCATCCAGAGGCAGATGGCTTTAAGCAGGATGATGCAGAGCGTCCCGGAAGCGGATGTAGTCATAAGAAATCCGACGCATTTTGCCGTGGCGTTAAAATATGACCCGGACAGCCATGGAGCGCCCGTCGTACTGGCACTGGGCCAGGATTATATGGCGCTTCGTATTATAAAGACCGCTTCCGAAAGCGGCGTGACGATCGTGGAGAACAGGCCTCTGGCAAGAGGGCTGTACGCCAACTGTGAACTGGGCAGGGAGATTCCCGCAGAGTTTTACGGCGCTGTAGCCGAGATACTTGTATATGTTTACAGGATCAATAACAGAGAAGAAATGTTTAAGCAGTCCGCGTCTGACTAAAGGAATGGAACAGACGGCGGCCGCATATTTATGATAGATGGATGGAGCCTTATAATGAGAAAATTATTAAGCTACTCAGTAGTAATGTTTGTACTTACAATTATTTTGCTGCTGATCATACCGCTTCCGCCGGCCATCGTGGACGTGGCGATTATTCTGAATATATCCATATCGCTTATGATCCTGGTCATTACCATGACGATTCACGAGCCGCTGGAATTTGCGATCTACCCGTCCCTTTTGCTGATCACAACCCTTTTCCGACTGGGCATCAATGTGTCTACCACCCGGAACATCCTGAGTAATTCAGGTTCTTCGGGACAGATTATCCAGGCATTCGGTGATTTTATTCTCCAGGGCAATGTGGTTGTGGGTATCGTCATCTACCTGATCATCGTATTGATGCAGTTTATCGTTATTACAAAAGGCGCGGAACGTGTGGCCGAGGTTGCTGCCAGATTTACCCTGGATGCCATGCCGGGTAAACAGATGGCCATCGACGCCGATTTGAATTCCGGCCTGATCGACGAACAGATGGCCCGGGCAAGACGTGACAAGATCCAGAGAGAAGCGGATTTTTACGGCTCCATGGACGGTGCTACCAAGATTGTAAAGGGCGACTCGGTGATGTCCCTGATTACCACGGGGATTAACCTCATCGGAGGAAGCATTATCGGCATTGTTCAGTCCGGGCAGAGCATTGGGGCGGTCCTGACCACTTATTCCATCGCCACGGTGGGTGACGGCCTGGTAGGACAGATCCCGTCTCTTCTGATCTCTACTGCTACCGGTATGATCGTTACAAGAGCCGTGGCGGAAGGAAGCTTAAACGAAGATATATCCAAACAGTTTACCGCACAGCCTACGGCGATCATGATCAGCGGTATGGTGGTGGCTGTCCTGTGCGTCATCCCGGGTATGCCGGTGATCCAGCTTCTGATCGTATCGGCAGGCCTGATCGGCGGAGGATACTATCTGTTAAGAAGAGTGAAAGAGGAACCGGCCATGGCGGGGGCGGGAGCCTTCTCAGGCGGAGGAAGCGCGGGTGCACAGCCCGAAGAAGCACAGCCGGAAGAAGAGCAGACCCTGCGCCAGATGACCGAGGAAGAATATTTTAAAGATGTAAATAATGTCTACAATCTTCTGACGGTGGAGCCCATAGAGATGGAGTTTGGCTACAGTCTGATTCCTCTGGTGGATGAGTCTGTGGGCGGGCGTCTGATCAACAGGATCGTGATTTTTCGCCGGCAGTACGCCCAGGATATGGGATTTGTCATACCTTCCATCCGTCTCAGGGACAGTTCGGGGTTGAATACGAACCAGTACTGTATTAAAATTAAAGGGGAAGAAGTGGCAAGAGGAGAACTTCTGGTAGACTATTACCTGGCGCTGGATCCTGAAAATCCTGAAAAAGAAATTGACGGTATCGAAACCATAGAGCCGGCATACGGGATTCCCAGCCGCTGGATTCGTCCGGAGGACAGGGAAATGGCGGAGATCTACGGATATACGGTCATTGACCCGCTGTCTGTGCTGGTTACGCATCTGTCGGAGGTGGTACGCCAGCATGCTCATGAGCTGATCACCAGGCAGGAAGTCATCCATCTGGTGGAGAATACAAAGAAAGCTTCCCCGGAACTGATTGAGGAAGCATTTCCCAATATTATTACTTACAGCCTGTTCCAGAAGATATTAACGAATCTTTTAAAAGAAGGCGTGCCGATCAAAGACCTGGAGACAGTGATCGAGACGACCATGGAATATATATCCGATACAGGCCTTCCGGTAAAAGATGTGGATGCTCTCATTGAGCGGGTCCGCACGTCGTTAAAACGTACCATCACCCGTCTGTACTGCGAGGACGGAACGATGAAAGTCATCACGATGGATTCCGAGCTGGAACGTACCATGGTAGGCTGTCTGTCCAAAGGAGAGAGAGGTTTTTATCTGGCTTTGAGCCCGGACGTACTCCAAAGCCTGATCAATCAGATTACGGTGCAGCTTAAGAAATTTAACAGTCTGTCCCGTACCCCGGTGATTCTGACTTCCCAGGTCATGAGAGTTCACTTTTACCGGCTGATCGATCAGTTTTACCCGAATGTCCGGGTGCTGTCTTTCAATGAGATAGCAAACAACATCCAGATTCAGTCCATCGGCAGCCTGACGCTTGAAAATTCAGAGAGGAAGGGAGCCTGATTATGGCTCAGACAGAGAACCTGAAAGACAGGACAAACGAAGAGCTTCTGTCCCTGTACCAGGAGACGAAGAAGCTTGAGATCAAACAGGAGCTGGTCCTGCGCTATCTCTATATCGTGAAAACCATCGCGTCTCAGATGCGGGGGGTCTATGCCGGTTCGCTTCAGATGGAAGATATTATCAATGAAGGCGTTATTGCCATCATGAAAGGGATTGACAGATATGAGCCGGAGCGTGATAATAAGTTTGAGACGTTTATATCCAGACGCATCCGGGGAATGATCATCGACCTTGTAAGGAAGAATGACTGGATGCCCAGGGATTTCAGAAAGCAGGTCCGTCTGATCGAGGAGACGAAGATTGCTTTAGGTCCTTCGGCCACGGATGAGGAGATCGCCGGCGCCGCCGGTATGGATGTGAAGAAATACCGCAAGTTAGAGCGTATGAGCGTGATCATGAATGTATTGTCTCTGGATATGCTGATTGATGATGAGGATGAACGCCAGTCGCTGCAGCTTTCCAGCTCCGATGTGAGTTCTCAGCCTGAGAAAGCTTATATGAAAGGCGAATCCCGCAAACTTCTGGCTCAGGCGGTGGACAGTCTGAAAGAAAAAGAAAAGCTGGTGATCTCCCTGTATTATGTGGAGGAACTCAACATGGGACAGATTGCTCAGGTCATGGGCGTCAGCGAACCGCGCATCTCCCAGCTCCACAGCAGCGCCATCCGCAGACTGAAAGCATATATGAGTGATTATATAAACTAATGATACGATAGATAACAGGAGGAATGTAAGGTATGTATCAGGGCTTTTACAACCTGGTCTCCGGTATGCTGACCCAGAACCGGAACCTGAATGTGATCAGTAACAACATGGTCAATGTCCAGACCGCAGGTTACAAGAGGGATAAGATGACCAGCAGTACCTTTGATGAGGAGATGCTCTACCGGACCGGGAGAAAGAATAAAGGGAACCCCGAAGAGATGTCAGTCACCTCCAGGATCAGGACCGCGCAGCAGACGCATGTAAATTATGAACAGGGTTCTTTTCAGAGCACCGGAGGCATCTATGATTTTGCCCTGTCCGCAGACGGTTTTTTCTGCATTCAGACTGCCCAGGGCGTCCAGTATACCCGCAACGGCTCCTTCTATGTGGATAATCAGGGATATCTGATGATGAATAACGGTCTTGGCAGGGTGCTTGGCGCAGACGGCGGACCGATTCAGATCAATAATGAGAATTTTACCGTGGACGGCAGCGGTACGATCCGGGTGGTGGACTATGACGGGACCGAACAGGTGTACGGCACACTTCGGGTGGTGGACTTTGAAGATTACGGACAGCTCCATAAAGAAGACTACGGAGTCTATTCCACCGAACAGGCGCCCCGGGATATAAGCGGTCAGGTGCCGATCCAGTGGAAGATGCTGGAGCGTTCCAATGTGGACATGGTGGAAGAGATGACTTCCATGATGACTTCTCAGCGGGCGCTGCAAAGTGCGGCACAGGCACTTAAAATGTATGACCAGATCATGAACCGGTCGGCAAACGACATAGGCAGACTGTAAAAACAGCAAAACCTGAATGGAGGATAACCTATATGCAGCAGTCATTTTACACCGCCGCTTTAGGCGCGGGAAGCTTCAATAACAAATTAAGTGTAGTTGCCAACAATCTGGCAAATATAAATAACAACGGCTTCAAGTCCAAGACAGTCGCTTTTTCCGATCTTCTGAATTACAACCTGAATGATTCTGCCGATGCCGTGACAAACCTGATGGCGGGCAACGGTATCAGGGTGCAGAGGACTTATACGGATTTTGGCGCGTCTGCAATCACACAGACGAACAGCCGGCTGGATTATGCCATCATGGAAGACAATGCGTTTTTTATGGTGCAGGATCCGGCGAATGATGCGATCTCCTATACCCGTTCCGGGCGTTTCCACAGAGGAAGCCTGGGCGGGGATACCTTCTATCTTCTGACGGAATCCAACAAGCTGGTGCTGGACAGAGAAGGCCGTCCGATCGAAGTGGATGACAACGGGAACCTTGCGCAGGATCAGACAGTGGGCGTATATACCTTCCGCAACCCAAGCCGGCTTCTGAACACAGGAAACGATGAATACGTCCCGGCGGATGAAGGCGCAGAAGTCATACTGCTGGAGAATCCGTCCATGGCGCGCAGCGCTCTGGAAAGCTCCGGCACGGATCTGGCCAAAGAGATGACCCAGGTGATCGAAAGCCAGCGGGCATTTTCCTATGCCCTTAAAATGGTGACCACATCGGATGAGGTAGAGGCCACGATTAACTCCCTGCGCGGATAATAAAAAGCAGGGTTCCAAGACTGTGAGGTAATAATGAGAATAAAAAGCTATGAAGACATGAATCTTCAGGAACTGGATGTAATGAAGGAAATCAGCAGTATCGGTACCAGCCATGCTGCCACGGCGCTCTCCAAAATGCTTCAGAAAGAGATCCGCATCACCATACCCGAGGTGAGTATTCTTGGGTACGAAGAAGCCGTGGACAAGATGGGAGAGATGGAAGAACTGGTGGCCGCTACCCTGGTCCAGATGTCCAATGAAGTGAACGGGCTGATGCTGTTTATTTTTAAAATGGATATGGCCAACGCGGTGCTGGAAAAACTCATAGGCAAACGCTATGAATCTTTTACGGATATGGATGAGCTGGACTACTCCGCGCTGGAAGAGATCGGGAATATCATTATCTGTTCCTATGTAAATGCGTTTACCAAACTCGTGGGTGTCGAGATTGATTTGTCTGTACCCAGTTCCACCGTAAATATGCTGGGCGGAATCCTGACGGTTCCCATCGCGGAAGGCGGATATGAGACTGACAAGCTGATGTATATCAACGCAGAATTTATTGTAGACGGTGTCAGCCTTTCCGACGGGCTTTTGATGCTGCCGGATATAAAATCCCTTAACAATATTTTAGAGAAACTGGGTGTTTCATAATGGCGGAGAAAGATTTAAAAGTAGGGATCGGGGATATGAAGTTCACCCGAGGGAACGGTGTGATCATTACATATGCGCTTGGTTCCTGTATCGGGATCACCATGTACGACCCTGGCCTGAAACTGGGCGGCCTTTTGCACATCATGCTGCCTTCCAGGGTCGATCCGAAAGATCCGAAGGTGTTCAAATATGCGGACAGCGGCTTAAATGAGATGATCCGTAAACTTACCGCTTTCGGTATGGTGAAGAGCAGGACAGTGGTGAAGATCGCGGGGGGAGCCAAGATGTTCTCCATCAGCGGGAACGCTGATTTCGGGAATATCGGCCAGAGGAATGCCGCTATGGTAAAAAAGATACTGGCAGAACAGCACTTCCGTATTTCTGCAGAAGATGTAGGAGGCAGTCATGCAAGAACGATGCTTCTGAATGTGGCTACCGGGGATGTGGTGATCCGCTCAGCCGGAAGGCCGGAGAAGCACTTATAGAGAAGGGAGGTCATACGATATGGATAAAGAAAAAGAAGGTATCTTACTTGAATCCGGTACCAATGAGATTGAGATCATGAAGTTTACGATTCAGGGAGAGTTCTACGGAATTAATGTGGCAAAGGTAAAAGAGATCATGAGGGCCGAGAAAGTAAAAGCCATGCCCCATGCGCATCCGGCGGTAGAAGGGATCTTTAAACCGAGGGATACACTGATCACGGTCATTGACCTTGGCTATTATCTGACCAACGAGCAACTGGAACACGGCGGCAGGGATCTGTTTATCGTGACCAATTTCAACAAGATGATGGTGGCCTTCCGCGTACAGACCATAGACGGCATCAGCCGTATATCCTGGAAAGATATTCAGAAGCCTGACAAAACCCTGACCCATGGGGAAGAAGGCGTGGCTACGGGCATCGCCCAGTGCAATGACGAACTGGTGACGATCCTGGACTTTGAGGCTATCGTGGCGGAGATTGCGCCGGAGACCACGATTCAGATATCCGAGGTGGATAAGATGGGAGACAGGCCTTTGTGTGACAGTCCCATCGTGATCGCCGAAGATTCTGTCCTCTTACAGAAGATGATCGATGAATCGCTGGAGCGCGCCGGGTTTATGGATGTGAAGAATTTCAGCAACGGACAGGAAGCGTGGGATTATTTAAACTCTATCCGCAACGATTCTGATCTGTATGACAAAGTGAATCTTGTGATTACCGATATTGAGATGCCGGAGATGGACGGCCACAGACTGACCAAGCTGATCAAAGACGATGCCAGGCTTAAACGGATTCCCGTCGTCATCTTTTCATCCCTGATCAATGAGCAGATGCGCATCAAAGGCGAAGAGCTGGGCGCCGACGAACAGCTCACCAAACCCGAGATCGGACATCTGGTCCATGTCCTCGACAGACTGCTGGCGCGGTTTGACGAGGAGATTGAAAGCATAAAAGAATAATTTTCTGTCAGTCCATACACCTGCCAGGCGGCGGATATGCCGCCTGCGGGTATCTTTTTTATGTATACTGTGGCAGTTCGCCAAAAATTTTCAAAAGAAGTTTAAAATTAAACAGAGACGTAGTACAATAAACAAAAGGGATACCAGTTGGTGTGAGAAAGATGAGGAGGAAGGCAGGATGGCAAGGACTGTAGGTATAGGAATCCAGAGCTTTGAGAAGTTGATTTCCAACCGGTATTTTTATGTGGATAAAACAAATTTTATCAAAGAATGGTGGGAATCCGGCGATGATGTGACACTGATTACCCGTCCCCGGAGATTTGGGAAAACTTTGAACATGAATATGCTGGAGCGGTTCTTATCCGTAGAATATGCGGGGCAGGGGGAGATATTTGAGGGCCTGTCTATATGGAAGGACGGGGCATACAGGAAGCTTCAGGGAAGCTTTCCGGTAATATTTTTAAGCTTTGCGGACGTAAAAGCGAATACGTTTGCTGTGGCCAGAGAAAAAATCTGTATGCTGATTCAAAGTATCTACCAAAAATATGATTATTTGCTGAAAGGAAGCTTTTTAAAAGAAGGAGAGGCGGAAGCTTTCCGGAAAATTTGTACAGACAGTACAGATGCAAAGATCGCTTATGCTCTGAAAAATCTGTCAAAGTATCTTTTTTGCTATTATGGAAAAAAAGCTATCATCCTGATGGATGAATACGACACACCGCTGCAGGAGGCATGGGTATACGGCTACTGGCCGGAGATGGTAGAGTTTATAAAGGGACTGTTCAATGCCACATTTAAAACCAATCCGTATATGGAGCGGGCGGTTATGACAGGAATTACGAGGGTTAGTAAGGAGTCCATTTTTTCTGATTTGAATCATTTGGAAGTGGTGACTGTTACGTCGGAAAAATATGAAGACAGCTTTGGGTTTACGGAAGAGGAAGTATGGGAAGCATTAAAAGAATATGGACTGTATGGGAACCAGCAGGACATAAAAGACTGGTATGATGGTTTTACATTTGGAGGGAGAAAGGATATATATAATCCATGGTCGATTATTAACTTCCTTGATAAAAGGAGGCTGGCGGCTTACTGGACCAACACGAGCAGCAATGGTCTGGTGGACAGACTGATCCGCGAGGGCAGCACAGAGATAAAAACATCCATGGAAAAACTGCTGAAGGGAGAGCACCTGTTCAAAGAAATTGACGAACAAATTATCTTCGGCCAGTTGGATACGGACGAAAACGCCATCTGGAGCCTGTTTCTGGCAAGCGGGTATTTGAAAGCGGAAGGCTATACTTTAAATAAGGATACAGGCGCGGATCTGTATGAACTGACTTTAACCAACAAAGAAGTGCGGATTATGTTCCGTAAGATGATCAGGAAGTGGTTCACCGGTTCGGGGACAGTCTACAATGATTTTATCAAAGCGCTGCTTAAAGATGACGTAAAGTCCATGAACGCTTATATGAACCGGGTGACCCTGGTTTCTTTCAGTTATTTCGACAGCGGGAGAAAGCCTTCCGCGGAGACGCAGCCGGAGCGTTTCTATCATGGCTTTGTGCTGGGACTGTCTGTGGAGCTGACAGACCGCTATATCATTACGTCCAACCGGGAAAGCGGTTTCGGAAGGTATGACATAATGCTGGAACCGAAAAATACAACAGACCACGCAATGATTATGGAGTTCAAGGTCAGAGATCCGAAGGAAGAAGCGTCTCTGGAGGATACCGCGGACGCCGCTTTGAGGCAGATTGATCAGCAGCGATATGAGACGTCTCTGGAGGAAAGAGGAATCCCCAAAGAACGGATTCGGAAATATGGTTTTGCTTTTGAAGGGAAAGAAGTTTTGATAAAAGCCGATCGGAAATGAGAGCGTCGTACGGTCATAAGAAAGAGGCGCGTGATGGGATAAAGGAGTATTAAAGAGAGGTGTGGATATGGAGACATTAAGAAAAGAAGAAATTTATACAATAGATGATATCTATGCTTTACCGGAAGGACAGCGGGCGGAACTGATTGACGGAAAAATTTACTATATGGCTCCGCCAGGCAGAACACATCAGAAAATCAGTTGGAAACTGCATCAGGCAATTGCGAATTATATTGACAGTAAAGATGGAAAATGCGAAGTCTATGCAGCTCCGTTTGCAGTGTTTTTGAATAAGGATGATATCAATTATGTAGAACCGGATATTTCTGTGATTTGTGACCTTTCTAAATTGGATGAAAAAGGGTGCCATGGGGCACCTGACTGGATCATTGAGATTGTATCTCCGAGCAGTAAACCAAGAGATTATATGACAAAATTATTTCAATATCGCACTGCAGGCGTCAGGGAGTACTGGATTGTTGATCCTGATAAAAAGATGACAATGGTTTATGGATTTGAGAAAGATACATTAGAACAATACAATTTTGGCGAAGATGTTCTCTCCGGAATCTATGACGGATTTGTGATAAAGGTGGAATAGAAGTTTGAAAATGGTCCACGGCTCCCATTCAACTAACGCATAACGCGCTGGCAGGAAATCCGATGAACGCACTTCTATAGCTATCCGTCATATGCCAAACTCCTTTGCAAGTGCCGCATCGACTTCATCAGCAGAATATACTTTTCCTGCTTTGATGGAATCGACACCCTTCTGGAGTTCTACATCAAGCTGCTCTCTGGTCATTGCGCTAACAGCAAATGGTTTAGAAGAAGGGAGTTTCAATTCAAATGGCATACAGTATCGCCTCCTTTTTTCTATAGTAATCTCCATTCCGCCGTCA
>DKVI01000083.1 GCA_002491115.1 Lachnospiraceae bacterium UBA7182 | reverse complement strand
CGCGCCCTGCTCCATCAGGATGCCTTCGTCCAGAAACACCACCCGGTCCGCCACTTCTTTCGCAAATCCCATCTCATGGGTCACTACGACCATGGTCATATGCTCTCCCGCAAGGCCTTTCATAACCTGTAGCACCTCTCCTACCATCTCCGGATCAAGCGCCGAAGTCGGTTCGTCAAAAAGCATCACTTCCGGCCGCATACACAGGGCCCGTACAATGGCGATTCTCTGTTTCTGGCCGCCGGACAGCTGGCTTGGATACGCATGGGCGCGGTCTGCAAGCCCCACGCGCTCCAAAAGCTCCATGGCATGCTTTTTCGCTTCTTCCTTTGACTCTTTTAAAAGCTTCTCCGGGCCGATGGTCATATTCCTGAGGATATCCATGTGGGGGAACAGATTGAAATGCTGGAACACCATCCCCATCTTCCGGCGGTGCAGATCAATATCTACCTTACTGTCTGTAATATCCGCACCGTTAAAAAAGATCTGGCCGCCGGTGGGAACCTCCAGCAGGTTCAGGCAGCGTAAAAATGTACTCTTGCCTGAACCGGAAGGCCCGATAATCACGACCACTTCTCCTTTTCGGATATCCAGGTCAATGCCTTTTAACACTTCTTTTCCGGAAAAATTCTTACATACGCCCCGGACGCTGATTAATACATTATCGCTCACTCTGGTTCAGCCTCCTCTCCAGTATGGACACCAGTTTGGTGAATCCCAGCACCAGTACCAGATAGATCAAAGCAACACCGATCAGGGGCATGAACGCGTCGTAAGTACGGCTTCTGATCACATCGCCGCCCTTTGTCAGGTCATGCAGGGCTATGTATCCGGATACGGAGGTCTCTTTCAGGAGTACAATGAACTCATTTCCAAGGGCCGGGAGTACGTTTTTAAACGCCTGGGGCAGAATGATATACCACATGGTCTGCCCGTAGCTGAAACCGATGCTTCTGCCTGCCTCGAGCTGCCCGATATCAATGGACATAATACCCGCGCGGCAGATCTCCGCCACATACGCGCCGGAATTAATGCCAAAAGCCAGCACAGCCACCACAACTTTGCTGATATCCACAGACCCGAAGATCACAAAGTAGATGATTAGAAGCTGCACCACCACCGGCGTACCCCGGATGACCGTCAGATATACCTGACACAGGAAATTCAGTATCTTAAATTTCCCCGTACGGTCGTAGGTGGAACGCACGATGGCGACGATAAAGCCGATCACAATCCCCATCAGTGTGGCCAGCAGCGTCACTTCCAAAGTCACCTTTAGGCCGTTCCACATGTACATCCAGCGGTCGTCCTGTATAAAGTTCTGATAAAACCGTTCCTGAAAGCTCCCCATAATTCACCTGTTATTCTGCTGTAATGTACTTGTCAATGATTGCCTGAAGTGTTCCGTCGGCAGTCAGTTCGTCAAGCGCCGTGTTGATCTTTCCGAGAAGCTCTTCATTGCCTTTGGCGATGGCGATGGCATATTCTTCCGTCACAAACTCTTCTTCGAGGATCTTAAGACCTTCTGCCTTGGATACAAACTGTTTCGCCGGCTCGTTGTCAATGACAACCGCGTCAATCTTTCCGGTGGTCAGAGCCTGCACCGCATCCATACCTTTATTGTACTGTTCAACCGTAACGCCGTCCATATCGGATACATAGATATCTCCGGTGGTTCCAAGCTGAACGCCGACTGTCTTGCCTGTCAGATCTGCCTCGCCGGTGATCTCACTGCCTTCCTGCACGATGATCACCTGGGTAGCCGTCGTATACGGATTGGTAAAGTCCACATTTTTCAGACGGTCTTCCGTAACGGTCATACCCGCCACGCCGATGTTGGCTTTGCCGGAATTGATCGCGGGAATGATGGAATCAAACTCCATATCCTCTACTTTCAGTTCCATTCCCAGCTTATCGGCCACAGCCTGCGCCATCTCCACATCAATGCCGACTACCTGATCTCCTTCATAATACTCATAGGGCTCAAAGTACGCGTTGGTAGCCATCACAAGCGTGCCGTCCGCCGGCGCCGCCGATGCGTCTTCCGCTTCTGTATTTTCCTCTGCCGGAGCCTCCGCCTCGGGCGCTTCTGCTTCAGGCGTTTCTTCTCCTGCGCCGTCCTCTGCGGCCGGAGCGCTTGTGTCTGCTGCATTGTTGCCTCCGCAGCCTGCGAGCATAGCCGCCGTCATAGCCGCGCATAACATCATGCTGATCATTTTCTTTTTCATAATTCCCTTGTCCTCTTTCCTTTCAGAAATATCCTGGTTCTTTTGAACCTATCTGACATTATAAAGCATACTTTCGATAATGCAAGCTTTTTTTCATTATTTACTGTATATTTGTGCATTTTTTATGAATAAATTTTCATAATTATCTACAGATGATAGCTTAAATATTCCTTCCGATCCAGATCCTTCCATACAAACAGTCCGTCTTCATAAATCATATAGCTGTGTGGGCTTTTTTCTTTGGGTATGGATACCGACCCCGGGTTCATATAGACATACGCCGCATGTTCCCGGCATACCGGCACATGGGTATGTCCATGGAGCAGTACATCTCCTTTTTTCAGCATGGGCAGATTCTGCTCGTTGAACACATGCCCGTGGGTCAGAAAGATCATCCTGCCCTGCTCATACAGAAAACCGTACTCTGCCAGTATGGGAAATTCCAGCACCATCTGGTCCACTTCCGTATCACAGTTGCCCCGGACGCATAAAATCTCCTCTTTTTTTGCGTTCAACATGGCAAGTACCTCTTTGGGTGCGTATTCTTCCGGCAAGTCATTGCGGGGGCCATGGTACAGGATATCCCCCAGAAGAATCAGTTTGTCCGCTTCCTCCTGGTCATAAGCTTCCAGCAGTTTCCTGCAAAAATATGCAGATCCATGGATGTCAGACGCGATCAGCAGTTTCATATAAACCCTCCATTTGTAAAATATTTTTGCGAAGCCTCTCTTCCTGTCCTTTTTCTTCCAGCAGTGCAAGAAACTCCGGTTTTATTGTATATCCGCAGTTTTTAAAATCTCCGTGGTTTTTGATCCCCCAGAGCCAGTCACCAAGTTCCAGGTCTTCCCCGAAAGTACCCGCAAGAAAATCCGTGATACGCCCCAGGAATCCACAAAGCGCTGCCCCTTGTTCCTTTAGTCTCTGTTCTTCTTCTGCCAGTCCATCCTGCACCGACAGTTCTTCTGTTCTGTCTTTGCCGGACGGACTTTGGCCTGCATAAAGGAATGTTTTCAGATCTTCGTCCACCTGGGATTCCATACTTTCTTCCCACGGCTCCAAAAGCCCGTTTTGTTTTTTAATCTGAACTTCCTGAAAACGCTTCCTGAAAAAACCTTCCCATGAAACATCTTCCCTTTTCATATAAGTGTCAAGCTGTCCCAGCACTTCTTTTTTCCTTTTGAAAAGCTTCTGGTTCCGGGCGTATGTACACATTCTTTCGGAAGCCGCTGCCAGCAGATGCCGCACGAACATGCAGCGGATATCTCCCGGCGCTTCTTTTAACAGATCGGAAAGTTCGCCTGTTTCCCGGTCCGTCAGGCTTCCTTCGGCCAGCGCCAGCACTTTGTATCTTCCTGTATAGGCATGATACATCTGATAATAGGAAGCAAAATCCGAGGCAATCTTTTTGATCCTCAAAAATTCTTCCATAAAAGGCAGACCCACCGGCATCCCCTGGCGCTCGTATTCGGTCAGCAGCACGGACAAATCTTCCCATCCCCTGGCCGTGACAAACTCCCTTTTATCCCGGGTCAGCGTCACCTGATAGAAATATTCCGGATTCAGTTCCAGATAAGACAGGACCGCCGGATGCACCCCGGCAGACAGGGCATACTCTTTCCAGACCGAAAATTCCGCCTCCACGTTCAGAACCCGCACCCGGTCCAGCGCCGCCATATCCAGCTCCCTGACAGAACGGTTGCATTCCGGCGGATTGCCCGCGGCGACGATGATCCAGCCTTCCGGCACTTTATGGTTTCCGAACATCTTGTACTGCAGAAACTGCAGCATGGTAGGCGCCAGTGTCTCCGACACACAGTTGATCTCGTCAATAAAAAGAATCCCTTCTTTGTATCCGGTCCTCTCCTGGTATTCATAGACGGACCCCACAATCTCGCTCATGGTATATTCCGTCACGGTATATTCCGTCCCGTCAAAAGTCCGCTTCACAAGCTGCGGAAGCCCCACAGCGCTCTGTCTTGTATGATGGGTGATGGTGTAAGCCACCAGCCCCACGCCGCATTCTCTGGCTGCCTGCTCCATGATCGCCGTCTTGCCGATGCCGGGCGGCCCCATGAGAAGCACCGGACGCTGGCGCACGGGCGCAATCCGGTAAAACCCACGCGCATCCCTGGCCGTATACGCCTGCACGCTCCGGATAATCTCTTCTTTTGCTTCCTGTATATTCATGCCCTCGCCTCCAGTTCCCTGTCCAGTGTCAGCGTCAGCGCCCAGCCGGGCGCTTTCCCCCTGGTAAGTTCTTCATTTAAAAATACAAACGCCGTCTCATAGTCCGGTTTTGCGGGCGGGTAGATTCCGTCCCCGTCCGTAAAATATAAAAGCCCTTTTAAGTCTTTTAACTCTTTTTCCTCCACCATCTTGTCCACCAGCCGAAAGACCGGCGTAAAATCCGTATCTCCGTGCCCTTTGATCTCCATATGTTCCAGATAATCTTTCCATTCTTCTTCGCAGGTCACGCATACATGGTCCTGAATCAGGCAGTCGCACTGGATCAGGTGAATGCGCATATCCCGGAAAAAATTGTCCTTTTCCTGAAAGATCTCCCAGGTTTCCGTGAGGAACTGCCGCACGATCTCTCCAGAACAGGAACCCGACGTGTCAATGGCGATCACAAATTCCGAAAGCTTCTGCACTTCTCTGTATTCCAGCGGCTCTAAAAATACCAGATTCTCGTACATTCTGCGGCTGTAGTCATAGGGAATATAGTCAAAACTGTCCATATCCAGAGACAGTTCTTCCTTTGTCACTGCAAATTTTTTCAGAAACATCCGGTAGTCATGCCCCTTTTCTTTCTCCAGAATGACCTTTTCGCTCCCTGCCCCGGCGCTGCCTCCGGCCTGCCTTTTATGCTCTGTTTCCCGAAGCTCCAACTGTTCAAACACAGTCTTCCATTTATGTGCTGCATCTGCGGTCTTACGAAGCTGCTCTTTTTTGAAGGTTTCCCTGTGCTTACTGTCCGCCCCGGGTTCTTCTTCCATCCGCCAGAACATATGCTCATCTTTTCTGAATACTGCTTCCAATGCCTGAACAAGACTTTGATCCGCTTTTTTTAACCAGTCCGCCAGATTCTTTTCGTGAAAACGGACGCCTTCTTCTCTCAGCTTTCTGTAATAACGGCTTCTCTCCCCCGGAATCGGCCACTCGAATCCTTCCACATGCATCCGGTCGATCCGGTATTCCGTCATCAGGTCGCAGGCAAGCCACCAGATCCGCTCCGGATACCTGCTTCCCCTGAATCTGTGCAGATACATTCCGTGCAGTAAAAAATGCAGATATCTTCTCTGAAGCCTATCTGCACCTTCTGCAAAAAGTCCCAGTACCTCTTCTTCTTTCCAGTAAATCATTTCTCCGTCTGTCCCGGACCTGTTATCCTGCCGCGTCCACACGGTATCCATAATCTCCATAGCCGCCGTCAGTGTGGGAATCTTCCGGCGAAGCCCCCTGAGAGACAGCTTAAACGCCTCTTTCGCATACGCCCTTTTCCTGTCTTCTGCCACCATTTTTCTCTCCCCAGGCCTTACACTGACCGTCAGCAGGAAACGATCTCTTTACTCTCCTGAATATAATTCTCCGCGTTTTGTATACTCGCCCGCATTTCCTGCGGCGTCGCCTGCCGGCGGATCTTCCCCGGATTGCCCATCACTAAAGAACCGGGCGGGATCACCGTATTCTGCGTTACCAAAGCGCCGGCGGCTATGATACTGCCTTTTCCTACCACCGCTTTGTTCATTACGACAGCCCCCATGCCAACCAGCACCTCATCTTCAATGGTGCAGCCATGCAGGATCGCCCCGTGGCCCACGGTCACTTTTTTCCCTATTGTAAGAGGACAGGTCCTGTCCACATGAAGGACCGCGTTGTCCTGCACGTTAGAGCCTTCCCCGATCACAATCGGCTGCAAGTCCCCCCGCACGACCGCATTATACCAGACGCTGCTGTCCTTTTCCACTGTTACATCCCCAATGACCACCGCCCCTTTTGCGATCACGGCTTCTTTATGAATCTTAGGTTTCTTCCTTGCTTCAGTCGTCATATTCCCTCTCCTTTTATCATGTTTTCAGCCTTTTACCACTCAGCGCTTCTGGGAAAGTTCTTTCAGCTTTTCAAAAGTTTCGTCACTGATCACATGTTCCATACGGCACGCGTCCTTCCTTGCGGTCTCTTCCTCCACCCCGATGGAAATCAGCAGTTGGGACAGGACCAGATGGCGCTCATAGATCTTAAGCGCGATGGAAAGGCCGGAACCGGTCAGAATCAGATGACCGTTGTCGTCCTGGGTGACAAAACCGTTCTCGCGCAGTCTTTTCATAGCCACACTGATACTGGGCTTACTGTAGCCTAAATGGTTCGCCACGTCAATGGAGCGCACATTCCCCAATTCCCGGGAAAGGACCAGGATGGCCTCCAAATAGTCCTCAGGTGATTCCTGCATTTTCAATGATCATACCCCCTTCTTGTATGGTTATAACATACTGACAGAATAACACAAAAGTACGGGGGACGCAATTGAAAATCCGTCAATCAACTTGAATTTACCCGACAAACATGCTATCCTTTTATTCAGATTCCATTCATACTTATTATACATCAGAAGAAAGGCAGGAAGACCAGAAAAATGATACAGGATATAGCGCCTTATACATATGACAATCATTATACGGAGCAGACGCCCACAGCCGAAGACATGGTGCTGATCTACAAAGACGGAAATATGCTGTGCCGTCTGGAAGATGGACGGCTTACTTTTCCCAAAGCAGGTGAGATTCTTAAAAAAGACGCCGAATTTACTTACCTGTTCACCATAAGCGGCGAGCGGTTTTTCTTACTGCAAAACGGCCTGGATGAAGGGCTGGCAGGTTTTCAATGGGAAAAACCGACTGCCTGCCGGGAAGCCGAACCCAAATATCTTGGATTCGCGGGCATCACCGGATGGCAGTTAGACGACTGGTACCGCTCCAACCGTTTCTGCGGCAGATGCGGAAAACCCATGGAACCGGACCACAAAGAGCGGATGCTGCACTGCACCCACTGCCAGAATATGGTATACCCCAAGATCTGTCCCGGCGTCATCGTGGCGGTCACCGACAAAAACAGACTTCTCCTGACCAAATACGCCCATCGCCCGGGTACGGTAAATTACGCCCTTGTAGCGGGATTTACCGAAGTAGGCGAAACGCTGGAAGAGACTGTCCAAAGAGAAGTCATGGAAGAAGTGGGGCTTAAAGTCAAAAACATCCGCTATTACAAATGCCAGCCCTGGTCCTTCTCCTCCACTTTGCTGTGCGGATTTTTCTGCGATGTGGACGGCGATACCCATATCACGCTGGACACGGAAGAACTGGCTGTGGGAGAATGGTTCGAGCGGGAGGATATTCCTCTGGAGGACGACGGCGTCAGCCTGACCCGGGAGATGATCAGCGTCTTTAAAGCCGGGAAGGAACCCCTCCCATAAGATCGATCTGCCTTTGAAGCCTGTTTTTAACCTGGGAGAGGAACGACTCCGGCCCGGTCACTTTCACGGCAGGTCCAAAAGAGAGGATCTCGATTAACAGTTCCGTCTCCATGGAATTATTGTAATAGATGAGGCACTCCCATGTGTCCTCGTCTATTTTTTTCGTCCTTTTCTCATAATTGGCAAAATGAAGCATCGCCCGCTCCAGGGCGTTTCGCTGATTTTTGATCAGAAGCCGAATGGGCTCCCGATAATAGGACTTACGGATCAGTCCCACGAAATCAATCTCTTCTTCATCATATTCGGGAAGGGGCGTCACTTTCAGGATACTGCCCACGTTGATGGTTGTTATGTAAATGGAATGGCGCCCGTTCCTGGGCAGGGCCAGCAGACGGAAACGATCGTTTTTCAGGGAATATTCCAGTTTAAGCGGAAGATAATGATGCGTAATCCGGTTGCCGCCCCGGGACTGATAACTGATCGTCATATACTGCCTTCGGGGAATTCCGCGAAGTAAAGCCTGAAAATGCGCCCGGTATTCCTCAGAGGTATAACTGTCTCCGTCTGTGTACCGGTCATAATAATAGAAATCTTCCGGTTCCCAGAGCGCCCGGGCGTCCTGTACATACTCCTGTAGTATCAAAAGTTCTTCCTCTGCAAAAAACAACCGAAACCGGCTGTCCGAAAGAAGACTTTTCAGCCAGGAACGCTGCAAACCTGTCAGAGGCAGCGGTAAATGACCGTCTGTGACTGCCCGGAATCCTCCCTCATTGTCATGTTTCAGAAGCGGCCACTCGCCGCCGAGGAGTTTCGGCAGGATATAAAGGCCGCTTTCTGCAAATCCATGCCTTGTACAGATGTTTTCCATCTCTTTTTTCGTAAGGCTTCGCGTTTCCGCCTCCCTTACGATACAGTCCACAACCTGATAATAGCAACTGTAAATCTCTGAAAACAACTCCATTCTTTATACACGCTCCTGTATCTCATACATTTTCGCCATTGTACGGATATCTCCGTAAAACTTTTTAACCAGATATTCATTGTTGGATTCAAAACGGATGATCCGCCCGATAAATGTCTTAATCCAGGGCATCATCTCGTTTCCGTCAAAGACAGACAATTCATAAGTATAGACGTTTTCTTCCGTCCGGGTGATTCTGCCGCCATGTCCTTCTCTTTCCAGACGACTGAGTATGTAATCCTCCGCGCCCTCCCGGATCTTAAGCGTCAGCCGGACGGTATCCATGGCGTGGGAAGAGCCAAAAGAGACGCCAAAGCAGCGGGGTATGTTTTTTGCGAGCTTCTCCCGGTAAAAATCATAATCCGGAAAAGGTTCCTGCACCTTTACGCTCTGAATATGGTCCAGGCGCAGGGTGGAAAATCTCTTTCTCCCGGCATGATAGCCGCACAGAAAACGCCGTCCGGTCCTGGTACTGACAAATATTTTAAGCGGCACAAGCCGGATTGCCTCGTCTTTTGCCATCTTATTTGTCCGGTTTATAAGCGTCACGAAACATTTTTCCCTGACGGCGCGAAGAAGTAAAAACAGGATTTCGTCCTCCAGGGTAAATCCATAATAGCCATGCTTGACCACGAAAATCTCGTTATCCGCCCGGGACTGATCCAGGATCATACTTCCCACCACTCCCAGCGGCATGGATAACTGACAGAAACGGACCGCGTCAAGAAGTTTGGGGAGGATATCGGGTATGGCCGTCTCTGCCCCCGGGACAGCAAAGTAAAGAAGCTTTCTGCCTTCTTTTCTGGACATCAGAATGCCTTCTTTTACATATTCATTGGCTTTCTTGCGCACAAGCTGGGATTCAAACAACACCTGATAATCACTAAGCAGCCGGTCAGCCATCTCATCTGCCGTGTAAGAGCCGCCTGCGCGGAACAGATCCAGAAAAAGAAAATGCAGCACAATATCGTTGGCCGTAAAGCTTTTGGCCTTCCACGCCCGATAGAGCGGATTCACGCCCAGCAGACTGCTGTCCATGGCCAGAAAGACCGTTTTGCCCTGAAAACTGTAATCCGACCGGATATAGCCGGACAGCCAGCACTCGATCCGGCGGCGTTCATTGTCATACGTTCTTCCGCTTTTAACCGAAAAATCATCCCTGGATTTAAAACCATAAATCAGAAAATCCCGGACGTAATTCCTGCTTTTGGCAAAAGATTTAATCAGTTCCTGAAATTCGGACATGCTGTACACCCCTGTTTTATTACTTTATATCCCAAACTATATACGAAAACGACAAAAAATACAACCTTCTGCCGGGTATGACTGACACTTTTGGCTTTATCTTCGTAAAAATATTCTAAAAAAGCCACATAAACCTTGCATATTTGGGAAAAAGTGCTATAATAGGGGGCAAGTAAATAATAGCGAAGTAGAGTCAAACGCGTCAAGTGTCCGTGGATGGGGAGTTGTCACGGGACGAAAAGCCGGAAGGCTTACGATGTCTGATTCGCACCCGTTGCTACATATGAGTACATCTCAGATGTGGTGCCTGAAAGATATTATTTATGTTGGAACTTATCATTTCAGTGGAGGATTTATCCTCGCATTACAACGGAAGGATTTCCTCCCGCCCTGCATTTCATCTATGGAGGTGTATTTTTATGCAGATTTCAAAAGAAGCTCTTGATTTCAAAGCGCAGCTTAACAGCCTGCGCAAAACCCAGAACCTGTGTATGTGCGGACTTTTAATCGCCCTGTATGTGGTTCTGTCTTTCTGTAACATCGTAATCTCCAGCACTTTGGAGATCAGGATCGGATTCCTCGCGTTCATCGCCGCGGGAATGGTCGGCGGGCCGGTCATGGGATTCGCAGTCGGATTTTTAGGAGATATGCTCAACTGCCTGGTACGGGGATTTGCCTATTTCCCGGGATTTTCTTTAAGCTATGCGCTGGTAGGCGTCTTCTGCGGACTGATCCTTTACAAATCCAAAGTCAACAAGCTCCGCGCTGCCGGCTGTGCATTTGTAGAATACCTGATCAGCATCACGCTTACATCCACCTGGCTGTATCTGATGTACGGAACGCCTTTGCAGGTTCTTTTAACTACCAGGATCATCAAATGTACATTGAACTTCTTTGTGAATATTGTAATTGTCTATATATTCCTGGAAGCTTTCCAGAGAATCCTCCGCGCGGCGCTGCCGGCACAAAGATAAATAAAAACAATTTAAACTACTAACTCCCACAGACTTCGGGACCGCCGTAAGCGGTCCCGTTTTTTCATACTTTTAACTTAAACCTCTGCACAAGGCTCTTCATAATCTGTGACTGGCTGGACAGCTCTTCGCTTGCGGCCGCGCTTTCCTGCGCGGTCGCCGAGTTTGTCTGCACAACACTGGATATCTGATCAATTCCCAGCGTAATCTGGGAGATGGAATCGGCCTGATTGCTGCTGGCCTGTGAAATCTCCTCGATGATACCCGCCATTTCGTTTACGTCATGGACTGCCTGAAGCAGCGACTGTGCCGTCTCATCGGCAATCTGCGTTCCGTTTTCTACCGCCTTTAATGAATTTTCGATCAAAACAGAGGTGTTCTTGGAGGCCTCTGCGCTTTTGCTTGCCAGATTGCGGACTTCGTCGGCCACTACGGCAAACCCTTTGCCGGCAGCGCCTGCGCGGGCGGCTTCCACGGCAGCGTTCAGGGCAAGAATGTTGGTCTGGAAGGCAATATCCTCAATGGTCTTAATAATCTTGCCGATTTCACTGGAGCAGCTGCTGATGTCACCCATTGCCCGCATCATCTGCTGCATTTTTTCGTTGCTCACATTCATCTGTGTGCTCACACTGCCCGCCGTTGCATTGGCCTGCCGTGCGTTTTCTGCATTCTGGCTCACCTTATTGGAGATCTCATTAATGGTGGCAGCGAGTTCCTGCACGGAACTTGCCTGCTCGGTTGCGCCCTGGGAAAGCGCCTGAGCGCCGTTGGATACCTGTTCTGAACCGTTGGCAACCTGAGAGGAGCTCTGGCTGATCTGCAGCAGCGTGTCGTTGAGTTTTTCCGCAATGCCCCGGAAAGAAACAAGCAGCGGATAAAAGTTTCCTGTATATTCTTCCTCACAGATCGAGTCCACCGTAAAATCCCCGGCAGCCATTTTGGCAAGGAATTTATTCTCGTCATCAATAATCACCTGAAGCTTGTGGATCAATCTTCGCACCTGCTCGGCGAGAACCCCCAGTTCGTCTTTAGAAGTATAGGAAATCTCCACATCCAGATTCCCCTCTGCCATTTTTATGGCTGCACTCTCGATCTCGGAGACAGGCGTCTTAATGGATCGTATAATCACAAAGGAGAAGTAGACGCCCACCAGGATTACGGCAATCATAACCGCCGCCATCAGTAAGGTGGCCGTTCTGTAGAGGAAAAAACTTTCCTCTGTCGCAGCGTCACTGCCCTCTGTATTATAGGTAATAATATCATTAAAAGAACTGTTCAAAGAATTGTAAATATCTACGCATTCGCCTTCCAGGACGGCACGGGCCTCCCCAACCTGGCCCTGTGTGGCTAACGCCATCATTTCCTCGTCTGCTTTCTTGTACCTGGTCCACAGACTCATTGTATTGTCGTAAAATTCTCTTTCTTCTTCATCAATCATTCCCCCATAGGCAGCCAGAAGGGCGTCCATATCCCCTTTTTCCTTCTGGAGATACTGAAGACTGGATTCCTCTACCTCGTCGGAAACGGCGGTCAGATACCCTAATTCATTCAGACGGATATTGGAAAGCGTTGCCTCCAGCTCCCTTGCTGTATCAATACTGGGGAGCCAGCTCGTTGAAATATCACTTGCCATATCGTTCATCCGACCCATAAGAAGGAATGACATACCGCCGATGACCAGCATGCCGGCCAGCGCAACTCCTATAAGGATATAAAGTTTTAATCTGATTTTTAAATTTCGTATGTAGCCAATCAATTCTCCAATCTCCTTTTTGTTCTCTTATCCATAACTGTAGGCTGTGAAAATGCTCTTTTTCCGCACAGTATTTATTAGATATATCGGCAGATTTTCCCTGTTTGATAAGGAAAATATGAATAACGCCATCCTTGTAACTATTTTTAGTTGCATTCTCTCCTGCCACTGTGTATAATGTAATTGTCAGGAGGATATGCTATTGGGACAAAAAGAAAAACTGATACAGCGTCTCAAATCGAAGCCAAAGGATTTCACTTTTGATGAAGCTGAAACATTGCTTAAATATCTGGACTATCTTCGATCTGATAAAGGAAAAACCAGTGGATCACGCGTCATGTTTGTAAGTAAAAATCATGGAAATATTTTACTTCATAAGCCGCATCCACAAAAAGAATTAAAACTTTATCAAATCAGACAATTGATAGAAATCTTAGAACAGGAGAACCTCATATGAATAACACAATCGAATATAAAGGCTACCTCGGCAGTGTTGAATTTTCTGAGGAAGATGGTATTTTCTTCGGCAAAGTAATGGGAATCCGCTCCTTGATTTCCTACGAGGGAGAAAACGCAAAAGAACTTTTAAACGATTTCCATAACGCTGTCGACAGTTATCTGGAGTATTGTAAATCCGAGGGAAAGGAGCCGGAAACTGCCTATAAAGGCTGCTTTAATGTCCGTATTTCCCCGGAATTGCACAGAAAACTCGTTGTCTATACAACCGCTCATCAGATGTCTTTAAACAGTTATGTGGAAGAAACACTCAAGCATTCCGTTGCCGCGTTATAATGAATGGATTCTCTATCAGGTGTATTCCGGGTGGAGAATCCATTCATTAATATTTATAGCTCAATAACATTACCTTTCAGTTGCTCCATATATCTATTATCACAAGTAACAAAAATTACTTGATTTGTTTTAGAGAACTCAGAAAGTAATCTACAAGCACGATCTCTGCGTTCTTTATCCATATCAGTAAAAGGATCATCCAAAACAACAAAACCACCGCCACCAGGAAACAAAACATTAAATTTTCTCCTTTTTAACAACAACTATAAATAATGTCCAGCTATTAAAACCCAAATAAAATTTTTAATTACAAATTATTATTTTCCCATGTATTTCCTGAATCTTCTTTTCCATCACTAATTGTTCAAATGCTGCATTCATAGCTTTCGTAATATTAGCACCACGACGGCTGAAACCTAACGCCCGTGTCGTTTCATCTATCAAACTCAAACGAGTCATTCCTACACATTTATTCAATATGCGAAGCATGGCTGCTGCCAGTTCATCAGTACTAATATGTTTAATGTTTCTTCCACCTGCCAAATGAACTGGTATTGTTTGAAATGTTGAAGGATAAAAAAACTCGCCTTTTTTAGTAATTGTATCCTGCATGGATTTCAATGCTTCGTCGATCTCTCGTCGAACAGTTAATGTAACCTTTCCTTTTCCCATAGCAAGACTTAATTTCTGACACAGCAAATCATAATGAATTGGATATTCATTGTCAACTAAAAGCCTAATACATTTCAGTAAATCCGGATGCCTTTTATTATCATGTGAAATTTCACTGAAATCCGTAACAACCATATCATCAAATTCATATGGATTGATTGACTCTTTATCTAAGGTAGATTTTTCTTCCACATTCATAAATGTATCTAATATTTTAGGTTGCTCCACTAAAATATTAGCGGGAATATTCTCTGTATAACTATCAATGGATTCATCAACAGCTTCCAACAGTCGCTGCCCCTCAGTCACTGGATCTTTGATCCAGTCAGTAGACCATATACGATATATTTTCCACCCCATATTTTCTAACACATCCTGCCGAAGCCGATCCCTTTCTCTGGCTGTACGGGCAGAATGATAAGAAACGCCATCGCATTCTATCCCTAACACATAGCGCCCACTGAGAGTTGGATGCATAACAGCCATATCTATACGATAACCAGAACATCCTACCTGTGTTACAACCTTATACCCTTTAGCTGTAAGAAAATTATAAACAACTTCTTCAAAGGGAGAATCATGTTGTACAAAGCCAGGATTTATTGACTCGCTTTGTAATATAATAGAACCATTTATGGCAAAATCAATATAAGTTCTCAGTAATTTTGGACCATCCGCAGATATACGTTCCACATTAATATCCGTGGGAAGAATAGACCCTACTAACTTTACATTATACTTTGCACGCGTAATCGCAACATTTAACCGACGTTCTCCCCCTATTCTGCTCAATGGTCCAAAATTCATCCGCATAACGCCTGACATATCTTTCGCATAACCGATACTAAAAATAATGGTATCTCTTTCATCACCCTGAACGTTTTCCAAACTTTTAATAAAAAATGCTTCTTGCCTGTCTTCTGCAAAAAAATGTTCGAATTTTTGTTCCTCCATACGACGTCTACGCAGTATGGTATCAATAGCTAATTGCTGAACCTCTCCGAAAGTAATAACCCCAAGTGATCGATCCGGATATTTCTCTAAATGTTCGAAAATCAAATCAACTACTTTCTCGGCTTCGATTACATTTCCCTTTCTTCCCCCTCGATCATAACAGCCATCAGGCACATAGGTATATTCCACCCCTATATCTGGTGCCTTCTCTATATTAGATGGAAATGTAATCAAATTTCCTTTGTAAATTTTAGCATTTGAAAACGCGATCAGATGCTCATGACGGCTTCGATAATGCCACAACAACGTACGCTCAGGAAGCAATGCAGCCTCATCCAAAACAGATTCATACGCACTACTGTCATTGTATGCATCATCTTCTTCTGGCTCGTCAAAATCATTATCGGACATTGTTGTTGTGAAAAAATTTGTGGGCGGAAGTTGTTTACTGTCACCTGCAATAATCACCTGCTTTCCGCGTAAAATTGCTCCGACGGCATTTTCAGTGCAAACTTGAGAAGCCTCATCAAAAATAACAGTATCAAAAGAATATGTATCTGCTTCTAAAAACAAACTTACTGACAAAGGAGACATCATCAAACATGGTTTCAAAGTCAAAATAAGATTAGGAATTTCCCTAAACAGACGTCGAATCGGCATAATGCGTCTTTGTTTATTTAATTCACGTTTAAGTATACTGATTTCATCAACTCCAGTGGTAAAATGATCCAATGACGGCAATCCATTGATAAGTTTTGCACGAATCCGAGAACGGGCAATCGAAAACTGCATTTTATCAAGCCGTTTGAACTCTCTGATTATATATTCTTGATTCCTACGCCGAAAATTTGCCACTTCCGGGTATTCTGGTAAAACACTGTCAAGCCATAAATTAAAAAAACGTTTCTGAAATACCGGAACAATAGACTTTGCATCAATATGCATATTTTCAACATGATCAATGTATTCTTTTAATCCCATCTCATAACATCGATCACGAGCCGTACAGAAATCAATCCACTCTTCCAATGCAGCCAGATTATAACGGCAACTTGTCAATTTTTCGGTTAATACAAACATCGGCATATTTCTCCATTCATCCGGTGTTTGAAAAAGTTGCAGAAACCAATCAAATTCCGGTATCATACTATCTATTTTTTCTTTCAACTGAATGCTATATGTTTTACAAATATTAATTTTCTTATCAGAGTTACAGATATAACCAAAAAATTCTTTTCCATAACCATCATTTCCACAAATATATTTAAACTCAACCGCCCAATCTAATGCATTTTTCACAATACTCCAGTTCGTTTCTATACCAGAATAAAGACATTCAAAATGCTGACAAAGATTTTTTTCCTTATTATTTGTAATAGCTACTTGTTTTAGTTCATTCAGACATTCTATACATTTTTGCATCAATTCATAGGCATTAAGGAATCGTTTCAATTTTGTAAAATCAGTCCTTTCTTCCTGATATAACACGCCAAATGTTCCAGACAATAAATCGGACTTTTCATCCATCCATTTTTTCAATTCTGCCATATGTCGAAGTTTTCCTAAAAGTTCAAATATCACATCGTCAGATAGTTTTTTCCCACGCTCGTGAGAAAGACCCTGAATCAATTTTTTATCAGACCAATATTGAATTTTTAATACTTTAAATGCAGAGTTATAATCTGTCTTGAAACGCAAATATATAGTATTAAAATCAATAGAAAATATTTCATTTTCATATGCATCAGAAAGTTCTTGATAAATAGCATTATATTCTTCAATTTGTTCTAATGCAGATGTATAAAGTGAAGTTACCATTGACTGATCCGAAAGTTTTTCCCAAATCGAATAGCAAGAACAAGAAGATGAATAATAGGAATAAATAGCAGAAATATGCGCCTCAATATCATCCATTGTCGCAAGAGTAGAAAAATCAGAAAAATCTGCTCCACTATCATTTTCCAATATATCTTGATGCAATTTGCGGATTTTTTCTCTTTTGCTAAAAAATACTTCTTGATTTTTTTCACATTCTATAATTTCTTCCAACCGTGAATCAGTTCCATTAGAATCAGTCAACCAAAATAACGGGACTTTTGGTGATTGTCCTGCTTGCTCCAATACCTGAATCGCTTTTTTCAGATTTAAAAATGAAGGTTCAATAGAAATTGATAAATCAGAAATGATATATTTACTAAACTCAGCAATATCCTCAACTTTTGAAATAAGACAATCTAAATAGGAAAGAATATCATGACGCAATTCATTACTGATAAATTTCACTTTAGCACCATACCAGGGATTTTTCTGGCAATCATTATTCATTCCCGAAATTGTATCCGAAAAACGTGTTAATCCATTGATATATTCACTATATAATTGAGGAGTAACCTTCTGTATTGTTTCGATAGAAAATATAACATCCATATATTCATACAGATTAGCAAGAATCCCATTTACTTCATAAATTGTCTTATGTAATGGTTCAATAACCGTAAATATTGCATTGGAATAATTATTAAGACACTTCTTGTCTTCTGACAGCTGTGTAAATTTTTGATAAATATCCAAATTTAATGTAACTTTCTGACTTGCCAAGTTCAAAACATCATTCAGTTGAGACAATATATCTTTTTTGTTTGCTTTATGACTATGTAAAATTAAACAAAAATCATCCAACCCAACATCTTTTAAACGATTATGTACTACTTCCAAAGCTGCCATTTTTTCTGAAACAAAAAGAACTTTTTTCCCATCTGCCAGACATTCTGCAATAATATTTGTTATAGTCTGACTTTTTCCTGTGCCTGGAGGTCCTTGTAAAACAAAACTATATCCCCGTTTAGCACACAGAATCGCATCTTGTTGACTTGCATCAGCATCCACCACTTGAAAAGTTTCAGCAGCTGACGTATTATTGTCATGATCGTAGCAATCAATATCCGACAAATTATGGTCGATTGCTGTAATATCACCATTTAGAGCCCTTATTATAGAATTTTTTAAAATTGCATCTCGATTTTTTTCCAAATCATTATACATATTGCTTTTTAAGAATGAAAGCAAACTTAATCCTACTTCGGTAATAACATCCCAGTGCTTAACACTTACAAGCTGACGAACACTCTCAAAATACGCTTCGAGATTACTCTCCACATTAAAATCTGGTAATTTAATACCATATTCATTATCCAATTTATACGCAAGCGTCGGATTAACAACGATCTCATCTTCATGCAATGATAACACGAAAGGCGAAGTAATAGATTCCCAGCTCAAAGAAACAGGAACCAAAATGATCGGAGCATCAAATTGAGATTTAAGATGACCAGATTCAGTCCATCGTAAAAATCCAAAAGAAAGATATAAAACATTAACACCCTGTTCTTCCATAAATATTTTGGCTTTACTGCGGAGATTTCTCAAAGTATTCTGTTGTTCTTTAGGAGATTGATTGGTCTGAATAACACCCGAATCAATATTTAAATTATCTTTTTCTTCTTTAAAATCTACTTGTTGCTCGTCATCAATAAGCGGAAACTCTAAAGAATGTTCTTTAATAACAAAACTATCCCATAAATCATAAATCTCAGGAGATTTTATTCTTAGACTCGATCGACGAGTATCACGATAATTAAGCAATCTGTTTCTTTTGCTCATATCCAGCAATTTATTCTTCCATACATCTAATTTAAGTTCCATACTAACCATCAAAACACCGCCTTATTAAAATAATAAAAACATATTTTAAAACATTATATAACACAGTATTACAAATATCAACTAGCCTTAGACATCTTTTCCCACTTAAAACGACAAAAAAGAACTTAAAGCTGGATTTTATCCATACTGTTAAGTTCTTTCATCTATGATTTTTGCCTATTCTTCCATCTTTTTCTTTTTCCCATAATCCTGAACAAAGGAAATCAATTCCTGTTTTTTGTATACTTTTCTTTAATTCCACTTCATCTACTTTATAATCTGGATCAAATTCACATAGTCAAAAAATTAATCATAAACATCGTTCCCGCCTTCAATCGGCTGTCCACCTCCACCGTGCCGCCGTGGGTTTCGATGATGGATTTTGCCAGAGGCAGACCGAGTCCAAGGCCCTGGGCATCCTGAGAGAATCGGCTTCGATAGAAACGTTTGAAGATATGATACAAATCTTCCGGGTGGATGCCACTTCCGTTATCCGCAATCCGGATCTGCACGGCGGAAGCGGACTGCTTCCACTCGATTCGTATCACACCGCCCGCTTTCGTATGATCCAGGGCGTTTTTTACGATATTGTCTATCGCTTCTATAAGCCAGACACGATCGCACGGCAGCATAACGTTCTCGTCGCCTGTCAGAAAAATCTCTTTTCCTTCCTGTATCGCCCGATAAGAAAAATGTTTTTTTACGCTCTCCATCATATCCGCCACAGATTCCGGCGCTTTCTCAAGCAGAATTGTACCCGCGTCAAATTTGGTGATTTTCAAAAGGTTCTGAACCAATGTTTCGATCCGGTCAAGTTCCTGCTCGGAAAGGTTTACAAATTCCTGTATGGTAGGCAGATTTTCGGCTTCTTCCTGCAAAATTCCGTTGTAGATGTTCAGAGCCGCCAGCGGCGTTTTTAACTGATGAGATATGTCTGATATTGTGTTTTTTAAAAATTCCCGGGCTTTTCCTTCTTTTTCTGCCCTGGCGCTTAATATGGCGGACAGCGAATTGATCTGATGAAACAGCCTGTGCAAATCGCCTTCCTCATCGCACTCGATACGGGCCCTCTGGTCTCCCGCGATATATTCCATAATCTGCGTCGCGGCAGCGTCTATGGTTCTGCTCTGCTCCTGAAAATATCGAAAACTGACTGCCAAAAATCCTGCCGCCACACACAATCCTGTAAAAAAAATAAAAAGCGCGGCTTTTTCAGGTATAAAACACAGGCAGCTCAAGGATACAAGTACAAACAAAACGATAAAAAACAGACTCCTGTAAAAAAACGCCCGAAGCTTATGATCCGCCAGTATCTTCATCAATTCCCCTGCTCCTTCGCGTCCCACTTATACCCCATCCGCCGGATAGTCACAATCCGCTTTGGTTTTCCCGGATCGTCTTCAATTTTGGTGCGAAGTCTTCTAATATAGACGGTAAGCGTATTGCTGTCCACATAATTTTCATCGCAGTCCCACAGCTTACTTAAAATCTGCTCCGGTGAAAGTACAATATTCGGATTTTCCATAAAAAGACACAAAAGCTTATATTCTCCCGCCGTCAGTTCCAGAGGCGTCCCGTCTTTCAGAACTTTTCCCTGCAAACGCTGCACCCGTATCCCACCGGAACAAAGTTCTGTATCTTCTCGGGTAAAATTACTGCTTCTTCTGAGCAGAGCATGAATCCTGGACATCAGAACCGCCAGTTTAAAAGGTTTTGTCATATAATCGTCTCCGCCGATATCCAGTCCCATGATAATATCTGTTTCTTCGTCGGCCGCTGTCAGAAACAGAATCGGCACTTTGGAAGTCTGACGGATTTTCCGGCACAACTCAAACCCGGAGCCGTCAGGCAGGGATACATCCAGAACCACCAGGTCATAGATTCCTTTTTCCCACAGTTGTTCTGCCTCCAGCGCAGTACGGGCCACATGAACTTCGTATCCTTGTTTTTTCATGGCAAAAGACAACCCGCCGATCAGGCTTAAATCATCTTCTACTAAAAAAATCTGCTTCATTACCACATTCCCCTGTTCCTGTTTTGCTACAAGTTGTATTATAATGGATGTAAACCAGATCCGCAACAATTCCTACAAAATTGTAGTCTGCCATTCATGCGATTGTAAGATAAGGATGGTATTCTTTTTGTGATCTCATAAAGAAAGAGGTGTTTACACAATGGATTTATTAAGAGTAAAATCGATCAGCAAGACTTACGGAAGCGGCGAGACTGCCGTGCATGCGCTGAAGAAAGTCAGTTTTTCCGTCCCCAAGGGCGAATTTGTCGCCATTGTCGGAGAATCCGGTTCCGGCAAAAGTACGCTCCTTAATATGCTGGGCGCCCTGGATATCCCTACTTCCGGCAAGGTACTCATCGACGGCAAGGATATCTTCGCCATGGACGACAAAAGGCTTACGATCTTCCGCCGGAGAAATATCGGATTTATTTTCCAGTCCTTTAACCTGATTCCGGAGCTGAATGTGGAACAGAATATCATATTTCCGGTTCTTCTGGACCATCAAAAACCCGACAAAAAATACCTGGAGGAGCTGCTTAACGTACTGGGCCTTAAGGAGCGCCGGTATCACCTGCCGAACCAGTTATCCGGCGGCCAGCAGCAGAGAGTGGCGATCGGGCGCGCCCTGCTTACACGCCCCGCCCTGATCCTGGCGGACGAACCCACCGGCAACCTGGATTCCCAGAACAGCAGCGAGGTGATCGCCCTGCTTAAAGAAGCGTCCAAAAAATATGAACAGACCATCATTATGATCACCCATAACCGAAGCATCGCCATGACCGCCGACCGGGTGCTGCAGGTATCCGACGGCGTCATGACAGATTTCGGAAGGTGTAATGAATAAAGACAGTTACTGTCCCAAAGAACCCTGTTCGTAAAGCGTTCTGCATGCTTCACATGTTTCCAGATGCTTCCTGATCTCCGTATTCGTCTCGTCGCTGGTCAGTCCGTCCATGTAATGGCTCAAAAGTTCCTTTATAATGGCGCAGGTTACCGGCGACGTTTCATCGGAAATCCTTCCCTGTGCATGTACAGGTTCTTTTGCCGCCGTCTGCTTTGGTCCGGACAGGCCGTTTTTTAACAGAAAGCATACCGGCAGAAGAACCAGGCAGATCAAAAGCGGATATAAAAGTGAAAGCACAGCCACAGATAGATCCAGAAGAAGGCGGTTAATACCGTCCTGGGGCGACCAGTTCATGGCCAGATGCCGGCAGCCGTTGATCATTCCAATGGAAAAGCAGACTCCGCCCGAGACGACAGCGGCATATACAGTCATCCTGACAGCCTGAAGACTTTCCTCACATTTCGCACGCGGATAATCCCTTTTCCCGAAAGCAAACAGAAATCCCCTTGCAAAAGCCGGCAAAGATCCGGTGCAAATCAAAAGCAGCACGCACGGAATCAACACAAACAGGATCGTAGTGTGATCCATAAAATATACACGGTTCTCATAATTTCCGATTCCATTGACCAGATAAAAAATAATTCCAAGCAAATAAATTCCATAAAGCATATTCCTTTTCCCCTTTCAGTTCACTCCGCTCCACACAAGTACGGCATCTTCTTTTTTAGCCTCAAACTCCTGATCTGAAAGCCGCTCCAGGCTGTCCATATTCCTCACAGGCAGATAATAAATCTCTGTCATAAGCGGCTTATACTCCGCCTGCTCCAGACGATTTCCGTAAATATGCCCGCTCATGGTCATTTTATCCACCAGCGGCCGGCTTCCAGCAAACAGACTGCTCCATAAAGCTCTCGTATAACAGTAATAGACGACGCGCACTTTTTCGCCGTCCCGTTCGACGGTTCTGCCTATGGATACAGCATCGTCAATTTGTATCGGCCCTGTAAGGACAAGCCGCACCAGGTCAACAGAAGCTGCGTCAGATGCTCTTTCCGGCTCCGGGCTTCTCTGTTCTTTCCAGCGGGTGATGCCGTAGGAATCGGTCACCGGTACCGCCTGATAAAATTCCGTGGACATCCTGTCAGGATCATACGGAACCGGAAGATAACAGTTTTTTAACAGAACAAAACAGCAAATCAACACAATGCAGGTCAGAAAGACCACATAAGCGTACCGCTTCCGTATCGTTGTTCTCAGTTTTTTAAGGAAATCAATGTCTGTATCATCCGAAAATACCTCCTGTGGAATATCAGCCATCATCTGCCGATACACAGCCCGGCAGTCCCCACAATTTTCCAGATGTTCTTTCATCTCTCTGCGGACCTCCTCACCGGTAAGCCCTTCGATATAATCAGGCAGCAGGTCTTTTACAAAGCAGCATTTCATCTTGCGCCCTCCATCTTCTCGCTTATTTTTTTCTTGGCCCGATAGAACGTAACACGCGCCCAGCTCTCACTCTTTCCCAGGATCCCTCCGATCTCGGCAAAAGAAAGCTCGCCGGTCAGACGCATATGAACCACCTCCCGCATAGATTCAGGAAGGGAATGAATCGCTTTATATAAAGCAGTCTTTTCCATATGCAAAAGAACATATTGCTCCGGAGAATCGGCTCCCTGTATGTCGTCTGTAAGCGCTGCCAGGTTCTGCCTTGCATGCTTATGAAGCCACTGATACCACAGATGCCTGCCGATCTGGCAGAGCCACACGGACAGCTTACAGCTTCCGTCATAATTGCCCATGGTCCGCATGGCCCGAAAGAATGTTTCCTGGGTCAGCTCCTCTGCCAGATCTTCGTTACGGGTAAGGCTTAACAAATATTTGTACACATCCTGCGCATGCTGTATATAGGCTCTCTCTATCTCATCCAAAGCGACCACCCCCCTGCCTGTTTCTTATCTATATATCCTGAAAAAGGGGATTTCGTTACAGGAAATATTTTCTTTTTTCATTTAAAAAACGGATCAGGAAATACGGATCTTCTTTTTGCAGACAAGCACAATAAAAATCAGAATATAGACCGCCGATAAAACAGTATACAATATATACCGTCTGCGGCACTGGGTCGTATAACTTTCGGCCGTCTGGTCTGCTTCCACCGTAATATAGGCGTTCTCTCCTGTGATGGACAACACTCTTCTGTCCACTGTCACGCCTTCCTTCACTCTCTTTTCTCCAAAACTTTTCGCCGGAACTTCCTCAGACCACTTATAACCGCTGCCGTCTGTCGATTTATAGTATAATTTATAGACGGTTTTCGTAGGGCGAAGCCTTCTGTCCCTGGAGGTTCCGGTCCTGTTTTTCACCTGCACCGGAAGTACTTCATAGGGACTGAATGTATGCACGCCTTTGTCTTCATAAGCGTCCGCCGGACGGACTGCAATATATTCGCGTATAGATATGACTGCCACAATCACCGCGCACAGCGCCAGCGTCATGGCAACCGCCGATAATTTTTCTCTCATCTTCCACCTCATCTGTTTTTAACTGAACCTGAAAACAGGACATTCCGGATACGGAATGCCCTGCCTGTTTTATTTGTTTTTCGCTTTGCCCAGATAGGCTGCTTTCACTTCTTCATTTTCCGCCAGCTCTTTTCCGGTGCCGCTTAAGGTAATCTTTCCTGTCTCCATAACGTAGGCCCGATGGGCTGCCTTTAACGCCATATTCGCGTTCTGCTCCACCAGAAGGATCGTCACGCCCTGTTTATTGATCTCTTTGATAATATCGAACACACCCTGAACGACGATAGGCGCAAGGCCCAGGGAAGGCTCGTCCATCATGATCAGCTTTGGCTTGCTCATCAGCGCGCGCCCGATTGCCAGCATCTGCTGCTCTCCGCCCGAGAGCGTACCCGCCATCTGCCAGGACCGTTCCTCCAGACGGGGGAATAAGCCGTAAATCCACGCGATGTCCTGATCCAGTGAATCCTTTCTCTGATACGCTCCGATCTTTAAATTCTCCAGAACAGACAGGTTCGGGAACACTCTGCGCCCTTCCGGCACCAGCGTGATGCCTGTGGTCACGATCTGCTCCGTTCCCATCTGCACCAGCTCTTTCCCGTCGAACAGGATGCTTCCTCCGGCAGGCTTTTCCAGACCTGCGATGGAGCGCAGAGTAGAACTCTTGCCTGCGCCGTTGGCGCCGATCAGCGTAACGACTTCCCCTTCCGGCACCTCAAAACTGATTCCCTTGACCGCGCGGATGCCGCCGTAGGATACGCTTAAGTCTTTGATCTCCAATAGATTTTTACTCATCTTCCGGCACCCCCAAATATGCTTCGATCACTCGCTTGTTATTCTGTATCTCATCCGGCGTTCCGGAAGCGATCGGTTTTCCAAAATCCAGCACATAGATACGGTCCGATATCTCCATGACCAGGTCCATATGGTGCTCGATCATAAAGACAGTCAGCCCGAACTGCTCTTTCACCCGCTTGATAAACGCGGTCAGTTCATCGGTCTCTTGGGGGTTCATGCCTGCCGCCGGCTCATCCAGAAGCAGAAGCTTCGGCTCCGTGGCAAGGGCACGGGCAATCTCCAGGTGACGCTGCTTACCGTAAGGCAGAGAACTCGCAATCTCGTTCTGTACGTCCAGAAGACCCACGATCTCCAGAAGCTTCCGCGTCTCTTCCCGGTTCTTCTTTTCCTCTTTTGCGTTTAAGCGAAATGTGGCGCTGAACACATTGGCTTTGGAGCGCATATGTTTGGCAATCAGCACGTTGTCGAAGACGGTGAGGCTTTTAAACAGGCGAATATTCTGGAACGTCCTGGCCACGCCCAGCTTCGTGATCTGATCCGGCGTTTTCTCTATCTTTTTCGTATATTTTCCCTCATTCTCCCCGGCATACATCTTTTTCATCTTACCCTGGGGATAATTGGAAATAATCATCTGCTCGTCAAAATACACCGCGCCGTTGGTGGGCGCGTAGACGCCCGTGATCACGTTAAACGCGGTCGTCTTACCTGCGCCGTTGGGCCCTATGAGCGCCACGATCTCTCCCTCATGGACTTCCATGGAGAAATTATTGACAGCAACCACACCGCCGAACTGCATCGTAATATCTTCTGCTTTTAATATTGTCTTACTCATCTTGCAGCGCCCTCCTTCTTATGAAACAGGGACGTAACCCTGGACGGGATGGATTTTATAAGCCCTGTCAGCCCCTCCCAGGAAAATTCGCTGGTTCCCATGATTCCCCTGCGGTAGAACAGAACCACCACCATCAAAAGGATGGAAAAGATAACCATACGGAAGCCGTTTCTGAAAAGCGGGATGTTCACACCCGCGATGGTCAGCGGCTCGTCAAAGAACCGAAGCCACCATTCCTTGCTGGCCGTAACTAAAAGCGCGGACAGCACGCTTCCTGTAATACTTCCCATACCTCCGATGACCACAATCAGAAGAATATCATACGTCATGGCAATCTTGAAAGTACTGGAATCAATGGAACGCATAAACATAGCCAGAAGCCCGCCGCCGATACCGGCGAAGAAAGAACTGATGACAAACGCCAGCTCTTTATGTTTTAACAGATTGATTCCCATGGCTTCCGCCGCGATCTCGTCCTCCCGGATCGCTTTAAACGCGCGGCCAAAAGAGGAATTAATCAGAAGCGCCATGATCGCGATACAGATAATACACAATCCTACCACCACATAGATGCTGGCAGCCGGAATGCTTTTCAGCCCGTAGGAGCCGTTGGTGATCGTATCCATCTGAGGACTTGCGATCAGCGCGCGGATAATCTCCGAAAATCCAAGGGTAGCAATGGCAAGATAATCGCTCTTTAAACGGAGGACCGGGAAACCGATCACAGCCGCAAACGCAGCCGCCATTAAGCCCGCCGCCACCAGTGCCACCAGCATGGGAAGCTCGATACCTGCCAGTACCGGATTCATACCCGATATGTAATAGACGCTGGCGCGGGACTCAACCGGGATCGTAAAGATCGCGTAAGTATACGCCCCAAGGGCCATAAATCCCGCCTGTCCCAAAGAAAACAGGCCGGTAAAACCGTTTAACAGATTCATGGATACAGCCACAACTGCCAGGATAAATCCTTTTTGCAACACAGTGACCGCCATGCCATATTTATTTTTATTGCTCTCAAGGAAGACCAACAGGACGATAAATGCCGCGGCTGCGATGAGAGTGCAGATCGTTTTCGTTGTCTTTTTCATATTCATCACACCTTATCAATCATTTTTTCGCCGAACAGTCCGGTCGGTCTGAACAGAAGCATTATAATCAACAAAATAAAAGTAAATGCGTCGCTGAAGGTGGAATACCCAAGCGCAATCAGGAACGTCTCGCAGATACCTATAACAAATCCCCCTACAACTGCCCCGGGTACGCTCCCTATACCGCCGATTACCGCGGCCACGAAACATTTAAGTCCCGGCAATGTACCCGAAAAAGGCGTCACCGACATACGGTCCGTAAAATACAAAAGAGCGCCTACGCCGGCTAAAAATGAACCGATCACAAAGGTAATGCTGATGACATTATTGATCTTGATTCCCATCAGCCTGGAAGTCTCAAAATCTCTGGATACGGCGCGCATAGCCATACCGACTTTTGTATGGTTCGTAATATACACCAGAATGACCACCAGAACGATCGTAAGAACCGGGGTCAGGAATGTAACTAAAGATGCGGATACAGAACCGATCTGGAAGATGCGCTTCAGGATCGGAATCTCCGGATAAGGCCTTGGAAGTGCTGTAAACAAATAGGTTGTCAGGTTTTGCAGCAGATAGGACACGCCGATGGCAGATATCATGACCGACATACGGGGCGCCGTACGGATGGGCTTATATGCCATCTTCTCGATCATTACGCCAAGGGCGACCGTACAGGCCAGCATAATGGGAATCCCCGCCATCCATCCAAAGGTAGCAGTGGCAAAAATCATGAAGTATCCGGCTACCATGAATATATCTCCATGGGCAAAATTAATCAATCTTAAAATACCGTAGACCATGGTATATCCAATGGCGATCAGCGCATATGCTCCGCCCAGGGAAATACCGGTCAGGCAATGCTGAAAAAATACATTTAAACTCATCAGTTTTCCTTTTCCCTTTTTCCAAAATAAGGGCAGGGTATACAAGGCCTCCCTGCCCTTTTATGTGCATGTAATCTGAAATTACTCTACCGTTACGGTCTTTAAGAACTTAAAGCCGCCGTCTTCAACAGTCTTGATAAATGCCATATCTTTCTTGGCATCTCCATTCTCGTCAAAAGAGATCGCTCCGGTCACACCTGCGGTTTCAACTGTAGTCAGCGCATCGCGGATCGCAACAGGATCAACAGAGTCAGCCGCCTCGATGGCGTCTACCAGCGTGTTGTATGCATCATATCCAAGAGCGGACACGGCCGGGATAATATCGCTCTGTCCGTTGGAAGTCAGATACTCTTTGAATCCGGTGATAAATGCCGCGCCGGCCTCATCCACACCATCCTCATCAAAGAAAGTGGAAAGGAAGATATCCTGTGTATACTCGCCTACGTTCTCAATGATCGTCGCATTCTCCCATGTATCTCCGGCCATGATCGGGCAGGTGATGCCAAGCTCGCGGGCCTGTTTGATGATCAGCGGAGCCGTAGCGATGGAAGACGGAGCAAAAATAACATCCGGGTTCGCATTTTTAATGTTCGTCAGACTTGCTTTGAAATCTGTCTGGTTGGTCTGGAACTGTTCTTCGCTGACAACCTCTCCAAAGGATGCGAACGCGTTCTTAAAGAAAGAACCAAGACCTGAAGAATAGTCATCTCCAAGCTGCGTCAGGATTGCCGCTTTCTGAGCGCCCTCTTCTTTCGCGAAGTTCGCCATTACGGTTCCCTGGAACGGGTCCAGGAAGCATACGCGGAAGTAATAGTCGTTGCCCTGGGTTACCTGCGGGTTGGTACAGGAGCATCCGATCGCCGGGATCTGCGCTTCTTTAAAGATCTCGCCTGCAGCGATGGATACGCCGGAGCCGTAGGAACCAAGCACACCGATCACATCTGCGGAGATCAAAGACTGCGCTGCGGTAACTGCCTCTGTCTTATCGGACTTGTTGTCAGCTTCCACCAACTGGATCGTGTACTCTGTGCCGCCTACCGTAACAGTGGGACGCTCCTGGTTCGCATAACGGATACCGTACACTTCCTGAAGTCCGCCGCCGCCGTTCTCACCGGTCTGAGGCTCAAACACGCCGATCTTGATAACGCTGCCGTCTGCTGCCGCACCTGCATCTGCCGCTGCGTCTGCATCTCCTGCTCCGTCCTGGGCATCTGCCGCATCGGAATCCGCCGGCGCACTGCTGTCCGCCGGAGCGTCACTGCTGCCGCCGCCGCATCCTGAAACCAGTGCCGCGGTCAGCGCTGTGCAAAGCATCAAAGAAACAATTTTCTTTTTCATAATACATTATCCTCCATTGTTCTTATTAGACAGACACTTGTCTGCCAAAATGGTACAGAACCATTATAAGCGCATCGGGATGTTTTTTCAACAGTTTTTTACGAAAAAACCCTCTGGCAGAGATATGCATTTTATGATATCCTTTTTGTAAAGACGATTAGGAGGTAACGTCCAATGAAAATTACTTTAAATCCTGACGAAGAAATCGTCCAGACTGTAAAAGAAGGACTGAAACGAACCGGCGGTTACTGTCCCTGCCGGACAGAGCGGAAAGAAGAATACAAATGCATGTGCCAGGAGTTCCGGGAGCAGATGAACGATCCGGATTTTGAAGGATACTGCCACTGTATGCTTTATTACAAAGCGAAAAATGCCTGAATAAACAGAACTGTTTTTATGGTGACGCAAAAAGCGGCCAGGTGATCCGGAAACAATCCGATCCCTGACCGCTTTCTCTGTTTTTGGACTGTCCATATCCCCGGATGTCATCCTGTTGTGAGCCATTTTTTACCATAAAAAGGACCAGCCGTGTATAAATTTTCCAAATCTGCCCATATTGAATAGAAGATATTTTTAACATTCAATCGCTGTCATCATTTATGCAGGCACTTTGAATCATAACAGGAGGATTTTATGAAGCGTGTTCCAAAACATATCGGTATTATCCCGGACGGCAACCGGCGCTGGGCAGAGCAAAACGGGCTGAAAAAAGAAGAAGGCTATGCATACGGGCTGGAACCGGGATTACGGCTGCTTCGGGCCGCCCGGAATCATGGGATACAGGAATTAACCTACTATGGATTTACGGTAGATAACTGTAAACGCCCCAGGGAACAGGTCCGTGCATTTTCTAAAGCCTGCGTCAAAGCCGTTCAAATGATTGAACAGGAAAATGCAGAACTGTATGTGATTGGCAACACCGGCTCGCCCTGTTTCCCCGCCGAACTGCTTCCGTATACAGAACGCAGGCGCCAGCCTGTATATAAAAAAGACACAGTAAGGGTAAATTTCCTGGTAAACTACGGCTGGGAATGGGATATGAAAGCCGGCTGGGCATCCCGCGATATCCCAAGAATCGAAATGGTGATCCGCTGGGGCGGCATGTGCCGCTTATCGGGCTTTTTGCCGCTTCAGACCGTTTATGCTGATTTTTATATTATAAAGGAATTATGGCCGGATTTTCAGGAAAAGCATCTTACAGAGGCATTGGAATGGTATCAGGAACAGGATATTACTTTAGGGGGATAAAGATATGTAGCCGAATGGTACTTTACACACCTAAATGTTACGGATAGATATTCTAATTTTCTGTAACATCTGTAACCTTTTCTGTAACGTCTGTAACCCCACTGCTTTTTTTGCCGCTTGTCAGTGTTGCTCCAGCAGGCCGCATAGGCACAATCAGTCTAAAAACATCGCCTTCCTCAAAAATTTTAATCAACTTTTTCAAATATATCTCTTAGTTCCATTGTAATATGCGGAAACGCTCTCAGAGCAATCACCGTCTCCGCGTTATAATCTTCGTCTTCCGGATCGTCTTCCAATATATAACTCTGTTCCAGTATATACTGCCCGTTTTCCAGGTAATAAATATCAACTTCTTTTCCCCGGGGCGATATGATCCAGTATTCTTCCACGCCTGCTTTTTCGTAAATATCCTTTTTCTCGGTTTTATCCCGCCTGGCCGTAGACGGACTCAGTGTTTCGGCAATAAATTTGGGAACACCGCTGTATGATCCGCCCTTTAAATGCTTTCTGTCACAGATCACCATTACATCCGGACATACATAATCGTCATTTGTATCCGGATGGTATTTAAAATCAAGATTCCCCATGAATACGAGACATACACTGTCTTTTAAACCCTGTTTTATAATCGTGTGTAGATTGCCAGTGATGATGCTGTGTCGGTAACCTGGAGCCTGTGACATATCATAAATAACACCGTCTATTTTTTCGTCTCTCCAATGTTCTTTTACTGCCAATGCCATACTGCCACATCCCTTCTGATCGTAACTCAGTTGAACTTTATCCCTCTGATTATAACATTGGAGCTGAACTGGTTCAATCTATTTTCACAATTACACGTCATGCAAAGAACGGAAACTGTATCTATATGATATTTGAGAACAAAAAGAAACGAGCAGGTCGCCTAAGCAATAGCTGTACGGTCGAAAACTCGTTTCTTTTTACAAATATAACTCTTCCTATGCACTTCTATCAGCTTTCAGTTGTTTGACGTCACATGAAACAACCGCTATAAATCCTGATAACTACCGTATACTCCTGGACTGAATCTTAAAGTTCAGCGCTTTCGTCCCGCCGTATGCTCCATTTCCCTGTATAATGGCGGTCGCCGTGCCTTTGGACGCGTTATTGATATACCCGATCACTTCAAAATCCCCGGCAGGCAGAAGCTTCTTTCCTGCCTTTACATTCAGCCATCCCTTATCCAGATTTATACCGTTCGCGGTGTACTGGAAATTCTTCGGTAAACCATCTGCCTTTTTGTTAAAGGAGACAGAAGTAATCGCTTTTCCCGTTTCCAGCTCCCGGTATTCCCGGACAATAGGCGTTTTGACAGTATACAGCTTATTTTTGCCGCCTGTGACCGTCACCGTATGGGTGGCCGTGTCAGTCTTTGCTATATAATCGCTGCCGGAAGTAAGCTTCCTGCCATTCGTATCATAGATCATCACCGCCGGCTTTTTACCTGTGACGGCATCGGAAACATAGATCTGCACGCCCTCCGACGCCAGGTCTTTTTCCGTAACCTTAAACATATCGCTTACGGTCCCTTTGTAATTGCCTTTTCCTTTCACTGTCACCTGGGCAGTGCTGCCGATCTTTGTGTTGCCCTTATAGCTTACCGTGTAATCAATCCCTTCCGTCAGCTTCGTCCCGTTCACCGTGACAGCAACTTCCGTTTTCGCGCCGCCTTTTTCATAGGCCGCGGCAGATTCCGACAAAGAGACACTGTGCTCCGGAAGCGGCGCCGCGCTTACCTTGCATGTTTTCTTTAATACGCCGGTGTATTTCCCCATGCCTGTAAAGATGGCCGTCGCTGTGCCTTTTGCCCCGGTATTGGTAAATCTGACCGTGTAATCCGTTTCTTTAACAAGCGTCTGGCCGCCTACTGTAAGGCTCACCGCAGGTTTCGCACCACCGTAAACCATGCCCGGCACGACGGCTTTGCCTTTGGCTATGCTGATTCTGCCGTCTTTTACTATGGTATAGTGAAAGATAATCTCATTTGTACAACTGCCTTTTCCGGCGATATGCATAGAATAACTGCCTTCTGTAACGGGCTGTTTTTTCAGTTTTTTTCCGTTGCTGTCGTCATAATAGGTAAGCGTATAATCCGTTTTCGTTTTCAGGATATTTCCGTCCAGCATGACCACCGGCACATAAGCGCTTCCCGCGTAATAGTCGTCCGCAGCAATGAGACAGTCTTCGGCCAGTTCTGCCGGTTTGATCGTAAATGTCCGGGAAACCGTGCCGGTATAATTGCCGATTCCTTTGACAATGACTGCAGGCGCCTTTTTATCGCCGGACTTCGCCGCCTTTTTATTATTTTTGTAGCCGATTGTATAATCTTTTCCTTTCACCAGCCGTCTGTCATGGTTGTAAACGCGCACCTCGGGCGTAACCGCCGCGCCGGTATATGTATACTCCCCTATATCTGCCATCCAGATGCCGTCCGGAATCCTGCCGTCCGCAGGCTCATCTCCCGGCAGGACGCCGCCTTCGTCACCGGCAGGGATTTCCTCCCATCCGGCGTAAAGGGTCGTATCCGCATTTACCACATCTTTGGTGAAATCCCACTTCTTTGTGCATTCCGCGTCTTTGTACCAGCCGGTGAACTGATACCCTTTTTCCGCAGGCGCGGCAGGTTCCTGGATTGTGCTGCCTGGAACGATATTTGTATAGCCTGCGTATTCTTCCAAGTCGGTTCCCCTGCCTTGCAGGTTGAAGGTCACGGTATACGAGGACTGCGCAGGACCATCCGTCCCGCCTCTTTCCAGCCTGCATACAGGGTTGTGTCTCCGTCTACCGTATCTGTTGCAAAATCCCACTGTGCTGTACACGCAGCATCTTTGTACCAGCCAGTGAATATGTAACCGTCCGCAACTGGCGCGGTCGGCTCTTTGACTGTACTTCCCTTTTTGATGTCTTTATAATCCGCACTGGTATATTCGGGGAGGGCGCTTCCTTTTCCTTGCAGGTCGAAGGTCACAGTGAAGGCAGTATCCTCCGGTTCTTTTCCTGTCTCTTCCCAGCCCGCATACAGGGTTGTATCCCCATCTATCGTATCTGTTGCAAAATCCCACTGTGCCGTACACGCGGCATCTTTGTACCAGCCAGTGAACTGATATCCTTCCGCGGTCGGCGCGGTCGGTTCTTTGACTGTGCTTCCCTTTTTGATATCTTTATAATCCGCACCGGTATATTCGGGGAGGGCGCTTCCTCTTCCCTGCAGGTCAAAGGTCAACATACAGGTAATATCTTCCGTCTCCTGCCTGGATAATACAGCAATCTGCTCCCCCGAGCTGTCGATCAGTTCTGCTTTCGCGCATCCCTCCAGATCTATCCCTCTAAGCCAAAAGACAACGCCGTTTGCAAATTCTGTTTCCACTGTGCCGTCGCTAAAACAGTTGCCGCCGGACGAGTATTTTTTAACCGTGACTGTCCGACAGTTTTTTCCTGCCCCCGCACCGTACAGCCTCAATGCAATATCCTTAATATCTGCTTTGTTTTCATACACATCCACCCTGGCGAAACTTTCATAGCTGCTTCCCAAAGTAACTGTATAATCCTGTGACGGGACAAGGTCTTTTCTGAAAGCCGCGTGAATATCCTCGTCTTCCAGCGCAGTAAAACGATATGTGCTCTCCAATTCCGTCAGACAGCCGTCCACATACCATCCATAAAAACTGTATGTATCATCCACCGGAACCGCCAAAAGCTCCACCGGGTTCCCTTTTGGATATTTCCCGGAACCAATGACGACGCCTCCCTCATCCACTGTGCTGTTGATCGTGACAGAAGCATTCTTGTCTGAAGCGGACAGGTACTCGTCCGCATAAACCGCTGTACCGTCCCCCGTCTGCAACGGGAACTGCTGTACATCTCCGGTCAGGGAGTCTGATGTGACCGTCTGTGAATAAGTCGCGCCTTTCGTTAACGGAAGGTTATAAAAATTAATACGTCCGGAAATCTTTCCCTCCATTACTTCTTCGACGACATAATTCCATTCACCGTTGCCTGTCGCCACAAAATCCAGCCGGACGTCAATGTCCGACGGAATATACACTGTCTTGACGTCCCCGCTCGTTTCGATCAATATCTTTTCATCATAATACACTTCTCCGTCCTTCACATACCCGAGCGTATTGCTGCCCGTATCATATACCGTGAAATCAACCGGACACTGGATAAATATCTTTTTGAATGTAGTCCATCCGCTCCCCTGCTGGTCAAATTTACCAGCCATATATTCTTCAAAAACTTTTCCGAGATTATTTTTCACACGTTCCAGTTTATTCATGGCTTTCTTGACGACTGCCTTTTTCACTGATGCATCTGAATAATCCAGTTCATTTATCTGATCATACAATTTGTCCATATTTTTCAGAACATCCTGCAGATCATCCGCCTTTTTCACCGCAACAATTTTTTTAATAATATCATATCCATCCATAAGCTTCTTCATATTTGTGAGAAGCTTTCCATATCCCCTGTTAAACAATGCCTCTGCATCATCAGCAAAAACGGATTCTAAATCTTTTTTCATTTCTTTTGCAAATTCCGCCATACCGGATACTTTGCTCAATTCGTCAAAGACAGACTTAAGAGAATCCTTCAATAAATCTTCAACCGTCTCCGAAAGCATCTCGATATACTCCACCATTACCTGCGCTGTTTTTTCAGGAGTTGTATCTATAGAGCCAACATATTCTTCCTTTTTGCCAAACCTCTTTCTGCTGACCGTAACTGCTGTATGAGAAGCGTCCCCCATGCCGCTTACGTTAAAATTAACTACATAGTCAGTATCTTTATCTTTATATGTAATTTCTTCAAACGTCATATCTTTACGGATCGCATTAACTATCTCTACGCTTATCTGCGTAATATGTTTTTTCAGGTCGATCTTCTCTAATTTAACCCCTTTGTCTACATGCGTTTTTACATATTCCTCGTAGGCCCTGTATACGCTGTCTTTTGCCTCCTGGGGCATAGTTGCATACAGTGAAATAATTCTGTCCTCTTCAACTTTTTCAGCAAAACTTGTATCTACTCCTTCTTCTTCCATACCCTGCAGATCTTTATCCGCCGCTTCGCGCACCGCAGCCAGGTATTCCTCCATCGCTTTGTTGAAATTTACCGACTCTTCATAGATCTTGCCTTCCAGCGTGGCCTGATAAGTTTCTGTTCCATAGGAATCGTCTTTTTTCTCTTCTTTTTTGACAATGAAATCGCCCAGATCCGACGATACGCCGCTGCCTTCGCCCACTGCCACTTTAAAGCCTGCGCTCAGTCCGTTCGGAAGGACGCCCGTAATTGTCGCCGTGCCTGCCGCCTTCAACTGTACGCCTATGATAAGCGTGGCGTCACAGGAAGTCTCCTCCATCCCCGAAACCCGCCTGCATGTGACGTCCCCTGCCACGAACGGATCGCTGCTGCTCCAGGATATACTTTTAACAACATCGTCCCATTCCTCCTGCGTCAAAACGGCCCCGTCTTTTAAAGATATCCTCCCGGAAAAGCCAAGGGAACGCTGGCCGACAGAGCCGCTGACAGAATTGGCGGCAAACCTGAACTCCGTTATAGTTTCAAAAAGCTCATTTCCTGCAACTGTCACTTCGCAGCTTGCAGACTGGCCTGTGGAAGCCGTGCCTGTAATCGTCGCCGTCCCGACTTTATGCGGCGTTATGGATACAGACAACACAGCCATGCGGTTGTTCGACGACGCTTCCCCTTTGCATTCCGCAACCTCAGCAACCGACGGGTCGCTGCTCGTCCATGTGATGCTGTCTATTGTCTTTTGGACAATATAAGGCGGCAACAGATCTCCGCCTGAAAGCCCCAAGCTGCCTGAGATATTGATTATATGATCCGGCATTCCTGCGACGTTTTGTGTGAGAGTGAACTGCTGTAAGGTGACATCGGACTCGAGTGACTCGAAGGAAACAAAGGCTCTGCCGTTTTTTTTCGCATAGGACTCGGCGGTAGAGCCTGTGTAGCTGTATATGGTTGCATTCCCGGGTAGCGTATATGAGTTATCATAAATACTACAGACAGGATTTAAAATTTGGATGGATGTTAAGCTGCTACAGTCACGAAACGCCCAATCCCCTATGCTCGTTACACTGTCGGGAATGCTCACGCTCCTTAAGCCGCTACAGCCATAAAACGCAGAACTCCCTATGCTCGTTACACCGTCGAGAATGCTCACGCTCGTTAAGCCGCTACAGAAACAAAACGCAGAATACCCCATGCTCGTTACACTTCCGGGAATGCTCACGCTCCTTAAGCCGCTACAGTTAGAAAACGCAGTATTCCCTATGCTCGTTACACTTCCGGGAATGCTCACGCTCCTTAAGCCGCTACAGTTAGAAAACGCAGAATCCCCTATGCTCGTTACACTGTCGGGAATGCTCACGCTCCTTAAGCTACTACAGCCAGAAAACGCAGAATCGGGTATTATTTTTTTCCATCCAAATTCATAAGCATAACCGCCTCCTGCCGGTCCCGCGCTCGTTAAGCCGCTACAACCATCAAACGCCCGACCCCCTATGCTCGTTACACTGTCGGGAATGTTCACGCCCGTTAAGCCTCTACAGCCATAAAACGCAGAATCCCCTATGCTCGTTACACTGTCGGGAATGCTCACGCTTGTTAAACCGCTACAGCCATAAAACGCAGAATCTCCTATGCTCGTTACACTGTCGGGAATGCTCACGCTTGTTAAACCGCTACAGCCATAAAACGCAAAATCCCCTATGCTCGTTACACTGTCGGGAATGCTCACGCTCCTTAAGCCGCTACAGTCATCAAACGCAGAATCCCCTATGCTCGTTACACTGCCGGGAATGCTCACGCTTGTTAAACCGCTACAGCCATAAAACGCAGAATCCCCTATGCTCGTTACACTGTCGGGAATGCTCACGCTTGTTAAGCCTCTACAGACATAAAACGCAGAATCCCCTATGCTCGTTACACTGTCGGGAATGCTCACGCTCGTTAAGTCGCTACAGCCAGAAAACG
>DKVI01000091.1 GCA_002491115.1 Lachnospiraceae bacterium UBA7182 | reverse complement strand
GTCCGCGAGCGAAAGCGCCAGCGAATCCGCAAGTGAAAGCGCGAGTGAATCGGCAAGTGAATCCGCGAGCGAAAGTGCGAGTGAATCGGCAAGTGAGTCTGTGAGCGAAAGCGCGAGCGAATCGGCAAGTGAGTCTGCGAGCGAAAGTGCCAGCGAGTCCGCGAGCGAAAGTGCAAGTGAGTCCGCCAGCGAATCTGCAAGCGAAAGCGCGAGTGAATCGGCAAATGAATCCGCGAGCGAAAGTGTGAGTGAATCGGCAAGTGAGTCTGTGAGCGAAAGTGCGAGCGAGTCCGTAAGTGAAAGCGCCAGCGAATCTGCGAGCGAAAGCGCCAGTGAAAGCGTCGGTGAATCCGCAAGCGAAAGCACCAGCGAGTCCACGAGTGAAAGTGCCAGTGAAAGTGCGAGTGAGTCCGCGAGCCAGAGTACAAGCACAAGTATGGAAAGTGAGTCAATGAGCCAAAGTGCGAGCGAATTTGCAAGCCAGAGTGAGAGCGGAAGTACATTTGAATCTGCAAGCGAGAGTACACCCGAAAGCACAAGCGAGAGCGCATCTGAAAGCACAAGCCAAAGTGCAAGTGAATCCGCGAGCGAGAGTACCTCTGAAAGCACAAGCGAGAGTGCGTCCGAAAGCGCAAGTGAATCCGCAAGTGAAAGTGCAACGCCTGGAAGCACAAACAGGAGACCTGGCGGAGGCAATGGCGGAGGTAGCGGTAGCAGCAGTCGTACAAGAACTCCAGCCGGTGAAAATGCAGCAGTTGCGCCAACCGTGACTATACCTGATACCCCGGCCCCGGCAACAGCTCCTGTAGCGGCAGCCACTCCTGTGGCAGCGGCCCCGGCAACTGTTTCAGTGGCAGATACAGAAGTACCTCTTGCAGTTATGGATGAAGAAGAGGAAATTTTGGAAACGGCAGATGAAACAGAAACAGCATTTGCAGAAATAGCGGATGAAGAAGTTCCGCTGGTCAGCAGTCCTGTGGAAAGCGTAAGACATTGTATTCTGCATTTCTTTGAATGGATACTGGCGGCCGTATTGTCCGGGTATTATGTCATAAGTACGAAAAAACGGGAAAAAGAGATTGCTGTGCTGAAAAACGATGCAAGGCACGAGGATGAAAAAAGGAGATAAAAGAAATGGCAGAATTTTTTGAACACGCAGTATTTGGTTTTTGCTGGTGGGATATCCCTGGCTTGATCGCTTTGATTGCAGTTACAACCTGCTTTTTGATAAAAAGGCATAAATTAAAGGAAGAAAAGAGAGAGCTGGAGAACCGGTTGTCAAATTAGCTGTATAAAAACAGAATTAGCGATTGCCCGAAAGGGTGATCGCTAATTCTCCTGTAAAGCATGATATTGGAGAATTATCTTGTCACATGCAGAGCGAAAAGAAAGTATAACAAAATACAAGTTTATCTATACAGGATTCATTCTTTTTGTGTATATATTGGGAAGATGTATACCGTTATATGGCATAGATGTTCCGGCATATGCACACAGGTCAGTCAATGCAGAGGAACTGTTAATGCAGAGTATTGGCGGCGATATCCACCGTTTCTCCGTTTTTACAATTGGCATGTCTCCTTTCATGATTTCCGGCATACTGGTGCAGATCGTTATGGCGTGCAGGGATTCTGATGCCAGAGCCAGGATTTCGCCTGGAAAGGTAAGACGGATCACAGTCGGGCTGACGCTGGTCATTACGATATTGCAGGCGCTCATCCGGGTGCAGCAGCTGGTCTTCACTGTGGATGAAAACAGGATTCTTATGACCCAGATCGTTGTTGTAATGGAAATGGTGACTGGCGTCATGTTTATTCTGTGGTTATCTGACAGAAATGCAAAATATGGAATCGGCGGACGGACAACTCTGATTCTTGTCAACATTTTAGATGGAATTATGTCAACGGTCATCGGCCATAATTTATCCAGTCTGGCTGTTCCGCTGGCAGTTTCAGCCGTAGTAATGATTGTAATCCTTATTATGGAAAATGCAGAGAAGCGGATTCCGGTGCAGCGGATTTCCATACATAATATTTACGCAGATAAAAATTATATGGCGGTTAAATTGAATCCGGTGGGGGTCATGCCGGTAATGTTTTCCACCGCTTTATTTATGCTTCCGCAGCTGATCGTTGTTCTTCTGGAATATTTTTTCCCAAATCATAAAGGGATTCAGTGGTGGCAGGAGAATTTATCATTGCTGAAGGTTCCCGGAATTGCTGTATACATCGTATGTATCTGCCTGCTTACCATTGTGTTTTCTATGATTATGATCAGCCCGAAAGATATAACAGAACAATTTTTAAAAAGCGGAGACAGTCTTGTGAATATTCATGCAGGGAGAGATACGAGGCGGTATTTAAGAGGCGTAATGGGGAGAATCAGTTTTTGCAGCGCTTTGGTCATGAGCGCGTGCGTAGGGATACCGTTATTGCTGCAGACAGGAGGAAATATTGACAGTGAGCTTATGATGCTTCCGTCATCCATGATGATGCTGACAGGGCTTTGGTGTAATATTGATCGGGAAATAGGTGCGGTTAGAAATTATGATTCTTATCGCCCTATATTTTAATGTAAGAGGAGTTTGCAGAAAATGCTGTATTTTATTCCGGCCTGGTATCAACAGAATGAGTGGTGTGAAAATGAGCAAAGCTGGCTTGTAAGAAGAACACATACAGAATTTGACGATACGGTAAAGCAGCTGCAGCTTTTTCACAGAAACGGAGTTTATCCCCATCAGCTTATGCTTCTGGGGTTTGCTCCGAATTTTCGGCATTTTCTTCACAGACAGGGCGTATTTCACGCACCCTACTGGTCCTGTTTTGACGCGATACAGGAAATCAGAAGGAAAAAGGCGGCAGTTCTTTCCTTTCATAATTTAAACTGGCCGCCGGGTATTGAGTTTGTTTACAGTCTGTTTGCAGTGATTGCGTTTCTGGACGGGGAAAAGTACGCGCAGATCGACTTTGGGGAAGACGGTAATCCGATCCGGGTTGATTTATATGAAAACGGGAAGATACACCGCCGCAATATTTATGATGACAGGGGATTTGTGTCCAGTACGATTATATATAAAAATGAGAAACCGTTTTATCAGGATTACCTGACAGAAAACGGAATATGGAAACTGCGTTATTTCCGGCAGGATGGGCATGTGGAAATCAATCTGGAATGTGCAGAATATTTATTGCAGTATCGGAACGGGGAACATACGTTGACTTTTGCCAGGCTGTCATATGACAGTCTGGAACAGGTTATTTATGAAATATTGACATCTTATTTGAAGCTGACAGATAAAAAGGATATTTTTTGTGTGGCAATGCATGGCCGGCATACAGCGATTTTGCAGAAAGCATTAAGAGGAAAAAAGACGATTTTATCTTTTTATGGCGACAGATATTTAGTCGCGGAACATGCAGATCATTTAAGTCTGATGGAAGAAGCAGGTTATATGATTGCAGATTCTGAAGCCACTATGAAAAAAATACAGAAAGAATCCGGTTTTTTGATCAGAAATATGAAGGCAATTACGCCTTATGATTCCAGAGTGGATTTGGGAATCAGCCAACAGTTTGAAGTGCAGAAAATATTGGTGGCGATCGATGATATAGAGAATGATGTTTTTGATGCGCTGATCAATGTTTTGGGAAAATATCTTCTGCTCAATGAAAACGCCAGGATACATCTTTTTACCCGTAAAGCGGATTACAACAGGCCGCAGCAGCTTTTGGAACAGACCCGCAGGGCGCTGAAAAAGGCCAGGTTGGAAGAAAGATGGGCAGCAGAAGAAAAAGATCAAAATGCATCGGCGGATAATCTGGAAATGGATGAAATCATCCAGGTAAAATTCTATGTAGAGCAGTGTGTGGATGAACTTGCAGTGAGCAGATGCATGCGGGAACAGAGATTGCTTGTTGAGCTGAGGACTGTTCCTGAGCTTTATTTACAGATTATGGCAATCAGCGTCGGAATCCCACAGATTGTACGCACCCGGACAGAATTTGTAAAGCATGGCGGAAACGGTATTGTACTGAAAAAAATGAGTATGCTGTTGGCAGCTCTTCATTATTATCTTGACGGGCTGGAAAACTGGAATAAAGCAATGGTTTGTGCTTATGAAATGAGTAAAGAGTATACAGCGGAGAAGTTGATAAAGATATGGAAAGGGGTGCTCGATTCCGTTGGATGAGATTCATATTCTGCAGTTAGGGGAAAAAGACTGGAATGAAGTATACGACCTGCCTGAGAACGTCTGCCTGGAGTATGCTGACAGTTTTAAAGATGTGTCGGAAACGCTTTATGACATGTGCTTTCTGGACAGAGCGCCTCTGGATGAAGAAATTGAGCCTTTATACCGATCAGTGAAAGCTTATACGTTGTTTGTGACTGAAAAAGTAGTCATTGACGGCAGGGCGGCATGGCTTTGTAAAAGCAGAAAGGCACAGTATATTTCTGAAAAAGAGATTCAAAAATTCCTGCTGGAAGAAACAAAATATTATTATCCCAAGCCGTACGGAGAAAAATTTAAGTTTGGTAATCTGGCGATTTCCAGGAATTTTTCGGGTTCTGTGAAATGGAACGGAAATTATAATGTGACTCTGACAGGAGCATTTGGAGAACAGTTTTCACAGGTGGCATTTTGGCGCAACAATATTCCCATGTATAAGGGACAGATCATAGACTTATGGGTGGAATATGATAAATCTTCGGACGTATCGGTCTCTCTTGTTGTAACACAGTTTGCAGAGGGAAGTATAGCAGGGATTGTAAACAGATGGGAGTATAGAGAGGCAGAGTTAGAACAGATCATTCGAATTGAAAGCGAGCAGATGAACAGCTATCTGTTTTTTTCTCTTTCGGCTAAGGGCAGTGGAGAGCTGAAGATCATAGCGCTTCATGACAGGTATTCCAGAGGAGACCATGGGTATTTCTTGCCGGGAGGAGAACGATATGTGACTTCAAATAGAGAAGAAGTTTTTTGCTATTTTGAGCCGGCAGATATGAGACCTCCGCTTAATGTATATTTTTCAGGATATAAAACGCAGCAGGGATTTGAAGGGTATTATATGATGAAAGCGTTTGGATGTCCTTTTCTTCTGGTGGCAGAACCTCGGCTTGAGGGCGGCGCTTTTTATATGGGGACAGACGAGTATGAGAAGATGATAATCAATATAATAAAAGAACATATGACAGAACTTGGTTTTGAGGCTGATCAGGTTTTGTTTTCAGGTCTTTCTATGGGAACTTTTGGTGCATTATATTATGGGTGCGATATCAAACCTCATGCGATTCTTTTGGGAAAGCCATTAGCAAGTGTAGGAAATATAGCAATAAATGAAAAATATTTGAGACCGGGAGAGTTTTCTACATCTTCGGATATATTACGATACCATAGCGGCAGTTCGGATGATCGTGCTGTGAAAAAGTTGAATGATAGATTTTGGAATAAATTTGTAAAATCAAATTGGGGGAATACAAAATTTGCAGTTTCCTATATGCTGGAGGATGATTATGATTGTAATGCATATGATATGCTGCTTTCAAATCTTGATTCAGAAGGTGCACAAGTGTATGGGAAAGGAGTTCACGGAAGGCATAATGACAATACATCAGTGATTGTAAACTGGTTTGTGAATCAGTTTAAAAAAATTTTGAAAGAGGATTTTAAGAGAAGGATTGAAAATGCATGACAGGAGAAAAATGGAGAATTTACTGGAATGAATATTCTTCCGACACTTACCTGTATGGGAGTGAAATCGCTTATTATGCGAAGGACGATGTGGTTTTCAAAAACAATTTGATGCCCCCTGGGACAATTGTAAAGCAATGGTATTCCAAAACAAATTACCAGATGCAAAAGATAGAACCGGCACTTCCCATGATAGACGGCGAAAGCCTGTACCGGATTACTGTTCATATTGACTGCCTTCCTGACGAGGCATGGCTTGCCCGCATTGTATTTTATGACAGATATGAATCGGAGGCCGGCAGTATGATTTTAAGAGACAAAGTGACAGAATTTCAATGCCCTTTGAAAACATACAGTTACAGACTGCAGTTGATTAACGGCGGGATGACACAATTTCATTTTCATTCTATCGTAATTCAGGAAATCGTACATGAGACAGAAGAAAAAAATTAAGAAACTAAACAGGATTGTACAGAAGATTAAACATTACAGGGAACAGATGACTCAATTATCTGATCAGGCCTTGTCGTGTTTGACTTTGGATTTTAAAGAGCGTTTGGCACAGGGAGAAAGTCTGGACAGTATTTTGCCGGAGGCGTTTGCGGCTATATGTGAGGCGGATCACAGGGTTCTTGGAATGATGCCTTACGATGTACAGATTTTAGGAGGGATCGCCCTGCATCAGGGATATCTTGCTGAAATGAACACCGGAGAGGGGAAAACATTGGCTGCAACCATGCCGTTATATCTGAATGCCCTTACAGGAAAAAGTACAATTTTGGTAACGGCCAACGAATACCTTGCACTAAGAGACGCCGAGGAAATGGGGGAAGTTTATCGCTTTATGGGACTTTCTGTAGAGGCAGGCGTCTCTAAAAAAGATGAAGAAAAATTAACAAATGAAGGAAAGAAAAAGATATATGCCGCAGATATTGTATATACAACGCATGGAGCGCTTGGATTTGATTTTTTGTTAAATAATCTGGTAAAAACAGCGAACGACCGATTCTTAAGGGAGTTTTATTATGTAATAATTGATGAAGCAGACTCTGTTCTTTTGGATGCAGCCCAGACGCCGCTCGTAATTTCTGGAGCTCCCCGAGTGCAGTCCGGACTATATCAGATGGCTGATTTTTTTGTCACGACGCTGGTAGAAGAGAAAGACTATGAGCTGGAAGACAGGAAAGTCTGGTTGACGGATGCCGGAATTAAATATGCGGAAACTTTTTTCCAGATCGAGAATTTTTACAGCGAGGAATTTTTTGAGATTAACCGTCATGTGATTCTGGCGCTTCGGGCGCATAAGCTGTTCCAGAGCGGAGAGGACTATATGCTTGTTGACAAAAAAGAGCTGGTTCTTCTTGATAATGGGTCGGGACGGATGATGATGGGAGTGAAGCTGCGAGGGGGACAGCATCAGGCACTTGAGGTAAAAGAAGGACTTAGGCCGTCACAGGAAAGTCGGTCTGTTGCTGCCATCACTTTTCAGAACTTATTTCGGATGTTCCCTAAAATGGCAGGAATGAGCGGCACTTTGTCGGACGCGTCGGAAGAACTTATGGAGGTATATGGCGTAAAAGTATTAAAGATTCCTCCAAACCGTCCGATACGCAGAAAAGATCTGGCAGATATTTGCTTTACGAATGCCGCCGCTCAACTGCGGTCGGCGGTATGGACAACCTTGGAATTACACCGGACAGGGCGTCCTGTACTGATCGTTGTATCAACAATCGGGGAGACCGAACAGGTGTCTGAATGCCTGATCAAAGAAAAAGTCCCTCATAATGTATTAAATGCCAATAATGCAGCATGGGAGGCAGAAATTATTAAAGAAGCCGGACAGAAGGACGCGGTTACGGTTTCTACCTCAATGGCCGGGCGGGGAACAGATATCAAACTGGGCGAAGGGGTAGAGGAACTTGGCGGCCTTGCGGTCATTGGTATTGGCCGAATGGCAAACAGCAGGCTGGAGCGCCAGGCAAGAGGCAGGGCGGGGCGGCAGGGAGACGCGGGTTCAAGCAGATTTTTCGTATCCATTCAGGATGAAACTGTAAAAAGCAATGGCTCAAAGAAACTGGATAAATATATAGAAGGCCGAAAGAAAATCAGCAGGCGCAGGATGAAAAAGATCATTGATAAAGCGCAGGCATTAGGCGAGGAAATGGCTGTGCTGTCAAGAAAGCAGGCTACAAATTATGATGAGACAGTACAGCGCCAGAGAGATTTGATTTATGCCACCAGAAACCATCTTCTTGACGGCGGCGAACTGCAGGTAGAAAAAATTATGGAGACAGCAAAGGAAAATATAGATTGTTTCCTGAACTTAAAAACATATAACAATCGCAATTCTTTGAACAGATATATACTGGATCACATTTCTTACCGCCTGGATCAGGATATCATAAATCTACGATTGGATAGCAGGGATTTTGTAAAAGAATGTCTTCTGAAAAAAGTGGAACAGCGTTTAAAAGAGCAGGAGAAGACGCTGGGAAGCAGGGAACGCATGAATGAATTTATGAGAGTAGCGGTTCTGGAAGCTGTAGATCATGCCTGGGTGGAAGAAATTGATTATCTGCAGCAGTTACAGATGGCAGTGAGCGGAAGAGCTACGGCTCAGCGCAACCTGCTGTTTGAATACCAGGATGAGGCTTTTGAATCATTCAAAAAGATGGAACGGGATGTAAAAGAGAATGCGGTAAGGAATATACTGCTGAGCGATGTATATGTGGATGAAGATCATAAGCTTCATATATTGTTTCCATAATAAAAAAGCAAAAGCAGGCAGGAGGTGTTTTTTTGCAAATTCATATTACCAACATATATGGTTTAAAGTCTACAAGTGCGGCTTTAAAAGCACAAAACAGAGCAGCTGATATTGCGACAAAAATGTTGGGTTTTAAAGAATTAGGGATATATTGCTATGATATCAATACTGATACCAATGAAAATTTGTCAAGAAGGGTGGACGGAATCATAGCTTCCGTGGGGTTTGGGAATATTGTGGTATTCCAATTTCCGACATGGAATGGTATCAGATTTGATAAAGCTATTGTTGAACGATTAAATGCTTACAGAGGTCTGAAAAAAATATTTTTTATTCATGATATACCTCCACTGATGTTTGAAGAAAATCGTTATCTATTGGAACAATACATTGATTTTTATAATCAGGCAGATGTGGTTATTTTACCTTCACAGCGAATGGCGGATTTTTTGTATGCTAAAGGGCTAACCGTAAAAAAAATAGTGACGCAGAAAATGTGGGATTTCCCGGTTATCATTGACCAGACAGATGTACCCGACTTTAAAAAAGTAATTAATTTCTCTGGGAATCCTGAATTGGAAAAATTCAAATTTGTAAAAGAATGGAAATATGATACAGTTGAACTAAAAGTGACTGCAGATAAAGGTGATTGGGCAAAAGGGAAAAATATCAGTTTTCTTGGATGGTTTAACCATGATATTTCTTTACTTACCGCACTTAGGAGAAGCGGCGGGTTTGGACTTGTGTGGTCAGACGATTCCTACTGGAAGGAATATATGAAAATGAATGCGAATTATAAACTAAGCGCATATCTGGCGGCGGGCATTCCGGTAATTGTCAGTAACAATATAGCTGAAAGAGATACAATTGTCCATAAAAATTTGGGATTAGCCGTCGATTCTCTGGACGAAGCAGTAAGTAAAATAGAAAGAATGGATAAAAAACAATATGACGATATGGTAGCAAATGTGGCGGTGTTTTCTGATTTGCTCCGGGAAGGTTTCTTTACGCGGAAGTGTTTGACAGACGCAGTGTTTCAATTATTGTTTAGCTGGGATCAGGAAGAGTGTATGACAGAAAGAGCATCTAATATGGCTTGTGGAAATACACAATGTTCCCCTGATTCTACTAATATAAATATTATGAATATGCAGGAAACTTTGCAATATATAAAGACCAGACGAATTTCGGTTGCTCGTTTTGGAGATGGGGAGATTGATTTGATGGCAGGTCATTCTATTCCATACCAGGATTACAATAAAGATTTGGCTGAAAGATTGAAACAAATTATGATCACACCTGATAATGACAAACTATTAGTGTGTTTGCCGGATATTTTTGATAACAGAGACCGCTATAATGCTTCTTGTAATTCTTTTTGGGACAGGCATTTGGAAAAATACCAAAGTTTTTATGAGGAGGTTATTATAAGAAAAAAATGTTATGGGAGTACATTTTTTTCACGTCCATATATAGATTTGGTAGATAAATCAATATCAGAAAAGCATTTTCATGATATGAAAGAACTTTTTGCCGATAAAGATATCTTGATAGTAGAAGGTTTTTATTCGCGGTCTGGCGTAGGAAATGACTTATTTCAAAGAGCGAAGTCAGTCGAGCGGATTATATGTCCATCTCGTAACGCTTATAATAAATACGATATAATTTTGGATACGATTAAGCAATATGGAATGAATAAATTAATCCTGCTTATGTTAGGACCAACAGCAAAAGTATTGGCCAGCGATTTAGCTTTTGAGGGTTATTGGGCAGTAGATATTGGACATATTGATTCTGAATATGAGTGGTATAAGATGGGAGCCACACATAAAGTTAAATTTAAAAATAAGCATACGGCAGAATTTAATTTTGACGAGCATATTGAATTACAAAATGATGATACATATGATAAAGAAATAGTAGCAGTTTTGTCTAATTGATATAAATCATAGAAATAAATCCATTTCATTGATTTAGAAAAGGGGGCATACATATGGTCTACAATTTTAATTTAGGAATCGGATGGGCAAGCAGCGGTGTAGAATATGCCCAGGCCTACAGGGCGGAAGTGTTGCGAAACATTGGCCAGGAAGCCAAATTTATTTTCGTAAATATGTTTCCGAGTGATAATATACAGCACATGACGGAAAATATTGGTTTTCTGGATTCGGAAATCATATGGCTATATACTTTTTTTACAGATTGCAAAATATCTCCTGTTACTTATACGATGAAGCGGTTAGAAAAAACCTTTGAAGGGAAGGATTTTACCCGTTCCAAAGAGAACGGAAAAGTAAAATATGTATTTCCCAACACGGGCGTTTATTATGTGGCTTACCTGGTAGATGGTTCAGAAGACCGTATCCATAGAGTAGAGATGGTGTCGAATGGATATTTAATCCGGAAAGATTATTATACATATTGCAGGATATATTCTGAGTATTATGCGCCGCTTGATAAAAAAGCACATTTGTACCAACGCCGCTTTTTTAATGAGAACGGGACAGTAGCCTACGAGGAAATCACAGATAATGATATAGTCACATACCGTTTTCCGGACAGGATACTTTGTTCAAAAGAAGAACTGATCGGTTATATGGTATCTTGCCTGAAACTTACCAGACGGGATACGGTTATTATTGACAGAACCACCGGAATCGGACAGGCTATTTTAAAGCATGCATATCCGGCCCGGGTTGGAATCGTAATTCATGCAGAACATTTTAGTGTGTCAAGTACTGATGATGATCACATTCTGTGGAATAATTATTATGAATACGCCTTTTCCCAGCATAAACATATCAAATTTTATATTGCATCCACGGATGTCCAGAACCGCCTCTTAAAAAAGCAGTTTAAAACATATAAAGGGGTAAATCCAAAGATTGTAACAATTCCGGTTGGAAGCCTTAGAGAACTTAAAGTACCGGAGAAAGACAGAAAAAAGCATTCTCTGATCACGGTATCCCGGCTTGCAGGTGAAAAGCATATCGACTGGCTTGTGGAGGCAGTTGCCAGGGCAAGAGAAATCATTTCTGATATTTCTTTGGATATTTACGGAAAAGGAGAAGAGGGAGCAAGGCTGAAAGAGCAGATTAAAAAATTAAAATGCAGTGATTATGTGCGTCTTTGCGGTCAGCAGAAGATGGATGAAGTATATATAAGTTATGAGGCTTATCTCTCCGGTTCAACCAGCGAGGGCTTTGGGCTGTCCTTGATGGAGGCGGTTGGTTCCGGACTTCCGATTATTGGATTTGATGTGCGTTATGGGAATCCCAATTTTATAGATGACGGAAAAAATGGCTATCTGATTCCTGTGCATGAAAAAATGGAAAAGGAAGAGCGTGTCCAAAGATTGACAGAATGTATTGTGCGTCTGTTTACAGAGGCAGATATGGAAGCCTTTCATCAGCATTCTTATGAAAAGGCAAAGGCTTATCTTACGGAGGAGGTAGAAAAGAAATGGAAGGAACTGTTAAAATAAGCGATGCCATATTGCTTTTAGACAATTATGAGCAGGACAGCCAGAGCCTGCATACGTCTTTTAAGCTTGCGGGATACAGTCTTCCGACAGTTGTCATTGAGGACAATGGTTTTTTACCGGATGATGTGATGTCTGTGTACGGCTTTTTCTCAGGCGATTTTAAAGCGGCGACCGGTGATGCAGGACCCAAATACTTTAATGAGATTACGGTACCGGATTACTGGGAGATCAGCGGCAACAACAGTGATGGAAAAGTGCAGGATTTAAGCAGAGAAAGAGGACGTATTTTTTATGCAGAGCCGAAGCACAAACGGCTTGTAAAGGTGGTGGACTGGTATGATGAGAGGGGGATTGTCCGCTTCAGCGACCATTATAACCGGTACGGAGCGATTTATGCCAGGACAATTTTTAATGAAAAAGGAAAAAGGGTGAATAGATCCTACTTTTCGCCGGATGGCAGGGAGGTCATCGTGGAGAATTTTGTTACCGGAGATATTATTTTAAATGAAGGTGCGCAGGTCAGTATTTTCCACACAAAGACGGATTTTGTCCTTTACTATTTTGTAAAGACAGGATTAAAACAGAGGCGGATATTCTTTAATTCTTTGTCAACGCCGTTTTTTGTCTCCAATAAGCTGGGTGGTTCTGTAAAACACGATATCCTGTTCTGGCAGGAGCCTGTCAATCAGGAAATTCCCGGCAATATGCAGATGATTTTTAACGGACAGGCGCCTCGGACGGCGACGGTCATGGTACAGAAAAAGCAGCCTTATGATAAACTGCGCGCTCTTGGGGCAAGGCGGGATATGTTACACAAGCTTGGCTTTATTCATCCTTTTGTAAAAGAAAATACATATATGGCCGAAGCGCTAATCTGCACAAACTCCGATAAAATTGAACATTGCGCAGAATTGATTAAAGCGCTTCCACAAATGCATTTCCATATAGCATCTCTCACGGAAATGTCTTCAAAGCTTATGGGCATGGAAGATTATAATAATGTAAGCCTGTATCCGGGGATAAAGCAGGATGCTTTGGATGAACTGTTTGCAAAATGTGATTATTATTTTGACATTAATCACGGATCCGAGATTGTGTCTGCTGTCCGCAAAGCATTTCTGCATAATCACTTAATCTTCGCGTTTAGTGAGACTGTCCATAACAGAGATTATGTGGCGGAGAAATTTATTTACCCGGCAGAAGAAGCGGCACGCATGGTTGCTGATGTACAGAAAGCAATGGCAGATGAAACGGTTTTAAAAAGACATCTGCATCTGCAGCAGGAAGCAGCCTTTGCGGAGACAAAAGAGAAATACCTGCAGTTTCATAGGACCAGCGAATAAATGCAGAACCGGAAAAATAGAATGGTTATAAGTTATGTATCTTTACCCGACAGATTTCCTTAAGCATTTCCGTAATCCGTTTTTCGTAAAGTTCAGGCTCGGTGGCGATTCGATACAGGGGGACTTTGATTGATTTGAAAACATTATTTTTAAACTGATCCACAGCCTTTGCCGAAACCGTATGATGGGACGGATCATCCAGTTCCAGTCCTGCCAGCATATAGAGATTCTCATCGCAGAGGATAAAGTCGATATGCCGGGACTTGATATAGCCTCTGTATTTGCCGACATTTTCCCTGGCTGTCACATAGAGAAAGTCTTCCATTCTTACTTTCGGGCAGATCAGGATGCCTTTCTGGTCGCATTTCACCTTTAATATTTTATAAAACCTGTATTCGGTTTTTGTCAGAAGCAGTTTTTTGGCATAGGGATATTTCTGTTTCTTAAACAGAGACAGCAGGGCCTTCGCCGCTGCTGCCAGTACGATCAGAATCAGTATGATAAAAAATATATCTTTTGTAATCATCTATGTTACTCCGACAGAACCTGTTTCCAGAGGTTATTGTATTTTTCCTCTACGTCTTCTCCCAGGTAATGGTAAGTTTCGCAGCGGGAGAGTACGCTGGTGTCCGGGAACAGGGCGTCGTTATTTAGAAGCTCCTGATCTTCGATCAGATCCAGCATGGCGGCGTTGGGAGTGGAGTAGTAAATATACTCAAAATTTTTAAGGGCGATGTCCGGGCGGCATAAAAAGTCGATCCACTTTTCCGCGTTTTCTTTATTTTTGCAGGTGGTTGGGATGACCCAGCAGTCCAGCCAGACGTTGGAGCCTTCTTCCGGAACCACATATTCCAGGTTCTCGTTTTCGTCTTTACAGATGGTCGCTTCGCCGGAATAGATGACGCCGATGGCCGCTTTCTCCCCGATCATCATGTCGCGGACTTCGTCAGTGGTGTATTTCAGCACGAGGGGCTTCTGCCTGGTTAAGAGTGCGGCGGCTTCCGACAGTTCCTGGTCATCCGTGGAGTTTAGAGAGTATCCGCAGGAAATCAGCGCCGGGGCAAATACGTCTCTGGGGTTGTTCATCATGACGATATTATCGGCATATTTTTCGTCCCACAGGCAGTCCCAGCCTGTGATCGGTTCATCGACCATGGTCTTATTGTACAGAATGCCTACCGTACCCCAGAGATAGGGAACGGAGTGCTTCGCGTCCGGATCGAAACTTTTCACGGTGTCCATATAAGCAGGGTCGATGTTGGAGATGTTGGGGATGTTGTCATAATTGATCTCCATTAAAAGATCATTGTCCATCATTTTCTGGATCATATATTCAGAAGGACAGACCACATCCCAGTCCGCCGCCCCGTTGGCGATAATGGGGTACATATCTTCGTTGGTGTCAAAGGTCTTGTAGTTGACTTTGATGCCGGTCTCTTCTTCGAACATACCGATGACGTCCTCATCAATATATTCCCCCCAGTTATAGACGTTTACTTCTCCGTTTTCACCGGCGGAGGAGCCTCCGCATCCGGTGAACAGGACCGCTGCCGTCAGGCAGCCGCATACAAGCAAGACTTTTCTTTTCATAGTTGAACCTCCTGTTATAACTAATTCGTATTTTTAACGCCGCCCTGCGGTTTCAGGTTCACAGCCAGCAGTACCAGGAAGACTGCCAGGAACATGATCGTGGAGAGGGCGTACATTTCAGGTTTGATGCCTTTTCTAAGTTCTGAATAAATCAGAGTGGACAACGTGTCGGCTCCGAGTCCTTTCACAAAGTGGGTGATGACAAAATCATCCAGTGACATGGTAAAGGACAGCAGGAATCCGGACAGCACCCCCGGCATAATATCCGGCAGCACGATGCGGAAAAAAGCCTGCCCTTCCCCGGCGCCCAGGTCGAGGGCGGCTTCGTACATGGACAGATTGAACTGTTTTAATTTTGGCATCACGCTTAACACCACATAGGGCAGGTTAAATGTAATATGTCCGATCAGCACTGTGCCGAAGCCCATCTCAAAATGAATGCCGAAAAAAGCCAGCAGATCTCCCAGCGTGATAAAAAGCAGCATAAAGGCGATGCCCGTCACAATCTCCGCGTTGAGCATGGGAATATTTACGATACTCATACAAAAAGACTGCTTTCGTTTTTTCATATGGCTGATCGCGATGGCCGCCGAAGTACCCAGAAGCGTAGCCAGTACGGCGGACAAAAGCGCGATCAGAAGCGTATTGCCAAGAGCCGCCAGGATCGTCCGGCTTTCAAAAAGCTGCTGATACCACTTTAACGAGAAGCCGCCCCATTTGACCGAAGTCCTGGATTCATTGAAAGACAGGATCATAAGCGTCACGATGGGGGCATATAAAAAGACCATGATTACAAACAGGTAAAAGCGTTTCAGCCACTTACTCATAATACGTTGCCCTCCCCGTTATCGTATTTGGTGGACAGAGCCATGCTGACAATAATAAAAAGCATCAGTACCAGAGAAAGACCGCTTCCCACATGCCAGCTTGTGCCTTTCATAAATTCCTGCTCGATGACATTTCCGATGAGCAGGATCTTGCCGCCGCCCAGCAAAGTGGAGATGACAAAGGTGGTAAGAGACGGCACAAATACCATGGTGATCCCGCTGATTACGCCCGGCAGGCTTAAGGGGAAGATGACTTTATAAAGGGTCTGGAAACTGTTGGCTCCCAGGTCTCTGGCGGCGTTGACTACATTGATGTCGATCTTTGAGATGACGTTGTAGATGGGCAGGATCATAAAGGGCAGAAAATCATAGACCATGCCGAACACAATAGCGGCGGGCGTATTGATAATCTTGAATCGGGGCAGCCCTGAAAGCTTACATAAAGTATCCAGTACCCCGTTGGTATCCAGAAGGACGACCCATGCCAGGGTCCGCAGTAAAAAGTTCATCCACATGGGCAGGACAAACAAAAAAATGATAAATCCGGACCGTCCGATTTTGCTTCCGGATAAAATCAGCGCCAGCGGATAAGCCAGAAGCAGGCAGATGGCCGTGCTTAACAGGGACAGTCCCAGAGAGAGGATGAGCGCTTTGGAATTTTCCGCCGTAGCGATGGCGGCCAGGTTGCTTAAGGTAAAGGCGCCTGTGCGGTCGGTCAGGCCGTAGTAAAAAATAAACAAAAGCGGGATGATAATAAACGCAGCCGACCACAGGATGCACGGATAGGAAACAGATCTCTTATACATCTAATACTACCGCCTCCTCGTCTTCAGATTCCGGTTTGTTCATGATCTGGATATTGAACGGGTCCACATGGATACTGACCTGTTCGCCTACTGGGTACATCTTTGTACTCTGCACCAGCCATTCCCGGCCGCAGGCAGTCACCTCCATCTCATAGTGGACGCCTTTGAAAATCAGGTGGGAGACGACTCCGTCCACCGTCCCCTGTCCGGGAGCGCCAAGCTCCACGTCTTCCGGGCGGATGACCACATCCACCGGAGTATTGCAGCCAAAGCCCACATCCACGCAGGGGAATATCCTGTCAAAGATCCGGACTACTTTGTCCTCGACCATGGTGCCGGGGAAAATATTGCTGTCTCCGATGAAATCGGCCACAAAAGCATTGGTCGGTTCATTGTAGATATCTTCCGGCGTACCGATCTGCTGGATATAACCCTGATTCATGACGACGATGGTATCGGACATGGTCAGCGCTTCTTCCTGGTCATGGGTGACATAGATAAAGGTGATACCCAGTTCGTTTTTCATGCGGATCAGTTCATACTGCATCTCCTGGCGCAGCTTTAAATCCAGTGCGCCTAACGGTTCGTCCAAGAGGAGAATCTTCGGTTCATTGACGATGGCGCGGGCGATGGCGATCCTCTGCTGCTGCCCGCCGCTTAAAGAGTCGGGCATACGCTTTTCATATCCGTCCAGATTCACAAGCTTCAGTGCGTATTTTATCTTATCGTCTATGTAGGCTTTGCTCTTGCCGCTGATCTTTAAGCCGAAGGCGATATTTTCAGCGATATTCATATGGGTGAACAGCGCGTATTTCTGGAACACGGTGTTCAATTGACGTTTATTGGGCGGAAGATGCGTGATGTCCTGCCCGTTGAATATGACGCGGCCCTGATCCGGAGTCTCAAAACCGCCCAGAATACGAAGGGTCGTGGTCTTGCCGCAGCCGCTTGGCCCTAAAAGGGTCAGAAATTCATTCTCGTTAAAATACAGGTTCAGGTCATCCAATACCGGATGCCCATCATAAATTTTGGTGATATGCTGAAGATCAATCAACCTGTTCCCCATATGGAATCTCCTTATCTAATTCTTTCGTTATGGTTAAAAATTCGGCGGCGTGCTGACCCATAAAAATACGGCGCCGCTTTTTTCCCCCGCCGATATATAGTGGCTGGCAGAAGGGGTAAAATAAAAGGACTCGCCTTTTTTTGCCTTTACGATCTTTCCGCCGAGATGGATCGTGATACTTCCCTGGAGGACGTATCCGAATTCTTCTCCCTCATGGGGCGTATCCGGGTAGGTGGAACCGCCCGGCTCCAGGGTGACACGGATCGGTTCCATGGCATTTTTCTGCGCATTGGGGATGATCCATTCGATTTTGTTCTTTAACTGTTCGTCATATTTCTCGCAGTAGTCCGCGTCGTGGAAGACGATCTGTTCATCGCTGTCGTCGCTGAAAAATTCCTTTAAATTGGTCCCAAGACTGTTCAGGATATCCACCAGCGTGGCAATGGAAGGGGAGGTCAGATCCCGTTCAAGCTGAGAGATAAAACCTTTGGAAAGTTCGCTCCGGTCGGCCAGTTCTTCCTGCGTCAGTCCTTTCATGACGCGCAGCTCTTTGATTTTCGGTCCGATGTTCATAAAATCCCTCTGATTCTGGTTGTCTATAATAAACAAAAAGTTTAATAACACTAAACGACTATACTATATACATAAAATCCGATTCTGTCAATTGTTTTTTTCATAATCTTTACAAGCGTTTGTTTCTCAACTATAATAACAATAAACGGGCATGGCTGCGGCAGGCAGGTTTCATGAATAAAAACGGCAAGGAGGCAGCAGGTAGGAGATGCCGGGGAAATTTCCGATATTTCTGGATATCACAGGTAAAAAGATTCTTGTCTATGGGGCGGGTAAGATCGCTTCCCGACGGGTGGCGTCGCTTCTTGGGTTCGGGCCGTCTGTGACGGTCTGTGCGCCGGAGGCTTCTTTGATGATACAAAGAGCTGCTGAAGATAAAAAGCTGCTCTGGTTAAAAGAAGTCTATTGTCCGGGAAGTATCCCAAAGGATACATGGATGACGCTTGCGGCTACCAGCGATCCTTTTATAAACGAAGAGATCTGCCGGGAATGCAGAGAAAAACAGATTCTGGTCAATGTCTGCAGCAACCAGGAACTCTGTGATTTTCAGTTTCCCGGGATTGTGGCGAAAGGAGATCTGGTCATAGGCGTCAATGCCGGAGGAAAAGACCATGCGCTTGCCAGAAAATGGACCGATCAAATACGAAAAGAGGTAGAAAAAGATGGAAATGACAATCAGGCCGAGGCGGCTTCGCACATCGGCGAATCTAAGAAAGATGGTGCGGGAAACCCGCATGGATAAAAGTTCCCTTGTATATCCCATGTTTGTAAAAGCGGGAGAGAACATCGAGGAAGAGATTCCCACCATGCCGGGGCAGTTCCGTTACAGCGTGGATCGGATGCCAAAGCTCTTGTATGAGTTGATGGACGCAGGTGTCACAAGCGTTATGCTGTTTGGCATACCGGATCATAAAGACGAAGTGGGAAGCGGGGCTTATGCCTGCGACGGTATCGTGCAGACGGCTCTGGAGAAAGCCAAAAAAGAAGTGCCGGAGTTGTACTGCATCGGGGACGTCTGTATGTGCGAGTATACAAGCCACGGCCACTGCGGTATCTTAAAGGACACTTATGTGGATAATGATCTGACCCTGGAAAAGCTGGCGCAGATCGCGGTATCCCAGGTGCAGGCAGGGGCGGATATGGTGGCGCCGTCGGATATGATGGACGGGCATATCCGTGCCATCCGGGAAGCGCTGGATCAGAAAGGATTTATTACGACGCCTATTATGTCTTACGCGGTAAAATACGCTTCCGCTTTTTACGGCCCGTTCAGGGATGCGGCAGGGAGCGCGCCGTCTTTCGGAGACAGGAAAAGCTACCAGATGGATTATCATAACCGGAGGGAAGCCATGAAAGAGGCCCTTCTGGATATTCAGGAGGGGGCTGATATTATTATGGTCAAGCCTGCCATGTCCTATCTGGATCTGGTCCGGGAGATTAAGGACGCGACTCAGGTTCCCATGGCCGCCTACAGTGTCAGCGGGGAATACGCTATGGTGAAAGCGGGGGCGAAACTGGGCTATATCGACGAAGCCGCCATCCTGTGCGAGATGGCCGCCGGCGCGTACCGGGCAGGCACCGATATTTATATGACGTATTACGCAAAAGAGATCGCGCATTATATGGACGAAGGGAGGATTGGCTGATGACAAGGTCGGAAGAACTTTTTAGAGAAGCTGTAACGCTGATTCCGGGAGGCGTCAATTCCCCCGTGCGGGCGTTTGGTTCTGTGGGCATGACGCCCAGGTTTATCGCATCCGCCCAGGGCGCGTATCTGACCGACGCGGACGGGAACCGTTATCTGGATTATATCGGCTCCTGGGGACCTATGATTTTAGGACATGCCTGTCCTATGGTACTAAAGAAGGTGGAGGAAGCCTGTAAAAAGGGATTAAGCTTTGGTGCGGCCACCGAAGCAGAGGTAGATATGGCCCGCCTGATCTGCAGTATGGTTCCTTCTGTCGAGATGGTGCGTATGGTAAACTCCGGCACCGAGGCGGTTATGAGCGCCATCCGCGCGGCCAGAGGATATACAGGAAGGGATAAGATATTAAAGTTTGAAGGCTGCTATCATGGCCACTGTGATGCCATGCTGGTCAAAGCAGGCTCCGGCGTTATGACGGCAGGCGTGCCGGACAGCTCCGGTGTACCGGCCGGATGTACTCAGGATACGCTGCTGGCTGCTTATAATGACATTTCCGGCGTGGAAGCCCTTTTTGACGCCTGCGGACACGAGATTGCGGCAGTGATTCTGGAGCCTGTGGGAGCCAATATGGGCGTGGTGCCTCCAAAGGAAGGATTTCTTAAAAGGCTGCGCGAACTGTGTACAGAATATAAAGCCGTGTTGATTTTTGACGAGGTGATCACAGGTTTTCGTCTTGCCAGAGGCGGGGCACAGGAATATTACGGTATTGAGGCGGATCTGACCACTTACGGAAAGATCATCGGCGGCGGTATGCCGGTGGGCGCTTACGGCGGGAAGAAAGAGATTATGGAAGTGGTGGCTCCTGTGGGCAGCGTCTATCAGGCGGGCACCTTAAGCGGTAATCCGGTGGCTATGGCGGCGGGGTATGCCCAGCTTTCTTACTTAAACGAACATCCCCAGGTGTATGATAAGCTCGCCGGGTACGGAGCGCTTCTGTACGGCGGCATGGAAGCGCTGTGCAAAGAATATGCGCTTCCTTACCGGGTCAACCATGTGGGTTCGCTTGGCTGTATGTTCTTTTCGCCGGAGCCGGTAACGGACTATACGAGCGCGAAACGGTCGGATACGGAGGCTTTCAAAGGGTATTTTGCCCATATGCTTGCAAAGGGCATCTATATAGCGCCGTCCCAGTTTGAAGCCATGTTTTTATCGGACGCCCACACCGAACAGGATATACAATATACATTAGACTGTATAAGAGAATATTTTTCCTGAATGTCAGGAAGAAAGACAGGGACAGATATGACAACAGTGGAACTTTTAGACGAACTTCAGAATAAGGCGAAAAAAGACCCCGCAATCCGTCAGGCGCTTCTTGCTACCCGGCAGTCTGAAAAGCCGGTGGACGCGTTCTGCAAAAAATGTCAGGAACTGGGTTATCCCATCTATGTGATGGAACTGATCCAGGCAGGGGAAGAATTTTACGGAAATATGAGAAGAAGCACCAACGGCGGCGGAGAAAATTCTCCGAAACTGGACGGAGAGGACGATTTTTACGAACTGTTCATGGCAAGTCTTTTGTAATCGGCGTCTTTTTGCGTCTTTCCCTGCATAGAGTAGTAAAAAGACAGCTCTATGTGGGAGAGCAGATATGATTTATGTTGTAAAACCGGGGGACTCGTTATATTCGATCGGGCAGCAGTACGGGATTCTGGCTGACGAGATCGCTTATGCAAATCAGATAGAAGGACGTATGCTGGTAGTTGGGGAAGCTCTGCTGCTTCCGGGGATACCGCCGCTTCCGGAACCGATCCGTGATCTTAAAGTCAGCGGATACGCCTATCCCTATATAAGCATGCCCGTTTTAAGAGAGGCCCTGCATCATATAGACGAATTCCTTGTCTTTTCTTACGGTTTTACCACCATGGGAGAACTGATTCCGCCTGTGAAAGATGACCTGCCTTTGATTGAGGAAGCCTGGCAGGCGGGCGTGCGTCCTTATCTGGTGCTGACGCCGTTCGGAGAGGACAGAAACTTTAATAACTATCTGGTCAAACTGGCCGTGACGGACGAGACTGTCAAAAATAATCTGATCCGCCAGCTTTTACAGACTGTGCAGGATCGCGGATACGCGGGCGTGGATGTGGATTTTGAGTACATTTTCCCCGAAGACAAAGAAGCCTATGCACGATTTGTAGGGGAGCTCAGGGACGTGATGCATGAAAACGGATATGAAGTATCCGTGGCGCTGGCCCCCAAGACTTCCGGGGACCAGGCGGGACTTTTGTATGAAGGGATGGATTACCGGCTGCTGGGAGAGAGCGCGGACCGGGTCTTTTTAATGACGTACGAATGGGGATATACTTACGGTCCCGCCATGGCGGTGGCGCCTATTGATAAAGTCAGGCAGGTTCTTGACTATGCGGTGACGGAGATACCGGCGGATCAGATTATGATGGGGATTCCCAACTACGGCTATGACTGGACGCTGCCCTTTGTGCGCGGCACATCCGCCGCAAAGCTGATCGGGAATGTGGAAGCCGTCAGAATTGCTCAGGAGCAGGGAGCCGAGATCCAGTTTGACGAGACGGCGCAAAGTCCCTGGTTTCGTTATGAAAAAGACGGTCTTACTCATGAAGTGTGGTTTGAGGATGTCAGGAGCATGGAAGTAAAGCTGCGCACCGCGTCGGACTACGGTTTCCGGGGCGTAGGATATTGGAACCTGATGCGCCCGTTCAGAGCCAACTGGCTGCTTCTGGAAGAAATGTCCGGCTGACGTAAAGCGAAAATACGAATGGGAGCCCCCAGAAGCAGTCATGATACTTCCGGGGGCTCGTTCTTTTTGCGCATCACATGAATGCTCCGATTATTCCCAATGAATATCGCTTTCTTTGGTAAATTCATGGCAATCTGGATCTGATTCGATCGCTTTTAACATTTGCAGGTCAATGTCGTCAGGTTCTACCTCTTCAATATCATCCCAGGTGACCGGGGAGAACTTTGACAAAATTATATTCCATATTTCAGATGCATCAGCATCACTCATAACAGTTACAGCGCCGACAATTTTTTCCAATGGGCGCCTCCTTTCCGGATCATATCAACTCCTCTTTTTTAATTTTACCATATCATGAAAATATCTTCCAGTCAAAAAAACTATTTGCCTCGTCGTATGGTTTATCATTCTGTTGTATCAAACTTGTGTCAGCTGCGCCGTGAGTTGGCGCAGTACTTGAGCGGTTTGAAAAAGAACTTCCATTTTATGTAAATATGGTGTAGAGTAATAGATAACCTGAGAATCACAGGCGCATGTTTTGGAAAAGCTGCCTGGCTGATATGGGACAACGAAAACAGGAGAAAAATACAATGAATCAGGAAATAATTACAGGGCAGATCGCCGAATACCCTGTCTGCGAATATGCGTTTATCCGTCCGGAGGATCTTACGTTTCTGGAGCAGGTCCGTTATATCTGTCGGACAGAATGTCCGCAGTACGGAAAATCCTGGTCCTGCCCTCCGGCGATGGGAACCGTGGAAGAATGCAGACAAAGATGTATGTCCTACACAGGAGGCTTTATTTTTACAACGGTGGCGGAGGTGACGGATATCGCCGATATGCAGGAGACGCTGGCTACCCGGATGGAGCATGAGAAGATCACAAGGCACATACGGGATTTGTTCTGCGGACAGTGTAAAGATGTGCTGGTATTGTCCACGGAATCCTGCGCCAACTGTGAATCCTGCGCCTATCCCGACGCGCCCTGCCGGCATCCCGACCGGATGTTTCCCTGTATCGAAAGCTACGGAATCCTTGTGACGGACCTGGCGGAACGCCATGGCATTACTTTTATGAACGGCGCCAGTCTTGTGACCTGGTTCAGCCTTCTTCTGTACAGAGAATAAGACGGACATAAAACGGCCTGCACCACAATATATTATAGTAAATGTTCAGGCAGGTACGCGATGAAACTTAGGGAACAGATGGCGGAGCGGCTGAAGCTTCCCAAAGACCTGGTTATGGGCGCCGCCGTCCTGACGGTGACGGGCAGAAGCGAAGCCTATATAGAAAATTACAGAGGGATCATAGAATATACGGAACAGAAGATCCGCCTGCAGACCAGGACCTGCCAGATGACCCTGTGCGGGAATCATCTGCATATTGATTACTATACGGAAGATGAGATGAAAATATCGGGTGAGATTGGAGAAATCCGTTATTGCTGACGAATCTTTTGAAATTCATAAAAGGTTATGTGGTCATACGACTGTCCGGTTATTCGCCGGAGCGCTTTTTAAACCTGTGCAGCCATCATCATATCGTATTGTGGGGGCTTCGCTCTGTGGGGACAGAATATGAGATGTGTCTCAGCATCAGCGGATTCCGCAGACTTCGGCCGCTGGTACATAAGACAAAGACAAGGGCCGTGATCCTGGAAAGACATGGTCTTCCTTTTATCCTCCACAGGTATAAGAACCGGAAACTGTTCGCCGCAGGAGCGGTGGGCTGCATGGGACTTCTGTATACGCTTTCTCTTTTTATATGGAATATTCATGTGGAAGGGAATTACAGTCTAAGCGATCAGGTGGTGTTAGAATACCTGGAAAGCGAGCAGATCGTTCATGGTATGGCCAAAAAAGATGTTCATGGGGAGGCGATTGAGGCAAAGCTTCGGGAACATTTCCCGGAGATTACCTGGATCTCCGCCGAGGTGAAAGGTACGAGGCTGATTATCCATGTGCAGGAAAACGAAGATGCGTCCTTTGAACAGATCCCGAAGGACGAACCGGCGGATATCGTCGCCGCCCGGCCCGGCAGGATCGTCTCCATGATTGTGCGCAGCGGAACGCCCGCCGTGTCGGAAGGGGCAGAGGTACAGAAAGGAGATATCCTGGTGCAAAGCCGGGTGGAAGTCCTGGGGGACGACGGGGAGACCGCCAATACTTACTATGTACATGCGGACGCCGATATCCTCATTCAGCGCAGCGAACCGTATGAGGAATCTTTTCCTGTGAACTATGTAAAAAAAGTGTATACGGGGAAGAAAGAGACTTCCCTGTACCTGGTTCTGGGGAGAAAGCGCTTTGATATTTCGTTTCCGTGGCAGGAAGGCTATGAACAGTCAGACTTGATTGCAAGCGAACTTCCCCTTAAGATCACGGAAAATTTTTATCTGCCCGTTGTCCTGGGCAAGGCGACCAGGCAGGAGTATATCCCCACGGACGCTGTGTATACAAAAGAGGAAGCCGAGGGGCTTGCGAAAGAGGCCCTGTCTCTTTTTTTTGAAAAATTAAGAATAAAGGGACTTCAAATTATTGAAAATAATGTTAAAATAGTAGTTGGCAAAGATACATGCACGGCGATTGGCGACTATGTGCTGGAGGAATCGGCCGTGCAGGAGCAGACACCGGTCATGTCTGCGCCTGAGCAGGAAGATACGACTGACGGAGAAAGGGAACAGACGTAAGTGACATTAGAAGAACGAATTTTTGATATTCCGTCCGAACATGAACAGAATGTGTGCGGGGAATTTGACGTTTATTTAAAAAAGATTGAAAGATCCATCGGCGTAAGTATCCTGTCCAGAGACGGCGGGATCAAGCTGATTGGCAACGAAGGGCAGGTGCAGAGCGCGAAACAGGTCTTTTTTGAGCTTCTGGAGCTGTCCAGAAGAGGCAATCGGATCACGGAACAGAATGTGGATTATGCCATCAGTCTGGCCATGGAAAACAAAAAAGGCGCGCTTCTTATGGTGGACGGGGACACCATATGTCATACCATCAGCGGCAAAGCCATCAAACCCAAGACGCTGGGGCAGAAGCAGTATGTGGACGCCATACGAAAAGATATGGTCGTGTTCGGCACCGGTCCTGCGGGTACCGGTAAGACATACCTTGCCATGGCTATGGCTATTACCGCTTTCAAATCCAATGAAGTGGAGCGGATTATCCTGACCAGGCCTGCCATAGAGGCAGGGGAAAAGCTGGGTTTTCTGCCGGGAGATTTACAGAGCAAGGTGGACCCGTACCTTCGGCCTCTGTATGATGCTCTCTATCAGATCATGGGGGCGGACAGCTTCCAGAAAAATATGGAAAAAGGGCTGATCGATGTGGCGCCGCTGGCATATATGAGAGGGCGTACGCTGGACAACGCGTTTATTATTCTGGACGAAGCGCAGAATACCACCCAGGCGCAGATGAAGATGTTTTTAACCAGGATCGGTTTTTGTTCCAAAGTCGTGGTCACAGGAGACGGCAGTCAGAAAGACCTGTCGCCTGATGTGAAATCCGGACTGGAAGTAGCCGAAAAAGTGCTGGGAAAAGTAGAAGGGATCACATTCTGTAAGCTGACCAGCCAGGATGTGGTGCGCCACCCGCTGGTACAGAAGATCGTCACGGCTTATGAGGAATATGAGTCGAAGACGGCCCGAAGAAAGGACAGCTATGACATTAAACATAGAAAAAGAGTACGATCCGCCTCTGGAACTTGATTTTGAAAATATTGCCAGGGCGGTTGTAAATCAGGTATTGGAGGAAGAAAAATGTCCCTATGAAGCAGAAGTCAATCTTCTTCTGACTTCGGACGAAGGGATCCATAAGCTTAACCGGGAATACAGAAACATAGACCGTCCTACGGATGTGCTGTCGTTTCCCCAGGTGGAATATGAGATTCCCGCGGATTTTACCTGGGCGGAAGAACATGAGGCAGACTGCTTTAATCCGGATACAGGAGAACTGTTTCTGGGAGATATTGTGATCTCTCTGGATAAAGTAGCTGAGCAGGCTGACAGATATAACCATAACAGGAAAAGAGAATATGCTTTTCTTATTGCGCACAGTATGCTACACTTGCTGGGATATGATCATATGACAGAAGAAGATGCCGCCTGCATGGAGGCCAGACAATCTGCCATACTGGATCATATGAATATCAGAAGATAAGAGAGGATAACATATGAAAAAGTGGAAAGTTTTTACACTTTTTATGCTGACCGTCGCTGCGGCCGCAGGATGTGCGCATACGGAAGAGACGGAAAGTCCCAGCGTGGATGTAATTGAGCCGTCCAAAGAAGAACCGGTGGAGGAAGAACCTTCCCAGGAGGAAGAAGAACCGGCATTTCTCTACCCTGTCATAGAAGAACATGATATGGGCGGGGGAAAGGTACACAGTTATCTGACCGGGACAGAAGTGGACGCATCCGTGGGGGACAGGCGTCCCATCGCGGTCATGATCCCCAACAACGACATTGCGCAGCCCCAGTACGGTATTTCCAAGGCAAGCGTGATCTACGAGGCCTGCGTGGAAGGACGGATTACCCGCTTGATGGGAATCTTTGAAGACTATGACAGCCTGGACCATATAGGTCCCATCCGTTCCAGCCGGGATTATTATGTGTATACGGCGCTGGAATATGACGCCATCTACTGTCACTGGGGGCTGGCGGTCCCGTATGTGGCCGATCTGTTAAACAGCGACCGGGTGGATAATATCAGCCAGGCGACCGGGGGCATCGATACGCCTACACCCATCGCTTATGACCGGATCTCAAGGCCGGGCTATCGGGATGAGTTTACAGGCTATCTGTTTGTGGACAAGCTGAAAAAGGGTATAGAGCAGAGAGGATACGCGCAGGCGTACGAAGATACTTTTACACCCAAATTTACCTTTGCCGCAGACGGCACGAAAGCGGATTACAAGGACGCGCCGGACGCTGTAAAGCTCTGCCCGGGAGAGAAAGGCAGCCAGGGCGGATACGGCGGCGTCAGGGCGTATTTTGAGTATAATGAGAATGACGGGCTGTACTACCGGTATCAGCACGGCGGCAAACATATCGATTCCCTGGACGGCAGACAGCTTGCGGTAAGCAACGTGGTCTTTCAGTACTGTCACGGTGAAGTCCGCGACAGCCATGATTATCTGGCTTTCGGCGTACATGGGGAAGGGGACTGTATCGTATTCACCAACGGTAAGATGATCAAAGGACGCTGGGAGCGCTGGGACGGAGACGATTCTCCGGCCAAATACTATGACGAAGCGGGCAACGAGATTATTTTCAACCAGGGAAAGACCTGGGTCTGCAATATCTGGGAAGAGTACGCCGACAGTGTTTCGGTGGACGGAAATCCGGTGACATTTTAACGCTTCAGGGCAACCAGGCAGGAAATACATAAAGAGGATTCAGTATCTATGGCGAAAAAAAACAGTAAGCGAAAATCCAACTACATTGTGCAGGGAAGCATCCTGGCGGCAGCTTCTATCATTGTCCGTATCATCGGGCTGGTCTACAGAGTACCTGTCACAAGGATTCTCGGGCCGGTGGGCAACAGCTACTACTCGGCTGCTTATGAAGTATACTCCATGATGCTGCTTATATCCTCTTTCAGCCTGCCGCTGGCCGTATCGAAGCTTGTGTCTGCCAGGATGGCAAAAGGCAGGGTAAAAGCCGCCTATAAAATATTTAAATGTACATTGATTTTTGCTCTTATATCAGGGGGAATCGCTTCTCTTCTGGTCTTTTTCGGGGCGGGATTTTTCAGCAAAGTGGTGGTAAATACGCCGCAGAGTAAACTGGCGCTTCAGGTACTGGCTCCCACGATTCTGGTGGTGGCGCTTATGGGGTGTGTAAGGGGCTACTTTCAGGGCCTTGGCTCCATGGTACCCACGGCGGTCTCGCAGATTGTGGAGCAGGTGGTAAACGCTGCCGTCAGTATCGGCGCGGCGTGGGCGCTGTTTAAATACGGTACCAGGCTGGATGCTCTTTTATCTACCGGGACGGCGGCTTATGCCTATGGCGCCGCGGGGAGTACGCTTGGTACAGGAGCGGGTGCTTTGACAGGGCTTGTCTTTTTGCTTTTTATCATATTTGCCTACAGCAGAGTGATGAAGAAGAGACGCCAGATGGATAAAAGCGACAGTGTGGAATCTACCCGGGAGATCTATTATCTTTTGTTTGTCACGATCTTTCCGGTAATCTTAAGTACGGCAGTCTATAATATAAGCGGTATTATCGACCAGGGTGTTTTTAAACATCTGATGGTGTCCAAACAGTATCAAAGTATGAGAATCGACGAGCTGTGGGGTATTTTCAGCGGAGAATACAAGCTTTTAACCAACGTCCCGATTGCGGTGGCTTCCGCCATGGCGTCCTCTGCGATTCCGGCCCTTACAAGAGCCAGGGTGAATAAAGACCGCCGGGAGATGCGAAGAAAGACGGAAAACGCCATCCGTTTTGTAATGGTGGTCTGTATTCCCTGTGCAGTGGGTCTTTCCGTGCTGGCGGAACCGGTTCTTACACTTTTGTTCGGTGCAAAAAACCATATACAGCTTTCGGCCAGTCTGCTTCAGATGGGAAGCGCGTCCGTGGTTTTTTACGGCATGTCTACCCTGACCAACGGCATCCTGCAGGGGATGGATAAGATGCGGCTTCCGGTGATCCATGCCGCCGTATCTCTTGTGCTGCATGTGGCGCTTCTGGTGCTTCTGATCCTGGGAGCGAATCTGAATATCTATGCGGTGGTATGGGCGAATATTTTCTTCGCGTTTTTGATGTGCGTTTTGAATTCCCGCTCCATCGCCAGATATATGAGATACCGGCAGGAGATTGTACGGACCTTTCTTGTGCCGCTGGCGGCTTCGGCAATCATGGGGGCGGCTGCTTTTGGCATACACAAAGGGCTGATGGCGACAGTAAAGAGCAATACTGTGGCTACTTTGTCCGCCTGCGCAGTGGCGGTTGTTGTGTACGGGATTTCGCTTCTTCTGCTGAAAGGGCTGAAGGAAGAAGAGATTTTAGGCTTTCCCAAAGGGTATCTTGTGGTAAAAATCGCTAAAAAATTACACCTTATGTAGAATAGACCTCTTTTTTCCAGTTCATACTATGGAAAAAGGAGGTTTTATTATGTCTAAAAAGATATGGGGGATCTGCTTGAGCGCTTTTGCCCTTTTAATTCTGACTGTTGTATTTTCTTACTGGTATTTCGGGAGAGATACGTCCGTCCCGCCGGGAGAGCAAAGAGGGACCGAACTGGTGGAGATGGTTCCCGCCAGGACAGCGCCGGACCAGGTGTCTTCCACGTCTGAAAAAGAGGAACAAAAGCCTTTGACGCCTGAACCTGAGACAGAAGAACAAAAAGAGACGGCAGAGACAGACGGTTATGAGTTTGTTCTGGTGAATCATGACGAGTATGTGACAGTCTACCGGCTTCCGGAAAATGAAGTCTATGAATATACGGATGTGATCCTGGATGTCCTTCCTCTGGGGCTCCAGGAGGAGATCCGCCAGGGAAAATATTTAAAGAATGAAGAAGAACTTTACAATTTTCTTGAAAATTATACAAGTTAGGATTGTCTTTAAAGCCAGGATGTTGTAAATTAGATTATATCGTGCCGCAGGTGCGGCGGGTATGGCAGCGTGGAAAGCACGGGCCGTTAGCAGGCCTGCGCTTTCGTGGGGCAGATATCGATCGGATCAATGATCCGGACAGGGAGGGACAGGTTGTGGTAGATGACGCGAAGATCGCAAGGATCAACGAGCTGGCGCGAAAGTCAAAGGCGGAAGGGCTTACAGAGGCGGAGAAAAAGGAGCAGCAGCTTTTAAGGCAGGAGTTTCTGGCGGCGGTCAGGGCGAATTTAAAGAGCCAGCTGGACAATATTGATATTCAGGAACCGGACGGTACAATCGTAAATCTAGGAGAGAAACATGGAAAAAAACAGAAAAAAGGAAATTAGAGAAGAAGTAAAAAGACGCAGGGCCGCGGCCGAACTTACCCGGCTGCATGAGGACAGCGTCCGTATAGTGGAGCGTTTTACAGGGCTTGACGCCTATCAGGAGGCGAAGATTCTCCTGGCCTATGTGGATGCCAAGCGGGAAGTGGAGACGAGGCTTTTGATGCAGCAGGCATGGAGGGACCATAAGAAAGTGGCGGCTCCCCGGGTGGACGGCGACGGCATCATGCATTACTATTATGTAGATACGCTGGACGATCTGGAGTCCGGAAGCTTCGGCATTATGGAACCCAAAGAAAGCTGTCCGCTCTGCGAGACAGAAGAGGGCCTTCTTCTGATGCCAGGGGTGGCGTTTGACGAACATTGCCATCGGGTAGGATACGGAGGCGGCTATTACGACCGTTATCTGGAAAAGCATCCGGGACTGATACATATTGCGCTGGCGTTTGAATTTCAGGTATTTCCGGAAGTGCCCTTTGAAGAACATGACATACTTCCCGAATGTATCATAACAGAAGACAGGATACTGCTGCCGGTGAAAAAAGCGGTAAAGACGCTGGAAGAAATCGGCCGGGATGCCCGGGCGGCGGAACCGGCGCTTCGGATCATGAACACCGGACGTAAGGATGAGGCGCTTCTTCATGTGGCGGATATGCTTTTGCATATGAGCGGTTATATTCTGTCCGAAAATGCAAAAGACGTGGCGCTGGCCAGAGAAAACGGTATGAACCCCGGCCTTGTGGACCGTCTGATACTGGACGAAAGCCGGATCGAAGGGATGGCAGAAGGAATCCGTCAGGTGGCGGCGCTTCCTGATCCGGTGGGGGAAGTGCTTTCCATGAAACAGCGCCCCAACGGACTGACCATCGGGCAGAAAAGAGTCCCCCTGGGCGTGATCGGCATCATTTACGAATCCCGTCCCAACGTAACCGCGGATGCCTTTGCGCTCTGCTTTAAAGCCGGAAATATCGTAATCTTAAGGGGCGGAAGCGACGCCTTTCGTTCCAACAAAGCCATTGTAAAAGCAATCCGCACGGCACTTTTGCATAGAGGCATCCCGCAGGATGCCATACAGTTCATTGAGGATACAAGAAGGGAGACTGTGCAGGAATTTATGAAGATGAACCGGTATGTGGACGTGCTGATTCCCAGAGGCGGCGCGGGGCTGATCCGCACGGTGGTGGAGAACAGCCGGATTCCGGTCATCGAGACGGGAACAGGCAACTGCCATATTTTCGTGGATGAAAGCGCAGATGTAAAGATGGCGGCGGAGATTGTTTTTAATGCCAAGACCCAGCGCATCGGTGTGTGCAATGCCTGTGAGTCCCTGGTTGTCCACGAGAAGATCGCGGACCGGTTTTTACCTGTGCTTAAAAGCCGTCTGGATGAGAAGCAGGTGGAACTAAGAGGAGATGAAAAAGCCTGCAGGGCAGTGGACGGAGTCGTGCCTGCTTCCGAAACGGACTGGGGGACGGAGTATCTGGATTATATCCTCTCGATTAAGACAGTGTCCGGGATTGACGAGGCGATTGCCCATATTAACCGATACAATACGGGGCATTCAGAAGCGATCGTCACCTCTGATTATGCCAATGCCCAGAAATTCTTAAATGAAGTGGACGCGGCGGCGGTCTATGTGAACGCTTCCACCCGTTTTACGGACGGTTTTGAGTTCGGCTTCGGCGCGGAGATCGGCATCAGTACCCAGAAACTCCATGCCAGAGGCCCTATGGGGTTAGAAGCGCTCACTTCCACGAAATATATCATCTACGGAAACGGCCAGGTACGATGAGAGTGATCGCAGGTACGGCCCGCAGTATGCCGTTAAAGACGATAAAAGGAATGGATACAAGGCCTACGACCGATAAGATAAAAGAAACTTTGTTTAATACGCTGCAGACAGATGTGCCGGACAGCCGCTTCCTGGATCTGTTCGGCGGCAGCGGCGCCATTGCCATTGAGGCTTTAAGCAGAGGCGCCGCCCATGCGGTGATAGTGGAACAAAACAGCAAGGCAGTCAGGTGTATCAAAGAGAACCTCTTATTTACCCGGCTTATGGAACGGGCGGAGGTGTATCAATGCGACGCCCTGACAGGGCTTCGGCGGCTGGAAGGGCAGAAACCCTTTGACATCATCTTTATGGACCCGCCCTATGATCAGGGGCTGGAGCGGCAGATACTTACTTATCTGGCGGACAGTGATCTGGCGGATGCCTGTACGGTCCTTGTGGTGGAAGCTTCTCTGGAAACCGATTTTTCCTATCTGGAAGAGCTGGGATATCACGCTTATAAATATAAAAAATACAAGACGAACCAGCATGTATTTCTGCAAAAAGACACAGACATGGAAGCATGAGGGAGAGTGAGAGAAAGGAAAACAGATGATTCGTGCAATTTATCCGGGAAGCTTTGACCCGGTGACCCTGGGGCATGTGGATATTATTAAGAGAGCCTCCCAGACAGTGGATGAACTGATCGTCGGGGTTCTGAACAACGGAGCGAAGGCGCCGCTTTTTTCGGTGGATGAGCGGGTTGGGATGCTGAAAGAAGTAACGGCGGACTTTCCCAAAGTCAGAGTAATGTGTTTCTCCGGGCTTTTAGTGGATTTTGCCAGGCAGATGCAGGCAAATACCATTGTAAGGGGACTCCGCGCCATCTCTGATTTTGAATATGAGCTGCAGATGGCCCAGACAAACCGTAAGATGAACCCGGATGTGGATACCATGTTCCTGGCCACAAGCCTAGAATACTCTTACTTAAGTTCCACCATCGTAAAAGAGGTGGCTTTCTTTGACGGGGATATCCGGGAATTTGTACCTGAGCCGGTGATCTTAAAGGTGCAGGAGAAAGTAAGAGAGAGAAAAGCGCAATGAAAACAGGCGTGCTGTTACGAAGATTTATCCCCTATTATAAAAAATACGCGGGTATTATGGTCATGGATTTGTTCTGCGCCGCTCTTACGACGGTCTGCGAACTGGTGCTGCCGCTGATCCTTCGGTATATCACCAATGTGGGAATGCAGGATCTGTCCGCGCTGACCATGCGCACGATCCTGACCATCGGCGGCGTGTATTTTGCCCTGCGTATTGTGGACGGGATGGCAAGCTACTATATGGCGTATACGGGCCATGTGATGGGAGCTGCCATTGAGACGGATATGCGGGAAGACGCTTTTGCCCATTTGCAGAAGCTGTCTGACAATTATTTTAATAATACGAAGGTGGGGCAGATCATGTCCCGCATTACAAGCGATCTGTTTGACGTGACTGAATTTGCCCACCATTGCCCGGAGGAATTTTTTATTGCGTTTTTAAAGGCGGTGGTGTCTTTTATCATCCTTGCCAGGATCAATCTGCTTTTGACAGTCATTATCTTTGTGCTGATTCCTGTCATGGCCGTATCCTGCTCTTATTTTAATCTGCAGGTGCGCAAGGCTTTTAAGCGCCAGAGAAACCATATCGGCGAACTGAACGCCAGGATTGAGGACAGCCTTCTGGGCAATAAAGTAGTCAGGGCTTTTGCCAACGAGTCGGTGGAGCTTGCAAAATTCAATCATGACAACCAGGAATTTCTGAAAATCAAACGCCATACATACAAGTATATGGCGGCGTTCCAGAATACCATCCGTATGTTCGACGGGCTGATGTATGTGGTGGTGATCATAGCCGGGGGCGTCTTTATGATCCGGGGGCTGATCGCGCCTGCGGACCTGGTGGCGTACACGCTGTATGTGACGACGCTTCTGGCGACCATCCGCCGTATCATCGAGTTTGCCGAGCAGTTCCAGAGAGGGATGACAGGCATTGAGCGGTTTGCGGAACTGATGGACGCCACGGTGGATATTTTTGACGAAGAGGGGGCGGCCCCTGTGGAGGATATAAAAGGAGAGATGACGTTTCAGCATGTCTCTTTTGAATATCCCGACGACCATACGCCGGTGCTGTCCGATATCGACCTGGTCATCCATGCAGGTGAGAAGGTGGCTCTGGTGGGACCGTCAGGAGGAGGAAAGACGACCCTTTGCAATCTGATTCCCCGGTTCTACGACCCGACAAAGGGAGAGATCTTTCTGGACGGCCATAATCTGAAAGATATTACGCTGAAAAGCTTAAGAAGCCATGTGGGGATTGTCCAGCAGGACGTATACCTTTTTTCCGGCAGCGTCTATGAGAATATTGCCTACGGAAGACCGGGCGCTTCCAGAGAGGAAGTGACGGAGGCGGCGAAAGCGGCAGGCGCCCACGAATTTATCCTGAGCTTAAAAGACGGCTATGATACCTTTGTGGGGGAGCGGGGCGTGAAGCTTTCCGGCGGACAAAAGCAGAGGATCAGTATCGCAAGGATCTTTTTAAAGGCGCCTAAGGTACTTCTTCTGGATGAGGCTACCGCCGCGCTGGACAATGAAAGCGAACATCTGGTAAGTGAATCGCTGGACAGGCTTTCCCAGGGGAGGACGACCCTTACCATCGCCCACCGCCTGACCACGATCCACGGGGCAGACCGCATCCTGGTCCTTTCAGGCAACCGGATCGTGGAGGAAGGAAGCCATCATGCACTGATGGAAAAGAAGGGCCTTTATTATCGGCTGTATACGTCGGCTGATATAACTTGCTAAAATCGCCCAAGTCGGTTATAATGTCCATGATATTACGGAAGATCAACAGGCAGAAAATACTGAAGCGATATGACAGAATAAGAACAGTCAAAGGAGTAAGCTAGTATGGGCAACAGCCGTATTGAACAGATTATTGAGGAAATAGAAGACTATATTGATACATGCAAAGGAACTTTGCTCAGTTCCGGGGAGAAAATCATCGTAAACCGGGAGCGTATAGAAGAGCTTTTAAGGGAACTGCGCATGAAGACGCCGGAAGAGATCAAAAGATACCAGAGAGTCCTGGCCAACAAAGACGCGATCATGGAGGACGCGCAGCAGAAAGCCCAGGCGATCATCGCCCAGGCCAATATCCAGAACCAGGAGCTGATCAATGAACACGAGATCATGCAGCAGGCCTATGAACAGGCGAACCAGGTCATTGATACGGCGACCAGCCAGGCCCAGGAGATCCTGGACAACGCCACCCGGGATGCCAATGAGATCCGTCTCGGCGCGATCCAGTATACGGACGAACTGCTGGCGAATCTGCAGGATATGATGCAGAGAATGGTGGAGACGTCCAATCTTCGCTATGAGGCCATGATGAATAATTTCCAGGATTTCTATAATGTCATTGTCAGCAACCGGGCGGAGCTTAACCCACAGCAGCCACAGCAGGAAACAGCGCAGCCAGAAGAAACACAAGAAACGCAAGAATGATTCTGCCCTTGAGCCAGGTTGTGACAGGCAAAGAAGTGCCGTCCAGGACGCTTTGGGTCTGGGCGCAGATACACAGGCCTCCGAAAGTTCCGGCCATACATATAAAAGCCGTCCTAAGAGCAGGAGAAAGCTCTGCTACCTGAGCAATCTGATCGACGCCGCAGCTTATTTCCAGCAGGGCGCTTAGAAAAGCCAGGGCAGCGCCGGACAGAGGCAGAAGATTTAAAAACTGCACCAGTATGGTAAAAAGCATAATATATCCGCCCAGGCGGGTGATTGTGGAAAATCCATCCATAATACAGGCATCCAGCATCGGAAAATCCAACCGGCGCCAGGATGCCTGTTTTTTGGAAAAGAGCGCGGTGTTCTGACTTTGGTTTACGGGAAAATGATACATGGGGCGTGTCAGGACTCCGTAGAGAACCGGCAGCCCATAGAAAAGAAGCACCAGCTTCCACGGGACAGACGGAAAATTCAGTTTTACCAGGCATATGTAGTTCAGGAAAAAAGCAGGACTTACATTATTGCAGAAGCCCAGGAGGTATTTGCCTTCTTCCGGGGAGATCTCCTGATTTCGCACCAGATCTGCGATCACTTTGGCGCCCATGGGAAATCCGCATAAAAATCCTAAAATGACGCCATAACAGCCTGCTTCCGAGATGCCGAAAATCCGCTTAAGAAAAGGCGCGTAGATGCGGTTCAGATATCGGAATGCCCCTGTGCCAATCAGCAGGTTGGAGACAATCAGAAAGGGCAGAAGGGACGGAAGGACAGCCGAGTACCACAGGGTAAGCCCTTTGGCGCATCCCGCGGCCACGGTGCCGGGATGGGAAAACAGCAAAAACAGAAGGCCAAAGACGGCAAGGATAAAAAGTATCTTTTTCAACAGACCACCATATAATGAACTAATTCCCTACATTTTATGGGGCAAGCGGTAAATTATGAATCCTGTCAGGCAAATCGCGTGTTATATGACGGTTATTTTACTCTTAAACTGTCTGATTCAGGCAGAACAGCTCTGGATGGAGGAAAAGATGCAGGAACAGGAACTGCCGGAACAGAGCGCAGAAAGCGAATTTGACGTATATCTGAATACCATGGAGCGGGTCTGGGAAGAACTGGTCTGGTTTCCGGTGCCTTTGTCCAGTACCAACGAACGGGCGACCACCGCTTTTGAGAATACCTGGATGGCGGAGCGGACGTATGGAGGGAAGAGGCGTCACGAAGGGACCGATATTATGGCGGCCGTGGACCAGAGGGGATATTACCCGGTAGTCAGCATGACAGACGGGCAGGTGGAGCAGGTGGGCTGGCTGGAAAAAGGCGGATACCGCATCGGCATCCGTTCGGAAGGGGGCAACTATTATTACTATGCGCATCTGGATTCTTACGCAAAAGAGTGGGAAAAAGGAGAGGCTGTAAAGGCCGGGGAGCTGTTGGGATATATGGGAGATACCGGTTATGGTCCGGAAGGGACTACCGGGCAGTTTCCGGTCCACTTACATGTGGGGATCTATATTCCCCTCGGGGCGGATCAGGAGACGGCAGTCAATCCCTACTGGATGCTGAAATATCTTGAAAATAAAAAATTAAGCTATTCTTATTGATGCGGGTGTGGTATAATATTTTCTTAGATTTTACCAAAGCATATTAAAGGAGCCTTTATGAACCTTCCCGCCCCCTTTGTGGAAAATATGAAAAAGATCCTGGGCCCGGAACTGGATGCGTATCTGGAAAGCTATCAGAAACCCAGGTTTACCGGTCTTCGGGTCAATACCTCGAAAATAACCGTGGAAGAATTTGAACGGATACAGCCTTTTAAAAGTTTAAGGAAAGTCCCCTGGACTTCCAACGGCTATTATTATACGGAAGAGGATGCGCCTGCCCGCCATCCTTATTATTACGCGGGGCTTTATTATATCCAGGAACCCAGCGCCATGACGCCTGCCAGCGTGCTGCCGGTGGAAAAAGGAGAGCGGGTGCTGGACTTATGCGCCGCTCCCGGCGGAAAGGCCACGGAGCTGGCGGCGAAGCTTGCCCATACGGGGCTTCTGGTAGCCAATGACGCCAGCGCTTCCCGTACAAAGGCGCTTCTTAAGAATCTGGAAGTGTTCGGCATGCCCAATATACTGATCACCAGCGAGACGGCGGACAGGCTGGACCGGTATTTTCACGCGTATTTTGATAAAATATTGGTAGACGCCCCCTGTTCCGGCGAAGGTATGTTCAGAAAACAGTCCCATATGATCCCTGCCTGGGAGAAGCAGGGGCCGGAATTTTTTTCCCGGATGCAGCGGGAGATCCTCACACAGGCGGCGGAGCTGTTAAAGCCGGGCGGGAAGATGCTGTATTCTACCTGTACCTTCTCCTGGCTGGAGAACGAAGGGACTATTGACGATTTCCTTAAGAAGCATCCGGATTTTCATCTGGCGGATATCCCTGCATACGAGGGATTTGCCCCGGGCAGGCCGGATCTGACAGGAAGCGCCTTTCCCCTGGAAAAATGCGTCCGGCTGTTCCCCCATAAGATAGACGGGGAAGGGCATTTTCTGGCGCTGCTTGAAAGAGACGGGGAGAAATACCCGAATCCGGAAGAAGGAAAGAAACGGACGGTTAAACTGCCGTCGGAGCTTACGGATTTTTTAAAGGATGTGAAAATGTCCCTGGACCCGTCAAGAATCCAGGTGAAGGATACGAAGGTATTCCTTATGCCGGAGGGGGTGGGCAGATGTCCGGGGCTTCGTTTCCTGCGCAGCGGCCTGTATATGGGAGAACTGTTAAAGAAACGGTTCGAGCCAGGCCAGGCTTTTGCCATGGCGTTAAAAAAGAACGAGTATGCCTCCTCTTTGGACCTCCCGGCCTCGGACGAACGAATCGTGCGGTATCTAAAGGGCGAGACGGTCGAAGTGGAGGACCGGGAATGCAGCCGGCCGGAGGGATGGCAGCTTGTCTGTGTGGACGGTTATCCGCTGGGATGGGGGAAACTCATCAGGGGAACCCTCCGCAATAAATATTTTTCCGGCTGGAGGATGCAGTCATGATGCGTCTGGACAAGTATCTGTGTGAGACCGGCTTCGGTACGCGAAGCCAGGTTAAGGCGCTTTTGAAAAAAGGGCTGGTGACGGTAAACGGCGGAATCGTAAAAAAGCCGGAATATAAAGTAGACGAGACGAAAGATCAGGTAACCTGTATGGGAAAGCAGGCTTCGTATACGGCGTTTACTTATCTTATGATGAATAAACCCTCCGGTGTGGTCTGTGCCACCGAGGACAGAAAAGACAGGACGGTGCTGGACCTTCTGCCCGCGGAACAAAGAAAGGACCTGTTCCCGGCAGGAAGGCTTGACAAGGATACAGAAGGGCTGCTTTTACTGACTGACGACGGAGCGCTGGCCCACAGGCTTTTGTCCCCCGCCCGTCATGTGGACAAGACTTACTATGCCAGAATCCGTGGGGAAGTGACCGAAGTCCACCAGGAGAAGTTTTTGGAAGGGCTTGAGATCGGAGAAAAAAAGCCGACCCTTCCTGCCGTGCTCACAATCCAAAAAAGCGGGCCTGAAAGCGAAGTGTATGTCACCGTGCAGGAAGGAAAATTTCATCAGATCAAGCGGATGTTTCATGCGGTAGGCTGCGAGGTGGTCTATTTAAAGCGTCTGTCCATGGGCGCGCTTACGCTGGACGAACGCTTAAAACCGGGTGAATACAGAGAGCTGATGAAAAATGAGCTGGACGCGTTAAAGGAGAGAAAGACAGATGAGGGCAGATAAAAAGAAAGGATTTCTTCCTGTAAGCCGGGAGGATATGGACAGGCGTTCCATCCGTCAGTTGGATTTTGTCTATATCATCGGGGACGCCTATGTGGATCACCCTTCTTTCGGTCCTGCCATCATAAGCAGGGTGCTTGAAGCTCAGGGATACACAGTGGGGATCATCTCCCAGCCGGATTACAGAGATGCGGACAGCATCACCGTCTTAGGAGAGCCGCGCCTTGGCTTTTTAGTCAGCGCCGGAAATATGGATTCCATGGTCAATCACTATACCGTGGCCAAAAAGCGCCGGCATAAAGACAATTATTCTCCGGGAGGCCGGATGGGAAAGCGCCCGGACAGGGCCGTGATCGTATACTGCAACCTGATTCGGCAAAAATATAAAAAGACGCCCGTGATCGCAGGCGGGATAGAAGCGTCGCTGAGGCGTCTGGGACATTATGATTACTGGTCGGACCGGATACGCCGCTCGATTCTTTTAGAAAGCGGCGCGGACCTGATCTCTTACGGCATGGGGGAGCGTTCCGTATCGGCCATCGCGCGGGCGCTGGACCAGGGGATTCCTGTGAAGGACATTACGGATATTCCGGGGACCGTCTGTAAGATCGGCGATCTGTCTTTGGCGGGGGAGGATTATATTCTGCTCCCGGACTATGATACAATCACAGAAGATAAGGTAAAGTATGCGGAAAGTTTCTATACCCAATACTGCAACACAGATCCTTTTTCCGGGAAGCGGCTGGTGGAAAGCTATTCCCGGAACTGCTATGTGATGCAGAATCCCCCGTCCATGCCTCTGAATGAAAAGGAGATGGACGGCATCTACGGTCTTCCCTATATGCGTGCCTGGCATCCTGCGTACGATGCGTCGGGCGGCATCCCGGCCTTTTCGGAAGTAAAATTCAGCCTGGTAAGCTGCCGGGGCTGTTTCGGTGGATGCTCTTTCTGCGCCCTTACCTTCCATCAGGGAAGGATCGTCCAGACAAGAAGCCATGCATCTTTGGAACAGGAAGCCCGCGCCATGACAGAAGAGCCGGATTTTAAAGGCTATATCCATGATGTGGGCGGCCCGACCGCCGATTTCAGGGCGCCTGCCTGTGAAAAACAGAGGACAAAGGGAGTCTGTCCCACGAAGCAGTGTCTCTTTCCGGAGCCCTGTAAAAATCTGAAGGCGGATCATACGGACTATATCGCCCTTCTTAGGAAACTGCGCCGGATTCCGGGCGTAAAGAAAGTATTTATCCGGTCGGGGATTCGCTTTGACTATGTGCTGGCGGACAAAGACGGTGCTTTTTTGGAGGAACTGTGCCGTTATCATGTAAGCGGGCAGCTAAAGGTGGCGCCGGAGCATGTATCCGACACGGTGCTTTCTTACCTGGGTAAACCCTCCCACAAAGTGTATGAACAATTTGCCGGACAGTACCGCCGGATGAATGAAAAACTGGGCAGGAAGCAATACCTGGTGCCGTATCTTATGTCTTCCCATCCGGGATGTACCATGAAGGAGGCGGTTAAGCTGGCGGAGTACTGCAGGGATCTTAAGTATATGCCGGAGCAGGTGCAGGATTTTTATCCTACGCCTTCCACCCTGTCCACCTGTATGTATTATACAGGCCTGGACCCAAGGACCATGAAGCCTGTCTATGTGCCGGACGATCCCCATGAAAAGGAGATGCAGCGGGCGCTGATCCAATACAGGGACCCCAGGAACCATGCGCTGGTAAAAGAAGCGCTCACACTGGCAGGAAGGACGGACCTGATCGGTTACGGAGAGAAATGCCTGCTGCGTCCTCCCAAAGGTCAGAAAGCAGACCTGCCGAAAAAGAAAATCAAAAAGAAAACGATCCGCAATGTCCACCGGAAAAAACAGGAGAGATAAATGAACGCAAAACCTCAGAAAGGCGCTTATGGATATCTGGATAAAAACAAATGGTACGCATGGAAGAAGGCGGCTCTTATGCTTTCGGTCCCCATTCTGATTTTTATCGTATCGTGGATCATCCATAAGACCCGTATGAATGTGATGACCGTGGTAGCCATTGTGGGCTGCCTTCCCGGCTGCAATCAGGTAGTACAGGCCATCATGGCAGGACGTTATCATTCGATGGAAAAAGCGCTGTATGAAGAGATTGAGAAAGTAAAAGGGGAGCGCCTGGTTCTCTATGAAAATGTCCTGACTACCTATGAAAAGACCTATTATATCGACTGCCTGGTCATATCCGGAAGGGAAATCGTCGGCTATTCCGGCGATCCGAAGACAGACGGGGCAAAAGCGGCGGAACATATAAAGGAGATCCTTAAGAAAAATTCCTACCGCCAGAATGTTAAGATAGTAAAAGAGCGAAAAGCGTTTCTGGAGCGGGTGAAAGCCCTTGCATCCGGCCGTCCGGAAGAAGTTCCGTTCAGAGAGGACGAACGGTATCCGGGAATGGACAGGGAAGAGATCATCCGGCATCTTCTCCTGGCGGTCTCCTTGTAGACGACCCGGCATTTGGGGAGGATTTGCATGAAACAGATCATTGTAAGAGAGCAGGAGGCCGGACAACGGCTGGACAAGCTGCTTGCCAGATATTTAAAAGAAGCCCCCGCAGGCTTTCTATATAAAATGCTTCGGAAAAAAAATATTACTTTAAATCATAAAAAAGCTGCCGGAAGCGAAAAAGTGCAGACAGGAGACAAGATTTGTATCTTTTTATCCGACGAGACTTATGATAAATTTTCCGGCGCTTCTTCGGGGAAAGAAACCGTCTATCCTGTGGTCAGGCTGGATATTCTGTATGAAGACGACCATATTCTTCTGATCCATAAGCCTTCGGGCATGCTGACCCAGAAGGCCAGGCCTTCGGATCTTTCTTTAAACGAATATATGCTGGGGTATCTGCAGCAAAGCGGTCAGTGGGACGGGACGGATCATGCGGGTATCCGCCCGTCCGTCTGCAACCGGCTGGACAGAAATACCAGCGGCATTGTCCTGTGCGGAAAGTCCCTGGCGGGGCTTCAGAAGATTTCAGAACTTCTTAAAACCCGGAGTATGCATAAATATTACCAGTGCCTGGTGAGGGGAAGGATAGAGAATGCCAGCAGGATCGAGGGCTGGCTGTGGAAAGACCCTTCTTCCAACCGGGTGCGTATCCTGGATACGCCAAAGCAGGAGGCCAGGCCCGTTGTGACCGAATATCGGCCCTTGAAAGTATTTACAGACTGCACCCTTCTGGAAGTCTGCCTGATCACCGGGCGCTCCCATCAGATCCGCGCCCATCTGGCTTCTGAAGGACATCCGATAATCGGGGACCCCAAATACGGCGATCGCCGTCTGAATGACATTTACAGAGAAAAGTTCGGGATAGAAAGTCAGCTTCTCCATGCCTGCCGTCTTACATTTCCCGAACTTTCGGGGGCGCTTGCGGGCGTATCAGGAAAGACCTTCACGGCCGAACTTCCGCCCGTCATGGAAAAAACGATACAGGAATTATCAAAAAAGGAGAGGCTTCTGGCATGATGGTGGG
>DKVI01000098.1:2580-8765 GCA_002491115.1 Lachnospiraceae bacterium UBA7182 | reverse complement strand
CGGCAATTTGGGAAACTTTTACTTAAACGTAAAGTTTCTTATTCTTTATATTTCGGCAGAATAAATGGATCTATAAACAAACGCACCCTGTTGACGACTATATTCTGTCATTTTACAGAGATTTTACAGCGCAAAGATATTGGAATTGATGTTTTTTCTGTATGATGTAACTGCAAATTTCAAAAAAGCAAAGGAGAATGTACAATGAAAACATCAAAAAAACATATGGCTTTTATCCTTATGGGCATACTCGCGCTCGCTGCCGCAGGATGCGGCGGTAATAAGGCCGAAACCGGTTTTGACACCGGAAAGCAGATCGGCGTCATCACACGCGAAGACGGCTCGGGCACCCGCGGAGCATTTATAGAGCTTTTCGGTATCGAGCAGGAGAATGAGGCAGGAGAAAAGACAGACTATACGACCGATGCCGCGGCAGTGACAAACTCCACCTCTGTCATGATGACAACGGTAGCCGGCGATCCCTGTTCCATCGGGTATATTTCTCTTGGAACCATGAACGATACGGTAAAACCGGTTCGGATTGACGGCACGGACGCCACCGTTGAGAACATTAAAAGCGGCGCGTACAAAATATCCCGTCCTTTTAATATTGCTGTCAAAGAGGGCCTGAGCGATACCGCACAGGATTTTATCGATTATATTATGAGTGCGGACGGCCAGGCCGTGATTGAGGAAGAAGGCTATATCTCCGTCTCGGAAGCGGCGCCATACGGCGGAGGAAACGTTTCGGGAAAAATCGTAGTCTCCGGTTCCAGTTCTGTCAGTCCGGTGATGGAAAAACTGAAAGAAGCTTATATCGGAAAAAACCCGGATGTAACGATCGAAGTTCAGCAAAGTGATTCTTCTACCGGTATGTCAGACGCCGCCGACGGGACCTGTGATATCGGCATGGCCTCCCGCGAATTAAAAGAATCGGAGATCAATAAAGGATTAATCTCCACCTCGATCGCCATGGATGGTATCGCTGTCGTTGTAAACAATGAAAATCCCATAGAGGAACTGACCAGCGAACAGGTAAAAGAAATTTATATGGGCAACACAGTCAGCTGGAGTGACCTGCTGCAGTAAATTTACGCGGGGCTGTGGTATCTGCCGCTGCCCCGCCCTCTCTAAAGGAGCATAATATTTATGAAACATTTCAAAGAATCTGCCATGAAATGCCTCTTTTTAACGACTGCCTGTGTATCCGTGGCGGCGGTTATCCTGATCTGTATTTTTCTTTTCGCCAACGGTGTCCCGGCTATCCAGAAAATCGGCGTTTTCCATTTTCTCCTGGGAATAACCTGGAAACCCGCCAACAACCTGTACGGGAATCTTCCCATGATCATCGGCTCTCTCTACGTGACGGCCGGAGCGCTGCTGATCGGCGTACCGGTCGGTATCCTGACAGCCGTATTTATGGCCCGTTTCTGCCCCAAACAGATCTACCGCCCCATGAAAGCCGCCGTGAACCTTATGGCAGGGATTCCGTCTGTAGTCTATGGATTTTTCGGCCTGGTCGTTCTGGTACCCATGGTGCGGGATCTTTTCGGAGGACGCGGCATGAGTGTTCTGACCGCCTCCATCCTGCTGGGACTGATGATCCTTCCCACTATTATCAGTGTATCCGAAACTTCGATCCGGGCGGTTCCGAACAGTTATTATGAAGGCGGTCTTGCTTTGGGCGCGTCTCACGAAAAAAGCGTGTTTTTCACGGTTGTCCCCGCCGCCAAAAGCGGCATTTTCGCAGGCGTCGTCCTGGGAATCGGGCGGGCAATCGGCGAAACCATGGCCGTTATGATGGTGGCAGGGAACCAGGCCGCCATTCCTGCAGGCGTCACTTCCGGCGTACGAACGCTGACCACCAATATTGTACTGGAAATGGGCTATTCTACCGACCTGCACCGTGAAGCCCTGATCGGCACCGCGGTCATATTATTTGTGTTTATCCTGATCATCAACATATCTTTATCCCTTTTTAAAAGGAGTGTGCAGTAAATGGCAGAATCTATTCGTCAAAATGTAAAAATCCGCAGGACAGACCCGCAGTCGTTTTTATTATTTTTTCTGGTTCATCTGGCTGCGCTTCTTACCATGCTCGCGTTGTTGTTTATTATTATCTATATTCTTGTAAAAGGCATCCCGCATCTGACGCCGGATTTATTCAGCAGGACCTATACTTCGGAAAATGTATCGCTCTTTCCGGCCCTGATTAATACGCTTTTGATTACGGTCGTCTCACTTTTATTTGCAGTTCCCGTAGGAGTCGGCGCCGCGATCTATCTGACAGAGTACGCGCGCCGGGGGAATAAGCTGGTCGGTATTACCGGCGTGGCAGCGGAAACACTGTCCGGGATTCCGTCCATTGTGTATGGTTTGTTCGGTTCCCTGTTTTTTGTGAAATATCTCGGTTTCGGGCTGTCATTATTGTCCGGCTCTCTGACTTTAAGCATTATGATCCTGCCGCTCATCATGCGTACCACAGAAGAAGCCTTGAAATCCGTGCCGGACAGTTACCGGGAAGGCAGCTTCGGGCTGGGAGCCGGAAAACTGAGGACCGTTTTTTCCATCGTTCTCCCCTGCGCCGTGCCGGGCATTCTTTCCGGCATAATCCTTGGCGTAGGCCGGATTGTCGGCGAGTCGGCCGCGCTGATCTTTACCGCCGGAACCGTCGCCGAGACAGCGTCGAGTATTTTTTCCTCAGCGCGTACGCTTTCCGTGCATATGTATTCTATTTCCGGCGAAGGACTGTATATCGGGCAGACTTATGCCACTGCCGTCGTACTGCTGGCGGTTGTCATTCTGATCAACGCAGTCTCCAATTACGCAGCGAAAAAAATAGGAGGTGAACGCACAGATGGATAAAATCACCGTCGAGAACCTGAATTTATATTACGGCGCTTTTCAGGCTTTAAAAAATATAAATTTAAAGATACAGACAAATGAGATCACTGCTTTGATCGGTCCCTCCGGATGCGGAAAATCAACTTTATTAAAAAGCTTAAACCGTATGAACGATCTGACGGAAGGCTGCCGTATCAAGGGAACCATCCTGCTGGACGGTGAAGATATTTACGGAACCATGGATATCAATCTGCTCCGCAAACGGGTGGGGATGGTGTTTCAGAAACCGAATCCGTTTCCTATGAGTATTTATGACAATATCGCCTTTGGACCCAGAACCCATGGAATCCGTTCCAAAGCGGCGCTGGACGAGATTGTAGAACGCTCATTGAAAGGAGCCGCCATCTGGGACGAGGTGAAAGACCGGCTGAAAAAATCCGCCCTTGGCATGTCCGGAGGCCAGCAGCAAAGGCTTTGTATCGCCCGCGCCCTGGCGGTAGAACCGGAAGTTCTTCTGATGGATGAACCAACCAGCGCGCTGGACCCCATCTCTACCTCAAAAATAGAAGAACTGGCGGCAGAGCTGAAGAAAAAATACTGTCTGGTAATCGTAACCCACAATATGCAGCAGGCGGTTCGTATCTCTGATAAGACAGCTTTTTTCCTGCTGGGCGAACTTGTCGAATTCGGCGAAACCGAAAAACTGTTTTCCATGCCGCAGGATAAGCGGACAGAAGATTATATTACAGGGAGGTTTGGATAATGCGTCCTGAATTTGACGCGCAGTTAGATGCGCTGAATAAAGAACTGGTTATTATGGGGACTTTCTGCGAGAATGCCATCGCAAAGTCCGCGAAAGCCCTTACAGAAGGAAATACAGAACTTACAAAAGACGTGCTCGATCTTTCCGTTCAGATCGAACATAAAGAACGGGAAATCGAAACCATGTGCCTGAAACTGCTGTTGCAGCAGCAGCCTGTGGCCAAAGACTTAAGAGTCATTTCATCCGCCTTAAAGATGGTAACAGATATGGCGCGGATCGGGGATCAATCCGCAGATATCGCCGAAATCATCCGGTTGGAAAATATTCATTCCACCAGCGATACACAAGTAATTCATGATATGTCTATCGCGGTTATCAAAATGGTTACAGACAGTATAGACGCCTTTGTAAAAAAAGACAGGCAGATGGCAAAAGCCGTAATAGACTATGATGATGTGGTGGATTCCTTTTTTAATCAGGTAAAAGAAATGCTGATCGACCTGCTTGGCAACACCAAAGCGGACGGGGAATACGCGATTGACCTTCTGATGATCGCGAAATATTTTGAACGCATCGGCGATCACGCAGTCAATATCGCCAAATGGGTATTGTTCTCTATTACCGGAACCAAAGAAGGGTAGCGGAGGAAATATGATGACAAAACGCAAAAAGGGACGTCGATCACGGTAGTCTTTCCTAAACAGTAACTAAAAATTTCGATGGTTTCAAACCGTGGACGCAATTCGGAAAACGAACCTTCATCCTGATTTGGAACCATCGAAAATATAATTGTCCTTACCGGTTCTGCCTCTCAAATACATATCGTGTCTCAGATGACAAATCTTTCCGGTAAATATATCCAAGTCTGTCGAAGTCTTTTATTTCCTCCGGATTTTCAATTTGATTTTCTGCCATAAACCGCACCATCTCGCCTCTTGCCATTTTGGCGTAAGTTCCTTTGGTAACTATCTTATTCCCTGATCGTTCGCCAAAAATACAGGTAATATAAGTATCCTGTTTCGTCAGGTATTTCTCGATACATGCCGCATATTCTTTAGACGCCAGGTTGATTATAATTCCCGAGTCATCACGCACTTCTTTATATAACCCGGAACCCCACAGATCGTACAAATCCTTATGTCCGGCAATTGACGCCTTAGCCTTCATCTCCAGTCTGTACGGAGTTACTCCATCCATCGGCTTTAACACTCCGTAAAAAGCAGATAAAATTCTCAAATGCTCCTGCACATAATCAAACTGTCTGTCCTCGAACACGGCAGGCGCCATATATTGATAGGCAATGCCTTCATAGGAAAGCACTGCGGGAGTTAACTGGTTTTGCAGGTTCATGTGCTTCAGTCTGTCAAAATTCTGCTCCGCGATCTTATCACTACAGCCCCAGATCTGCTTTAGCTCCGCATAAGACTTCGATTGCAGCCAACGCAGGATTTCTTTTGTCTGTGTTAAAAATACCGGCATTCCCTGAATGTCCGGCGAATCTGAAACTACGTTCATTTTCTTTGCCGGCGAAATAATAATTTTCATCACACTTCCCCCGGCATCCCGGGATCGCCTGCAACTTTCCCGTTCAAAACAGCTTCCATATTCTGGATTATGTATTCCTGTGCCTGTTTTTTATATATTACAAACATATCATCAACACTCCATTTCTTTCTGTTTATTTTACAACTTTTTTATTACAATTTAAATTCAAAAAAATAAAAGCCTGCTCACTGGCATTTTGTTTTCGATATTCTGCGGGTGTTATTTTCAATATATCCCGAAAGGCTGCCCCAAATTTACTCTGGTTCTCATATCCGACCTGATTTGCGATTTCCGCTATTGTACTTTTGGTCTGCCGAAGAAGCACAGCCGCCTGTTTCATACGGTATTCCTTCATGTAAGTTCCAATCGGCTGTCCATAGACTCCTTTATCTGAAAAGGAGCTTCTTTAATTCAAAGGGGAATACCGGCTCCAAATCCATTGATTTATGGCGGATTCATGGCTATACTCTGCCCGAAACGATTAAGTTTGGCTAAAGTGAATTAAGAAGCATAAAAAATGCGCTACACCCCACAAGGCAGCGCATTTTCTAAAAGAGACCGTTCTCAATCCCATTACAGATTTTCGTAGGATACCAACTGGCTTACGGGAATACGCATCCTGTCATGGCGTTTTGGGTCGGCGGCTTCTTCGTTTGAATAACCAACTGCAAGGATATTGACAGGTTCCAGATTTTCAGGAAGTCCAAATTCCCTGCTGATAACATCCGGCTTAAAATAACAAATCCATACAGAGCCAAGTCCCAGCTCCGTAGCCTGAAGCATCATATGGTCTGTCAGAATCGAGGTATCAATGTCACCCGTCTGCTTCTTGTCAAACGGGCGCACCCACGCCTTTTCATGGTCAGCGCAGACGATGATTGCCAGCGGCGCACCATAAAGATTTGCCCCCTGTCCTATTTTGGCAAGTCCCTCTTCACTTTGCACCACAAGCAGATGCACGGGCTGGAGATTTGCGGCGGTCGGCGCCACATGGGCAGCTTCCAGAATTTTATCCAGTTTTTCCTTTTCCACC
>DKVI01000098.1:0-2514 GCA_002491115.1 Lachnospiraceae bacterium UBA7182 | reverse complement strand
ATAACAAATCCATACAGAGCCAAGCCCCAACTCCGTAGCCTGAAGCATCATGTGGTCTGTCAGAATTGAGGTATCAATGTCACCCGTCTGCTTCTTGTCAAACGGACGTACCCACGCTTTTTCATGGTCAGCGCAGACAATAATTGCCAGTGGCGCACCATAAAGGTTTGCCCCCTTTCCTATTTTGGCTAGCCCTTCTTCACTTTGCACCACAATCAGATGCACAGGCTGGAGATTTGCGGCGGTTGGAGCTACATGGGCAGCTTCCAGAATCTTATCCAGTTTTTCCTTTTCCACCGCCTGATCTGTGTAACTGCGCACAGAGAAACGCTGTTTTGCAATGTTTAAAAAATCCATAGTATCAAATCCTTTCTTATGTTATATTTAGTATGCCAAACCAACTGACAACTCTATTGTAACGCTGAACCATAATTCCGCAAGACTGCACTTTTTTGATAGATACTTTCAAAAAAGATAGCACCCTTTAAGTTAGGAGAACCAAAATGAAAACCAGGCAAAAACAATTTGACTGCCCTGTAGAAGCTACCCTGTCCCTGATTGGTGGGAAATATAAGCCTCTGGTATTGTGGCATTTAAAATCACAACCATTACACTACATGGAACTGCAGCGCCTTATTCCAAAGGCAACCCCAAAAATGCTCTCCGGACAACTCCATGATTTAGAAGATTGCGGCATGATTAACAGAGAAGTCATTCCTGAAAAGCCGCCTAAAACAATCTATTCCCTTACCGCCTTTGGAAAAAGCATCATACCTGTACTAACCGCCATGTGTGATTGGGGCGCAACCTATTTAAACGGATTGGACATACAGCCTGTATGCTGTACTTCCCAAAGCAAAAAATAAAAGTTTTTATAGTTGTATTCTTATTTCGGGAGGTGAAATGATGTCAGACAGCCGTTTATTCAAAATTTTATATTATCTTTGAGACAGGGAGCATGCTACGGCGCCTGAATTGGCAGCCAAATTTGAAGTTTCCCCACGAACAATTTACCGTGACGTGGAAGCATTAAGCAGTGCAGGAATTCCTGTCTATGCTGAACCCGGAAGAAACGGCGGTATCTACTTATTGCAGGATTTTATCCTGGACAAGGCAATATTATCTGAAAACGAAAAGCAGGAAATATTGACGACATTACAAAGTATACTTGCCACAGGTTATACCGGCGGGAAAGATATGCTGACAAAATTATCAGCACTTTTCAAGATAAATACAAGAAACTGGCTTGAAGTAGACTTTTCACGCTGGGGGAAACGTGCTTATGATAACGCAAAATTTGAACTATTAAAAGCGGCCGTCATTCAGTGCAAAGAAATAAAGATCGTCTATGAAAACACCAGTAGCGAAAGAAGTACACGCATCATCCAACCGTTGAAAATATCTTATAAATCAAAGGAATGGTATTTAAAAGCGTTTTGCATGGAAAGGCAGGATTTTCGCATATTCAAACTAAACCGTATCATAGAGCTGGAAATGTCAGAGAATACATTTGTACCAAAACCATACCCGGAACCAGATAATGATCTACAGCAGACATATCCTCAGATTGTCCTTTTGTTTTCAAGAGAAATTGCCTATCGTGTCTATGATGAATTTGACGAAACGGAAATCGAACATCAAAAAAACGGTGATTTAATTGTTCGTGCTGAAATACCTGTTGATACATGGCTCACTGGTTATCTGCTTTCATTCGGTACACAGGTTGAAATCATTGAACCCGGGTATTTAAAAGGTATTTTAGCTGCACAGGCACAAGAAATTTATAAAAAAAATAAACCTTGACAAAAGGTGTCAGGATATATGTGTTATACTAAATACCATAGTAATAAAGAAATGCATAAGCTTTAAACACATTAGAAAGAGGTAAGAAAATGAATGAGGTAAATCAGAAATTTTGCCAGTGCTGTGGTATGCCCCTGGGAAATACGGATGAACTGTACGGAACCAATACCGATGGCAGCAAAAATGAGGAATATTGCAGGTATTGTTTTGAAAACGGCAAGTTTACATTTAACGGTACGATGGAAGAATTAATTGAGATATGTGTACCGAATATGGTCGCTGCTAATCCCAATATGAGTGAAGAAGAAGCAAGAAAGGGCATGCTTGCATGGTTTCCGACACTGAAACGGTGGAAAAACTTTTGCTGACGGACGGTCAAGGGGCTGTAGCTAAAAGCGCTACAGTCCCTCCGAATTCATCACAATAGCCAATCAGTCCAGAATCGGTCCCGTTCGAGTAAGCCGCTGTCAACATATTTTTTTATGACACCGCGGCTGATTCCAGCTGCTTCAATCTGCGAAGTCTTTACAAAGCCGTTGCTTTTGGCAGCTATTGACTCAATCTTATTATAAATCTCATCCATAGAGACCGCCTCCTTGCACTGTGTTACATTCTCTCTTTATATTATACTTATTTAACGAATGAATGTAAATGCCTTTTTGGCATTAGTATATTCGTATTCATAAAATTCGTTACTTTTCACGGGGTGGG
>DKVI01000036.1 GCA_002491115.1 Lachnospiraceae bacterium UBA7182 | reverse complement strand
TATGGCTGGTATCGATATGATTCCAGATTTGCAATACCAGTTTTTGATGAAAATAATGATGTTTTGCGGTATAATGTATTTCATGCAGAGTTGGTGATAAGACATTCTGAAAATAGAAAACTGTATTTATATGATATCATAAACATAAAAAAAGAAACGAGCACCCCGCTTGAGCCATAAAGCTGTACGGTAAAAAACCCGCTTCTTTTTACATATTATATGCTGGAAAGGGAAGAAAGTCAAGAGAAATGTATACTGAAATTAACCTGGATAAAATAGATACAAATTCAGAACCTCCTGTGGAAGAACCTGCCCGTCAATACTATTACATGGCAAAATGCCGGGAGTATGTACGGGCATTTGAAGAGAAAAACGGACGCCGTCCTACGTTTTTTACGCAGACGTTCGGGTGTCAGATGAACGCCCGGGATTCGGAAAAGTTGTCAGGCGTATTACAGAAGATCGGCTATGTTGAGGCCGGGAGCGAGGACGCGGACTTTGTGATTTATAATACCTGTACGGTCCGGGAGAACGCGAACCTGCGGGTATACGGGCGTCTGGGCGTTCTGCATGGTTACAAGAGGAAATACCCCCACAGGAAGATCGCTCTGTGCGGCTGTATGATGCAGGAAGCGGAAGTGGTGGAGAAAATAAAGAAAAGTTATCGCTTTGTAGATCTGATTTTCGGGACGCACAATATTTTTAAATTTGCGGAGCTTCTTGCGGCAATGTTTGAGTCGGACCGGATGATCATTGATATATGGAAGGATACGGACCAGATTGTGGAAGACCTGCCCATTGAGCGGAAATATCCTTTTAAATCCGGCGTAAATATTATGTTTGGCTGCAACAACTTTTGCAGTTATTGTATCGTCCCTTATGTAAGAGGACGGGAGCGGAGCCGGGAGCCGGAAGATATCATCCGGGAGATCCGCCGGCTGGTGGCGGACGGCGTTGTGGAGGTTATGCTTCTGGGGCAGAATGTAAATTCCTATGGGAAGAACCTGGAACACCCTGTAAGTTTTGCGTCGCTTCTTCAGGAAATAGAGAAGATAGAAGGACTTGCGCGTATCCGTTTTATGACTTCCCATCCCAAAGACCTGTCCGACGAACTGATTGAAGTGATGGCCGGGTCAAAGAAGATCTGCAGGCATCTGCATCTGCCCCTGCAGTCCGGCAGCACGCCGGTGTTAAAAGCCATGAATCGTAAGTACACAAAAGAGCAGTATATCGCCCTGGCGGAAAAGATCCGCAGGGCGATGCCGGATATTGCTTTGACGACAGATATCATCGTAGGTTTTCCCGGGGAGACGGAGGAGGATTTTCAGGAAACGCTGGATGTGGTGAGAAAAGTCCGTTATGACAGCGCGTTTACTTTTATCTACAGCAAACGCACTGGCACACCCGCGGCCGTTATGAAAGACCAGATACCGGAAGACGTGGTCAAAGACCGGTTTGACCGGCTCTTAAAGGAAGTACAGGATATATCAAAAGAAATGGCAGAACGCTTCACGGGCCAGACACATACCATACTGGTGGAAGAACCCAACAGCCAGCTAAAAGGCTATATGACCGGAAGACTGGGGAACAACCATGTGGTACATTTTAAGGGAGATCCGTCTCTTCTGGGCAAACTGGTGTCTGTTCGGCTGGACGAATGCAGGGGATTTTATTATATGGGGACTATAAACAGCGAAGGCGCAGAACGTGCCGGAGCGGAACTATAAACAGCGAAGGCACGGACGGCGCCAGATTCATTTCAGGACGCGAAGAGGCCGGAAATGAATCTGGTGTCGGCGCCGGGCGAGCCGGAGCGGAACTATAATTGGAGAATGAATATGGATAAAAAGACATGGTTACGCACAATACGGGATTTAGCGGTGATTACGGCAGCTTCACTGATCTATGCGGCGGGTATCAGTCTGTTTCTGGACCCGAATAATCTGGCGCCGGGCGGAATGACAGGTATCGCCGTGATTCTGAACCGATTAAGTGGTATTGAGACAGGTACGCTGTATTTCCTACTGAATGTTCCTGTTGTCCTGATCGGAACATGGGTGTTTGGCTGGCGCTTTATTGTAAAGACTGCCTATGCTGTCGTCATGTCTTCCTTTTTCACCAATCTTCTGTCCGGATACAGCGCCCTGACGGACGACCCGCTTTTGGCGGCGCTGGCGGGGGGCGTGATGATTGCCTGCGGCATCGGCATGGTCTTTCGTACAGGAGCCACCACCGGAGGAATGGATATTATTATTAAAATTATCCGGAAGAAATATAAGTATTTAAAGACGGGTTTTCTGTTTATGTGTGCGGATATGGCAATTGTGGCTGTTTCGGGGTTTATTTTTAAAGACCTGAACATTGCTCTGTATGCCCTGATGGCGGTGCTGATCAGCGGACGGACGCTGGACTATATCCTCTACGGCGGCGATGAGGCAAGGATGATCTATATTATCACAGAGTTTCCGGACGAGGTCGGCAGAAAACTTTTAAAGGATCTGGAAGTGGGGATCACCTGTCTCCACGGCCGGGGCGGCTGGACGAAAAAAGAAAAAGAGATCATTTTCTGCGTCGTCCGCAAGCAGCTAAGTCCCAGGGTGGAGGAAATCGTAAAAGACACGGACCCCTCGGCTTTTATGATTATCACCAGCGCCAACGAGATCTACGGGGAAGGGTATAAAGATTTTTTTGCGGAGACATTATAGGATATTCAGGGCTTTTGGCGTGAAGCAACCTACAGTTCTCTAAAAATGTCCTTGCATCTTCCAGTGTTAAGTGGTACTATATTTAGCGCAGACAAAAAACAGAAAATACCACATATAGTTTTGGAGGGAATGTAATGAGGGGGAACGCCATTGTGTGCCCGGATACGATCAGAAAGCGCAACGGTATGCCGGTGCCTTTCGATGTAAAGAAGATACGGGACGCGATCCGTAAGGCCAATGACGCGGCCAGGGTGGAGGCCATTGCGCCGTACCAGTTTGAGCAGCTTTCAGATGCGGTGGTGGACGCCATACCGGAAGGACAGGTGCCTACCGTGGAGGAAGTGCAGGATTTGGTGGAAGAAAAGCTTATCGAGAACGGGTTTGCCAAGACCGCGAAGGCTTATATCCTTTACCGGGCGGAACACACGAAGATCCGCAAGTCAGAGACGGATCTCATGAATATATACAGAGAACTGACCTTTACCAGCGCGGCGGACGCGGATATTAAAAGGGAGAATGCCAACATTGACGCGGACACTTCCATGGGTACCATGTTAAAATATGGTTCGGAGGGCGCGAATTATTTTGTGGACAACTATATCCTTCCCAAAGATATCGCGGCGGCGCATATTAACGGTGATATCCATATTCATGACAAAGATTTCTATATGCTGACGGAGACCTGCTGCCAGATCGATCTGATTAAGCTGTTTAAAGACGGGTTTTCCACCGGGCACGGTTATATACGCCAGCCCAAATCCATCGTAAGCTATGCGGCGCTTGCCTGTATCGCCATCCAGGCGAACCAGAATGAGATGCACGGCGGCCAGTCAGTCCCTAATTTCGACTATGCCATGGCAGAAGGTGTGGCATGTACCTTCCGAAAGGAATACTATGACGCGGTACAGAGATATTTCTGGCTGGAGTATAACTGTGAAAAAGCGCTGGATGACGAATTTCGCAGTGCTTTAAAAAACGCCATGCCGGAGCGCATCAATATGGAAAATATAGACAGCTACGAAGAAGACCTGGTGAAATGGCTTTCAGGCGAGGGAAGCCGTTGGCTTGGCATTTCACCGGAGGAAGAATCTATCCGGAGATGTCACAAAACCTCCATTCGGATTGCGTTAAAAGAAACGGATCTTGCGACCTACCAGGCCATGGAGTCGCTGATTCATAACCTGAATACCATGAATTCCAGGGCAGGCGCGCAGGTGCCTTTCAGCTCGATTAATTACGGAACCTGCACTTCTCCGGAAGCGCGGATGGCAATCAGGAATCTTCTGAAAGTGACCGATGCAGGTCTTGGAAACGGCGAGACCGCCATATTCCCGGTGCAGATCTTCAAAGTGAAAGAAGGGATTAACTATAATCCGGGAGATCCCAACTATGATTTGTTCCGGCTGGCTGTCAAAGTGTCGGCCAAAAGGCTGTTTCCCAATTTCAGCTTTATAGACGCGCCGTTTAATCTGGCTTATTATAAAGAGGGTGATTACAATACGGAGATCGCGTATATGGGATGCCGTACCCGGGTGATGGGCAATCATTATGATAAAACAAAAGAAGTGACCTGCGGAAGAGGAAACTTAAGTTTTACTTCCATCAATCTGCCGAGGCTTGGAATACAGGCCAAAGGAGATCTGGACAAGTTTTACGCGGATCTGGACAAGCGTCTGGAGCTTTGCTGCCGGCAGCTTTTACACAGATTCGGAATACAGAAGAAAAAGACGGTGAAAAATTATCCGTTTCTGATGGGTCAGGGGATCTGGATCGGCTCCGAGGAGTTAAGCGTAGGCGATCGGGTAGGAGAAGTCCTGAAAAACGGAACGTTAAGCGTCGGTTTTATCGGGCTGGCGGAAACGTTGAAAGCACTGACCGGAAAGCACCATGGGGAGAGCGAAGAAAGTCAGAAGCTGGGGCTTGAGATTATTTCCCATATGCGGGCGTATCTGGATCAGGAGACAGAAAAGACAGGGCTTAACTTTACTTTGCTGGCTACCCCGGCAGAGGGACTGTCAGGCAGGTTTGTGCGGATAGACCAGAAACGTTTCGGGAAGATTCCGGGCGTGACGGACAGGGAATACTATACCAATTCGTTCCATGTGCCGGTGTACTATCCCATCAACGCGTTTCAGAAGATCAGGACAGAAGCGCCTTATCATGCGCTGACGAATGCCGGGCATATCAGTTATGTGGAACTGGACGGCGATACGGCGAAGAACCCGGAGGCATTTGAAGCGATCATCCGATGTATGAAAGAAAGCGGTATCGGTTATGGTTCTGTGAACCACCCGGTGGACCGTGACCCGGTCTGCGGGTATACCGGAGTGATCGATGATGTGTGCCCCAGGTGCGGACGGAGAGAAGGAGAGGCCGTACCGATCGAGAAGCTGGACGCATTGAGGAAGAAGTATCCGGATGTGCCGGTATATATGGACGCAAATCATTAAATCAATCATGGCAGATGTCAACTATAACAGGAGGGCAAAAAGATGGCAAACAAAGTATTACCAAAAGACGGAAAAGTAGGAGAGGACGTGAAGTTCGACAGAATCAGACGGATCACCGGGTATCTGGTGGGGACGACGGACCGGTTTAATAATGCCAAGCGCGCGGAGGAGAAAGACCGTGTCAAACACAGTTTGTCCTAAGTCTTTGAGGATTGCGGGGATTGTGCAGGATTCGATTGTGGACGGGCCGGGCATCCGGTATGTGATTTTTACACAGGGATGTCCGCACCGCTGCGTGGGATGCCACAATCCGCAGACCCATGATTTTGCGGCGGGAGAAGAAGCGGATACAGAACAGATTTTAAGGCAGATTCGGGAAAATCCGCTCTTGTCGGGCGTGACTTTTTCAGGCGGAGAGCCTTTTTGCCAGGCACAGGCGCTTTTGCCGGTTGCCCGGGCGGTGAAGGCGTATGGCAGGAATCTGATGATCTATACAGGATATCTGTTGGAAGAACTGCAGAAGATGGAAGATCCGGACGTGCAGGCGCTTCTTGCGCTGGCGGATATTCTGGTGGACGGGCCCTTTGTGCTGGAGCAAAGAGATCTTACGCTTCCCTATCGGGGAAGCGCAAACCAGCGGGTCATAGACCTGGCAAGGACAAGAGCTGCCGGGGAAGTCATACTGTATAGAAGTGAATATGAAGATTTGTAATAAAGCCAGGTCATATTGGGAGATTGACCTGGTTTTTATTTCGCCATTCACGGGGAGATACCAGATAGATGTTTTTAAACGCTCTTGAAAAATGGAGCTGGTTGTCATATCCTACGGCCTTACTGATATCTCCGATGGACAGACGGGTCAGTTTCAGAAGTTCAGCCGCCTTGGTCATACGGTAATTCAGCAGGAATTCCTGCGGGGTCTTTCCGATGGCATTCTTAAAGATCTTTCCGAAATAGCTTCGGTTCAATCCGCAGTTTTCTGCGATATCTTCCACAGATATATCATTTTGAAAATTTTGTTCGATAAAGGCCAGTGCTTCGTGGATATAAAAGTCACGGAGCTTTCCGCTGGAAGAAAGGCGCATGGTGCTGGCAGAGCGTGTCAGGGCATCGAAAAAAAGATACAGGTGTCCCAGCAGGTGGAAGGGCGTCATGTCTCCATGCTGCGCGATATACAGCATTTCCTGCATCATCGTTTCCCGCAGATCATGGGAACGGGAATGGTAGATGGGGGAATCGGGAGACAGGCCGGCCAGCTCGATCGCCTCTTTTACCCGCAGGCCGTCAAATTCAATCCATGTATATTCCCAGGGAAGTTCTTTGTCGGCGGTGTATGTATTGATCTGGCCGGGGAAAATCATGAAGCCCTGGCCGCTTTTGATATGATAGCTTTTTGTATGTCCGTCAGAGTCGTCCGCCAATAAAGAGCCTGTTCCTGATATAATATAGTGAAACAGATAATGGGAACGGGCAGCCGGTCCGAAGGTATGGGACGGCGCGCATCGTTCCCAGCCGAACTGATAGAGATTCAGGTCTATAAATGTCTCATTTGGAAAAATGGAAAAGATAAGGTCTTTCATCGTCATTTACCTCATACGGAAGATATTATTAAGTATAGCCTATATTATACCAAAATGCTACATTACTTTACATATATCCAGAAAAAATATCATATTGGTATAAAATAGAAAATAACAGGGTATTTATAGACGCATTTTGGAATGTTATAATGTATTTACAAGAAGAAAGGAGCAAAAAAGGATGAAAAAGAGGGAAAAAATGTTAAGCCTTTTCCTGGCATGTACGGTGCCTGCTTCGATGTTGCTGTCCGGCTGCGGCGCGAGCAAAAGCGACAGCGGAAAGATTGAGATCGAGATGGTGCAGTATAAGCAGGAGGCAGTGGATGTGTTCAGGCAGCTGGAGGAAGAGTTCAACAGAACCCACGACGATATCCATCTGACCATTGACTCTCCCAATGATGCGACAACCATCATGAAGACCAGGTTTATCCGGGAAGACTATCCGGATCTGCTTGGGATCGGAGGAGATATTAACTACTCTTATTTTATTGATTCCGGTATTCTGGCGGATGTGTCGGATTATCAGGGTCTTGCAGGCATCAATCCGGGGTATGTGGATATCCTGGAGGGACTTGAATTTGTCCCCACCCCCGGGATTTACGGAGTACCCTATGTGGCGAATGCGGCAGGTATCCTTTATAACCGGGAGATGTTCCGGCAGCATGGATGGCAGATCCCCACGACCTGGGAAGAACTGATGACGCTTTGCGATTCCATCAAGTCCGAGGGTGTTCTGCCGTTTTATTTTGGGTTTAAAGATACCTGGACCTGCCTGGCGCCCTGGAATTCCCTGGCTGTGGATCTGGCGCCCGCAGACGTATGCCAGCAGGTCAATGCCGGGAAGACAGTATTTGCCGATGAATACAGAGAAGTGGCCGAGAAGATACAAAAGCTTGTGGAGTACGGAGAGGACGGGCCTTTCGCCTATGGCTATAATGACGCCTGCACGGCGTTTGCCAACGGAGAGTCAGCCATGTTTGCCATCGGAAGCTATGCGGTACCCCAGATCAAGTCCGTGAATCCGGATATGGATATTGATTCTTTTGTGACGCCGGGAAGCAGCGATCCGAACGGAAATACATTGAACTCCGGCGTAGACCTGCAGTTCTGTGTGACGTCCGCATGTATGGACAGCGGGAAGAAAGAAGCAGCCTATGAAGTACTGGATTTTCTGCTGGCGGACGAGAATGTGCAGATGTATCTGGACGACCAGAACGCGGTTCCCTGTAAGTCCGGAGACTTTACCCTGGCGCCCAACCTGGACGGTATGAAACAGTATATCGAAGAAGGTAAAATGGCGGATTATCAGGATCACTATTATCCGTCTGAGATGGCAGTGGATGCGCAGATCCAGACTTTTTTGATCGAGAAGGATCTGGACGCGTTCCTTGCAAAATTCGATACGGACTGGCAGCGGTACAACCGGGATATCATCCAGATGGTAGCAGACTATAACAAACAGAACGGCGTTCAGTAGAGGGAGAGGTGTTAGGAATACATGAAACATGCAAATGACAGAAAACGAACTTTTATGTTAATGACGATTCCGGTGGTCGCGTTGTTCTTCGCTTTTAATACGCTGCCCCTGATCAAAGGCGTGATCTACAGCTTTACGAATTTCAGAGGATACGGTTCTTACGACTGGGTAGGCCTTCGGAATTATATCGACCTGTTTCAGGACGGGCGCGTGGGCAAATCCTATCTGTTTACCCTGAAGATGGCGGTGGCGGCCACGATTGTGACCAACGTCATCAGCCTGATCCTTGCTTTGGGACTGAACAGCAAGATCAGATTCAAGAGTACCTTAAGAGGTATGTATTTTGTGCCGAATATCCTGGGCGCGCTGGTTGTGGGGTATATCTTTAATTACTTTTTTACTTACATTATCCCGGCGATCTTTCATACGACCAGTATCCTTGCCAGCTCCACATGGGCATGGGTGGGTATTGTGATCGTGTGTGCATGGCAGGCGATCGCCATGAACACTATCATCTATATATCCGGCCTGTCCACGGTGCCGGAAGATGTATATGAGGCAGGGTCTATCGACGGCGCGACCGGATGGGAGAAATTCAGGAGTCTTACGTTTCCTCTGATTATCCCCTTTTTCAGCATCAATATGGTGCTGTCCGGCAAAAACTTCCTGATGGTATTCGACCAGATCATGGCGCTGACCAAAGGTGGCCCGGCCCAGAGTACCGAATCTATTTCCTTTTTAATCTATAACAACGGTATGGCGGGCGGACAGTTCGGCTTCCAGAGCGCCAACGCGGTCCTGTTCTTTGTCATCATCGTGGCGTTCTCGGTAGCGCAGCTTCAGTTTACAAGCAGTAAGGAGGAGCAGTTATAATGAACGGAAAAGTAAAAGAAAGATATAACATGCCTGTTACCATACTTTTGATCTGCGGCCTGGCCACAATTATATTTCCTCTTTATATGACCATCGTGATCGCTTTCAAGCAGCCGTCAGAAATGACCAACAGTATCGCGGGAATCCTTTCTCTGCCGAAGACATGGAGTTTTTCCAACTTCGCGGAAGCCATGCGTGTGACGGATTTCTGGAATTCTCTCAGGAACAGCCTTCTGATCACAGGCGTTACCGTGGTTCTTTCGGTAGTTCTGCATTCTATGGTGGGATACGCCATCGGAAGAAACAAGGCGAAAAGTAAATGGTATAATCTGGCGTATCTGTACATTGTCAGCGGTATGTTCGTGCCTTTTGCCATTCTGATGATGCCGCTGGTAAAACAGACTGCCCAGTGGGGTATCGCCAATATTGTGGGCGTGATCATCTGTTATGTGGTATTTTATATGCCCATGAACCTGATGCTGTACGCGGGTTATCTGGTCAACATTCCGGTCGCGCTGGAAGAAGCGGCGCGGGTGGACGGCGCATCCACCTGGACAACTTACTGGAAGATCATTTTCCCGATTATGAAGCCTATGCATGCTACGGTAGCGGTCATCACGGCTTTAAGCGTATGGAACGACGTCATGACGCCCCTGGTCATCATGTCGGGAAGCGGGATGAACACCCTTCCGTTGGCCCAGATGTCTTTCCAGACCCAGTTCGGCACGAATTATAATCTGGCGTTTGCGTCCTATCTGCTGGCGCTTCTGCCGCTGTTGATTTTCTATATCGTCTGCCAGAAACAGATCTTAAACGGAGTTGTTAATGGGGCGGTAAAATAATTACAAAGAACTCCCGGCTGCATCGAGGTGCCTGCCGGGGGTTCTTTGCTTTTATTTTTGTAATGGCCGCTCAATCATTGATCAGAGTGTCTGCTTTAAAGGAGTGACGGTTAACTGTAATCCAAGATGCTGGAAAATATTAAGTAGTGTTTCGGAATTTGGTGTTGCTTTATCATGGCACTGGTAGTTGAAGAAATACTTTCGATTTCCTCCATATCTCTGGCGGTCACAGGGTCAACAGTTTTAACATGGTCTTTATAATCATTCCAGGTTTTCATGTCTGATCAGATTCCTTTTTAAAAAAGTTGGAGATTGACAAAATTCTGTACACAGCGTAGAATAAAAAGCGCTTTGAAAGGAGTAAAGGACGTTGTCAGAACGGTAGGCGGTTAGTCAAACACCCGAAAGAGGGTAAGGCATATGCGAATAATGCTACATATCGAGCAGTGTATACTGTGGCGATTGTGATAAAACGCAGAAACCGCCACTCTGCCAAGTGATGGTTTCATTTTTTGATTCTTTTCACTAAACAGGGCCACCCGCATATAGGCAACGTCTTTCTTCATTTTTATTATACTGTACGATCCGGTTTTGTCAAGAAATGAGATAATTACGATTAGAATAAACGCATGAATGTATGAAAGATAATAATATAGCGATCAGGAAATGAGGCAGCGATAAGGTGTCGACACGAAATGCGGGAGGTATATATGATAGATAAAAAGATTTTACACGGCGGTGATTATAATCCGGAACAATGGCTGGAATGTAAGGACATTCTGGAAGAAGATATACTTCTTATGAAAGAAGCAGGCATAAACTGCGTGACGCTGGGCGTATTTTCCTGGTCCATGCTGGAGCCGGAGGAGGGAGTCTACGATTTTGTGTGGCTGGCCGAGCGAATTGACCGGCTGCATGAAAATGATATACGGGTAATTCTGGCGACGCCGTCAGGCGCCATGCCCCACTGGCTGACGCAGAAATATCCCGAAGTCATGCAGGTGCAGGAGAACGAAAGAAGAAATCTCCCGGGGCGCAGACACAATTTCTGCTATACATCCCCGGTTATGAGAAAAAAGGTACGCCGGATCGACCTGGAACTGTCAAAACGGTTCGGAAAACATCCGGCGGTGATTCTGTGGCATATTTCCAATGAGCTGGGCGGTAACTGGGGAGACGGAGCCTGCCATTGTGAACAGTGTCAGAATGCGTTCAGGGCGTGGCTCCGGGAAAAATATCATACGCTGGAAGCGTTAAACCATGCCTGGTGGAACCGCTTCTGGAGCCATGTATATACGGACTGGGAACAGATCCACAGCCCCGCGCCCCACGGGGAAGCGCTGTCCCATGGACTGAAGCTGGACTGGAAGCGGTTTGTGACGGAACAGATGACGGATTTTTGCCGGCAGGAAATTGACGCGGTCCGGACGTATTCGGATCTCCCGGTGACGACGAATTTTATGGAATTTTTTAAAAACCTGAATTATCACCGGCTGCATCAGTGTCTGGACGTAGTATCCTGGGACAGCTATCCCCAGTGGCACGCGGCGAAAGATGAAGTGCCTGTGGCCGTGCGCGCGGCGGCAGGGCACAGCATGATGCGGAGCATGAAAAAACAGCCGTTCCTTTTGATGGAAAGTACGCCGTCCTGTGTGAACTGGCGCATGTTTAATCCTGTCAAGCGGCCCGGAATGCATATGCTTTCTTCCATGCAGGCCATTGCCCATGGTTCCGATTCCGTGCAGTATTTTCAGTGGAGAAAAGGCAGAGGCGCTTATGAGAAATTTCACGGCGCGGTGCTGGATCATAAAAACGGCAGCGCTGCCCGGACCTTCCGGGAAGTTTCCGAAGTGGGAGAGAGACTCTCTTCGATACAAAGTCTGATAGAGGGAACCGTAAACCGGCCCGTCGCAGCGATTGTGTTCGACTGGGAAAACTGGTGGGCGGTGGAAGACGTGTCGGGACCCAGGCTGGATCTGGACTATGTGTCAGAAGTGCTGAAACATTATCAGGTCTTCTGGGAAGCCGGCATGGATGCGGATTTTGTCAGCATGGAAGACCGGTTTGAGCAATATAAAATCCTGTGCGCGCCTGTGAATTATCTGTACAAAGAAGGCTATGCCAGGAAGGTCAGAAAGTATGTGGAGGACGGCGGATGTTATGTGACCACCTGGTTCAGCGGCGTGGCGGACGATACGGATCTGTGTTTTACAGGGCATCATCCGCTGGAAGATGTGCTGGGAGTGGTACAGGAAGAAATCGATGCGCCGGGGGAAGATTTTGAGAACGGATTCATTTATCAGGGAACACGCTATCTTGCAGGCAGAATCCGTGAAATCTGTGGTGCGAAAGATACGGCGGAAGTTCTGGCGTCATATGACAGTGATTTCTACGCAGGCTGTCCGGCGGTAACAAAGCATCCTTTCGGAAAAGGATACTGCTATTATATCGCATCTGAGACAGGGACTGATTTTCTGAGGGTTTTTTACCGGGAACTGTTTTCGGCGTCCGGACTGCACGCGCCTCTTGGTATAGAACTGCCCTACGGGGTAACGACGGCCGTCAGAAGCGGAGCGCGGGAAATCGTATTTGTGATGAATTTTTGCCAGGAAGATGTATGCCTTGAAGGGATCGGGAGCTTTAAAGACGCGGAGACAGGGGACGTTTATAAAGACCGGATCATGCTGGAAAGATTTTCCTGTAAGATGCTCTGCCGTACAGAGGCTTAAAAAGATGGAAAAAGATAAGAAGAAATATACGATTGAAGATATCGCCCGGGAACTCGGCGTAAGTAAGACGACCGTGTCCCGCGCTCTGTCCGGGAAAGGACGTATCGGCAGGGAGACTGTGGAACGGGTGCAGGCGTTCGTGGCGGAACGCGGGTACCGTCCCAATGTCATTGCCAGAGGGCTGGCACAGAGCAGGACGTATAATCTGGGGCTTGTTATACCGATGGAAGATACGGATGTTTCTTTTTTTAAAGAATGTATGGGCGGTATATGCGAAAAAGCTTCGGAGTATAACTATGATGTGATTATGGCAATTATGAAAGAAGACAGGCTGACGCAGCTGCACAGGCTTGTGGCAAATCATAAGGTGGACGGAATCATACTGACCCGGGCGACGGTGGAGTCAGGCGCGGTGCGGTTTTTAAAAGAACAAGGGATACCTTTTGTGGTGATCGGACCGTCGGATGACCTGGAAGTGATGTCTATTGATAACCCCAATCGGGAAGCGAGCAGGGAGCTGACCGCGCTTCTTTTGATGAAAGGGCTGCGGAGACTTTCACTGATCGGCGGAAACAGCAGGCATTATGTGACCCAGAGCAGGAAACAGGGTTTTTTAGACGCGCATCGGGACAGAGGGTTCCATGCGGACGACGCTCTGATTTTTATGGAAGTTGAAGATTACCGAAAGGCCATGTGGGCGGTAAACCGGATTCTTCTGGCGGAATCGGACGGGATTGTCTGTATGGATGATAACATCAGCGCGCTGGTTCTTGGATGCCTGCGGGAAAGGGGCGTGGAAGTTCCGGACCGGATCAGACTTGCCAGCCTGTATGACAGCCATCAGATGGAACAGAACCTCCCGCCGGTGACCAGCCTTCATTTTGACACGAAAGAGCTGGGAAGAAACGCCTGTATGGAGATGCTTCGGATGCTGGGGGAAGAACTGCTTCAGGAACCCCAGAGACTGAACTATCAGGTGATTTTAAGAGAGTCAACAAAATAAACAAAGACAAAAAAGAGGTTGCCGGAAAATGTTTTCCGAAGACCTCTTTTTGTCTTTTGTTTTATCATAGATCAGGAACATATGTTGCGCAATTGCGCAACTAATCGGGCGAAAATAGGTCAAAACATACAAGAACAGCGGGTAAAAATGGGGATTATACATAATTGACAACAAAGAAAAACAGGAATATACTAAAAATACGAACAACCGATTGCGCAATTTGCGCAAAATATTTTTAAGGAGGGAAACATATGAAATTCAAAAAAGTACTGGCTGTTGTCCTGGCGGTTGTGACGGCGGCAGGACTGTCTGCCTGCGGCAGGGTTTCTTCTGCCGAAACGGACGGCGCAGTCGGTATCCGGGTATGGGGCGCGGAGGACGATCAGACGCTTCTGTCGGAGCTGATCGCAGGCTTTGAAGCCCAATATCCGGATGTGGACTTTGACATTGAGCTCGGCGTGGAGTCGGAGTCTACCGCGAAAGACACGATCCTGACGGATGTGGAGGCAGCGGCTGATGTGTTCGCCTTTGCCAGCGATCAGATCTACGACCTGGTGAATGCAGGCGCTCTGGCGGATATCCAGGTTTACGAGGAAGCTTTTGAGCGGTATGCGGGCAAGACGCTGGATGAGATCAAGGCGTCAAACAGCGAATCTTCCGTGGAGGCTGCGACGGTGGACGGCGTGCTGCGCGCGTTCCCCATGGCGGGAGATAACAGCTATTTTCTGTACTACGATGCTTCGGTGATTTCGGAAGAAGACGCCAGGTCCTGGGATACGATTCTTGCGGCGGCCCAGAAGGCAGGGAAGAAAGCAGGCATGATCCTTTCTTCCGGCTGGTACAACGCGGCGTTTTTCTACGGAGCGGGATTTACGACAGACCTGAATCCGGACGGGACGACGGCCATGGACTGGAACGGCGTAAGCCCCGAGGGCTACACGGGTGTGCAGGTGGTGCAGTCCATGCTGGATATTGCGGGACATCCGGCATTTATGCCCATCGCGGACGGGGATACGGCGAATCAGATCGCTTCGGGCAGCCTGTGCGCGGTGGTATCCGGTTCCTGGGATGCCCAGGCGGCGCAGGACGCGTTCGGCGACGGTTACGCGGCCACAAGACTTCCGGATTTTATGATCGACGGAAATCCGGTTCCTATGAAATCGGCGTTTGGCTACAAGTTTATCGGAGTCAACGAGTATTCCGAAAATATCGGATGGGCGATTCTGCTGGCAGAATATCTGACCAACGAGGAATCCCAGATCAGAAGATTTGAGGCCCGGCAGATCGGCCCGACGAACTTAAACGCGGTAGCCACGGACGAAGTGCAGGCAAACTACGCCATTGCGGCCGTGATCGCCCAGTCAGAATACGGTGTGATCCAGAAGGCGGGCGGCAAATACTGGGACCCCGTAAAATCCTTCGGAGAGATCATTGCGCAGGGAACCATAGACAGAAACGATACGGCGGCTGTGCAGGCCTCGCTTGATTCGCTGGTAGAAGGCGTGACGGCGGCGATAGAGTAGAAAGGGGGATTTTTGGATGAAACAGGATAATCTGTCCGCGGAAATGATAAAAGGCGGCGTCTTCTCTGATTTTTGCAGGGCGGTGACAAAGGGCGATCTGTTTGTAAAGCTTTCGCTTTTATGGATGGGAGCAGGTTACGCAAGGCGTAAGCAGTATATAAAAGCGGCGATTATGACGCTTTTTGAGATTGCGGTGATCGTATTCACGTTCCGGTTTGCCATGGAATATGTCCCGAAGTTCGCCGGTCTGGGAAGTGTAATGCCGCAGAAAACTTTTAATACACCACTTTACAACTTTTTGAA
>DKVI01000112.1:12889-37519 GCA_002491115.1 Lachnospiraceae bacterium UBA7182 | reverse complement strand
ACGGCAATTTGGGAAACTTTTATTCAACTCTGCCTTTTTATTCTTATTAAAATTAAAGCTGACAAGATACCCCTGATCCAGTCCATAGTCATCCAGATATCCCGCCAGCTGCAGTTCGCCGCGGTGGTTGTATTCGTTGCCATGCCAAATTTTCATCTCGATCACATATTGCCTGCCATGGTAATCTACGATTACATCAGTCCGCCTCATATCCCTGGTCCTTGCTTCAATATAATAATTACCGGTTCCGTTGATAATCGGCTGCAGATATGTCAAAAAGATACGCCGTCCGCCACAAACTGATTTTTCCCAATACTGGCCTCGTCGGCTATCGCGCTCTTTTTTACGCTTTCTGAAAGATAACGGTTATATAATCTTGTCTCAAATATTCGGTTGGAAATCGTCACGATTCCCTCTTCGTTATTCAGATACCCGAACATCATTCCAAGCTCTGTCGCATGGTCGTCCGGACTGTAGGGAATCTTTTTTCCGTTAAATAAAATGGAACGGAGCATCTGATCCAGTTCCGGAACATCCGTCAGCTTCTTTCCCATATCGTCAAACAACGTGTTTTTTTCTTCCAGGATTGTCTTTACCGCTTTAAGGATTCCTTCTTTTGTCCATGAAACCGCATGCCCTGATTCAGATTCGTCCGCCAGCTGACAGATACGGGAGGTCAGGAACGGATATCCTCCCGTATAGTCATAAATCATCTGCGCGATGTATTCTGTATCCATCTCCAAATTCAAATCATCTCTGTATTCTTCCAGCATTCCGCGGATATCATTTTTAGAAAAACGCATATCAACAGTAAACTTTTCCGCTATATTCCACGGACTGTTATACTGTGGTTCTTCCCCTTTTCGTATCTTTATTTTCAGATTTTTAATATCATATACACCGGCGAGGATTACCGAACGAAATGTCGGCCTGCTTCTGCGTTTCATGTATTTGTCTCTTAGCATTCCGAGAAAACTCAGGAAAATATCCTGGCCGGACGCCTGATCGACTTCATCAATCATCAACACTACCGGTCTGTCCGATTCCATACAGATACGCGAGAAAAAATTAGAAAGAATACGAAGATCCACCTCTGCGTCTTTCTGACTCATCTGACAGCATGTTTCCCGTATCTGCTCTGTAACACTACCTGTCTCTTCATAATATATGGTATCATACAGCAACCCGCACACACGCCGGCAAAATGCCTTCTCATCTATATATGCCGCATCCCCTAAGCCCTCAAAACTGATGAAAAAAACCTGATATGCCTGCGACAACCTCCGGGCAAGCATTGTAAGCGTGGTCGTCTTTCCATACTGCCTTGCCCGGTTCATAACAAAGTATTTTCCCTCATCCACCAGTGTTTTTATTATTTCCAGACGGCTGTTAATATTCACCATATAATGTTCATCCGGATAACAGACGCCGTTCACATTAAACCTTTTTCTCATGCTCACACCTTTTTCAGTTCAATATCCTCCTTAAATCGCTCCACAATCGCATCATCAAAAATTGTTTTTATTTCCTTATTAGGTATAGTCAGAAAAATTCTTCCGTCTTTTGACTCCTGAATCTGATCATCAGTTCTTACCGCTGTCAGATAACCGGTAAAATAAAGAATACTCCACAGGTCCGCCTCCGTTGCCTGCGCAAAATTATAATTCGTGTCCTCCCTGATTTCCACACAGACCGAACGACCGGACAGAAGCGCCTCCAGCTGTTCGCTTATGTCCATATCCTCTCTGCCTACAAATTTCCTGATAATGTCATTATGGCTGGTGTCCTTCCAGTAACTTTCCGGAACGATCTTTGGATCTTTCATAAGATCGCTTACATAGTTTAACACATCCCACGGGCAGTAAATATCATATATGCCAAAGTGATACCCGTCATACCAGCTTTGCAAGGCAGCGGCTTTGTCCGAGCATCCGGTATCCTTTAAAATGCGGTCTGTTTCCGCCGCGGTAAAGCCAAAGCAGTCAAGATAACGCTTTCCTGCGATGGAGTTTATTTTAAAATGATTGGTTCCTGTAAAAATACTCTCTTTTGCCAGCCGCAGACAGCCTGTAACTACGGCAAACTGCAGGAAATCATTGGTCTTAAAGACCACACTCATGATTGTGCGAATCCTGTCGAGCATTTCTTCGTAGTATCCATATTCACTTGCTTTCGCCAGAGGCACGTCATACTCGTCAATCAGAAGGATCACCGGCCTGCCATAATGCATGTACAACATACGCGTAAGGATAAACAGACTGTTATCCACTTCTGTCCGATCAGCCGTTCGTTCCATCAGGCGTTCAAAACAGTTCTTGTCAACTTTGTCAACTTTGTCACTGTCTTTTAAATATTCGTGTTCTATACAGAGACTGGACAGGTTAAAGGCCAGCTGATTGCAGGCATCTGCATATTTGCTGTTCGCTATATCTTTAAAAGATAAAAACAATACCGGATACTGGTTCATCCATTCCCGGCAGATTGTTTCATGCTTTGTGATTTCCAGGCCTTCAAAAAGTTTCCGGCTGTCTTTTCGTATGTCAAAAAAATTTTTCAGCATGCTCATTGCCAGCGTTTTTCCAAAACGCCGGGGCCGCGTAATCAGATTCACAGTAAAAGAATCTTCCACAAGTTCCTGAATCAGTCTCGTTTTATCAATATAATGAAATCCTCTGGTGCGGATTTTCTCAAAATTTTCTTCTCCGATCGGTATCATGACTTTTTTCATACGCTCTTTCCTGTATTACGCTCATTATCCATCACTCTGCTTTTTTCAAATATGTGTATATACATACTCAAGCAGCCTTTTCATAGTCAATAATAGCAATCTCCTGCATCAATTTCTTCGCCTGTTGAACAATATTTTCCAGTTTTTTTACCACGTCAGCTGTATATATCACTTCGTTACATTCAGCACATTTATAACAGGGAACATTCCGCACGATCACGAGGCAATTTCCCAAGTCTGTAACATCTGTTGTATATCCTTTGTCAGCATTTGCCCCACATTTCATACATAACATAATTCAACACTCCTTTCTTGTCCTGAAATCCGATTGCCATTGTTCTGGATTAGGAAAATACGCTGTTATTAAATATATAAATTCTATGTCTTTACTTACAACTACATGTAAGGCTTTCCCGCTTACTGCCTTTCCAAGAATAAGGCAACTCGGCAATGGTTTATCATCCAAATACGCTTTTATAATCTCCCCACTACTTATTGCTGATATAATATCATCCATCCAAATTCCACGTTCTGCCAATCGCTCTCTGGCATGTTTTGTAACAGCTATTTTATCCAATTGGTTCATTGACCGAAATTCTGCAATCACCATTCCTGCTCATACCATCCTTAACCAACTTATCTCTTTTAATCATAACATACTATGCCATCTTTGTAAGCAACTACTTTTCTCAATTTCAATCCTGTGTCGAATTTTTCTTGCCGCAATCACACATTCCCCTGGGGGAATGAGGACACTGCCACGCTTTTATCTATTCTGGAGAAGCACAACGTAAAAACCACTTTTTTTATGACAGGCGGATGGGTGGAATCTTATCCGGAGGATGTGAAAGCCATCGCCGCAGCCGGACATGATCTGGGAAATCACAGTGAGAACCATAAGCAGATGTCTCAGTTAAGCGCTGACGAATGCAGGGAGGAAATACAGAAAGTTCATGATAAAGTAAAAAAACTGACGGGCAAAGATATGATCCTGTTTCGACCGCCTTACGGGGACTATAATGACACCTTGATCGAAACAGCCAATGAACTGGGATATCATGTCATCCAGTGGGATGTGGACAGTCTGGACTGGAAAGACTATGGCGCCGACGCTATTCTGTCCAAAGTACTGGAGCATGAACATCTTGGCAATGGCTCCATTATCCTGATGCACAACGGAGCTAAATATACCAAAGACGCTCTGGAGCAGATCATCACGGGCCTTCAGGACAAAGGATTCGAGATCGTTCCGATTTCGGAACTGATTTATAAAGAAAACTATGAAATGGATCATGAGGGACGGCAGTTTGTAAATCAAAGTTAAAATATTATAAAACCTCTGTCTGCACCCTGGGATTATCTTCGGACGCTCTGCGAAGCACCTGCGCCAGCAAGGAGGCATATTTTCCTATCGTATGCTCCAAAAATTCCTGATTTTTTATAAGAATCTTTGTATCTTCCTGCCGGTCGGTCAGGCAGTCATACAGCGCGTCCAGATTCCTCCCATACCAGGCAGGAAACTCCAGGTCTTCTGCCAGAATATTATGAAGCATCTCTCTGTCTTTTATCTTCTCTCCGTCCAGGATACAGATTTTCATTGCGGTTCCTCCCCATACAGAAGTTCAAACGATTCATAGTGGTCTTCCGTGTAGTAGATCAGGCCGTCGTTGGAATATACAATCCGTTTCGCGCCGCGTCTGTCCGCCCCCAGCGTATCGATATCACACTCTGTATAACTGCGCCCGTCCTTCTCCGGCAAAATTCCTTCATAATTTCCAAAATAGCTTCCTCCGATGCACATGCCCGGCGCATACGGTTCCAAAGACCCGCCTTGCCATCCCAGCGCTTCTGCCTCTTTTTTCGTAATAAAATTGGACGGCAGGTGTCCGTATTGATGGATATACAGCGCCACCTCTTCTTTAGACGTATATGTCCCATCCTCTGGAAGCCCCGCTTCTTCCGGTTCGTCTTCTTTCGACTCGTCTTTTTCCGGTTCATCCTCTTCCGACTTGTCTTCTTCCGGCCCGTCTTCATCCACAACGGATGTCTCCTGCGTATTTTCGACAATCTCTTCTGCATCCCTGCTATCCGGCAGGCTGATCGCAGCATCCGGATTTATGCCGCAGGCGGACAATAAAAACGTAATGCAAAATACAAGTAAAAACCGTAATCCTTTTTTCACCTTCTGATCACTCCATTTCTTGATTGTTATCTTGTATGCTCTGCACCAATACGGGAATATAATATGGCACGCAGAACATCACCGGCATAATATAACGCATCTGATAGTTAAACGTGGGCGCGGCCACACAGACAAGCAGCGCCGTAAAAAGCGGGATAAAGGGCAGCAAATATTTTTTCTTTTTCATACCCGACAGAAACGCCGCCGTCAAAATGGTCATCCAGGACACAAATCCCGCATTTTCAAACCAGTTTAACACCGGGACCCGGGACAAAAGTTTGGCGATGCGTTCCATCACCTGGCGCACCCCGGCAAGTTTTGGGGGCTGTACGATCTCCCACCTGATATCCTGCCCTTCGATCCTGGAATCCATCATATAGTTGTGCGCATAGCCTTCCTGATAGAACCAGCCGTAAGCGTTATTCATGGTGGCTTCCACCGCATTGCCCGGATGACGGATCAGCTGGCGCAGCCACAGGCCAAAATAGTCGGCCAGATCCTGTGACGTCTCCGCGTGATACGTGTATTTTACCGGGTCCGATGTAACAGGATCATAAAGCTCAGCCAGATTTTCATAATCCAGGACTCTTGACAGGATCTCTTCGTCCTCCTCCGAAAGTTCATAACCATAATCCCTCACATAGCGGGCCGTCTGCTGAAAAGGAATGGAAAGTGCTTCTTTGGGTCCATTATCCTCCACGCCGCAGGCAGGCAGCAACACCTTTTGATAAAGGCCAAACAAAAAAACCGGCGAAAGGACAGCCGCTGTAATACGAACACATTTGGCACGGTTATCGTTCCACAGTGCCCGGTATGCATAGACCCCCACACCTACGCCCGCCGCCAGGACCAGATAAAAACCTTCGTTACGGTTACAGGAAATCCCTATACAGGCAAGCAGTATGCCTGCCATCTCCAGGTAAGAAAATTCCCTCCCTGCCCCTATAGTCCGCACCAGTTCACAAAGCTGCAGAAACAAAAACAGGACACACGCCGTATAAGGTACGTCTTTTTCCACAATGGTCGCTTCCATGGGAAAATACTGGACCAGGCAGATCACAGCCAGAGCCACATACCGGAAAATATAAGGCGTCTTCCAGCGCTTCATCAGGACAAACCCGTACGAGAACGCCGAAAGGAGCATAAAAAGCTGCGCCAACAGATTTAAAAAGAAGCCAAACGTATAGGACCATAACATATTCCCCAGCTCCATTAAAAGGCTTAAGGTCACTGTATGCAGCGGTGGATAATAATTATTGATCATATTCCAGTAGTATTGCCGCATCTCCGCCAGTGTTTCGGGCATGGCAGCGCCGGGAAACTTGGCGATTATATAAGGAAGCCAAAAAAGCAGGATCATTAAAAAAGGCCCTGAAAATGCATGGTCTTCCAACACCCATCTGGCTGCTCTTTTTAAATCCTGCCCATCGGCGGCTTCAAATCCCAGAATCCAATGCAGTAAAAGCCGGTAAGCCCTGGCAAACAAAAAATAGTAGCCAACTGCCATCAAAACCGCCATAATCAGATGAAACGTATCCATAAAAATTAAATCCCAGGAATTGGTAGAACGGAAGCTGTAACCAAACACAAGGAAAAATGCCGTAAGCGCCGCAGGAACCCTGTACACCATACGGCAAACACCTGCCTGCCATGTTTCTTTCGTTTTCAGGAAAAAAACAAACGTAAAGAAGGAAAGTATCGCGTCTTTGTAAGTAAAGACCGGAAGAACATATTCCAATTTTTTTATATTGACCGCCAACAGATTCCAGAAACCTCCCGACGCCGCTTCTGCGCTGACCGCGCTTAAATCCGTTCCAGGCATAGCCAAAAGAGCAAAACAGGCAAGCGCGGCACAGATCCAGTCAAATATTTTTACATTTTTCATTTTCATCTACCTGTTGATTTTCTGTATACTTTTATTTTATAGATTATACCCGAAATGGAAAAACAGCTCCCATCTATAAGGAGCTGCTTTCAAAGGGGGTATTTATAGGGTACAAAACGTAGAAACTATCAGATTAAGCGACTGCATACCTTTGCAGGAAATTCTCAAACTGAGGACTTTCCCCATAGCATTTTACAGTCAGTATGTTGTTCAAATCCATGCCCATAACACCAAGGATGGATTTCGCGTCGACCAAAATTCTGTTATAGTTTAAATCAATATCAAAATCGCATTCAGCCGCCGCTCTAACAAAGTCTGTCACATCGTTTAAACCGAGTTTAATCTTAATCTCTTTCATATTGGTTACACTCCTTTGATCAAGAAAAGGGTCTGTCGATTACTTTGTCTTTCTGTGGTTTATTATACTCAATATTCCTTTTCTGTCAAATATGCTCTTTTAGAGATGTCTTCTGATTTTATGTGCAAACTATCTAAATCTTTCAAATTTCTTCCTGTTTTCTTTGCCAAAAAGACAACTTCTCCAAAAGAACACATCCCTTTTTGGAGTACCCCTTTTATCTAAAAGCAAAGATTTTTGCCGCATCATTTTGCATTTTTTACAAATTTTCTGCTTCTGCAAATTCATTCATAAACTCTCTGAATTTATGCAGAAGCAGCGGCGCCTGCGGCCGTCCGTTTGACCTGGACTTGATCCCGATGGTCTTATTACTGTTACAACAGTTCAGCGGATTCGGAATGTCTTCTTAATTGTCCCTGTATAACCGCCGATGCCAGTGATGGTCACAGAGGCTTTCCCTGCTTCGATATGATTGGTATAGCTGACTGTATAATCGGTACCCTCCGCAAGTTCCTGACCTCCTTTTTTCGTCACCAGGCGCATGGACGGCTGCCAGACAGCCTGTCCTGTAAAATCCATAGAAGACTTGAAACCTTTGACGGATACTTTCGACAGGGAAGTGCCCTTTATTTTGAAAGTCACAATTCTTCTTCCGACATACATTCCCTTTCCTTCTATATACACATACGCGGTTCCTGCATCTGTATTTCTCCGGTAAGTAACTTCATAGTCTGTACCTGAGGTAAGAAGCGCTGACCGGTATTTTACGGTCACGGCGGGAGTCTTTGCTGTCCCGTCCCAGTTGACGCTTTTTATCTTTGTGATCTTTACCCGGCTCATCGGAATCCGGCTTTCATCCAATATATGGACCACATGCCTTTGTTCCCCCGTATAATTGCCGATGCCTTTCGCAACCAGCGTATAATCTCCCGCGCCGCCTGGCCTGGCCACCGTATGTCCGCTGCTGTCCTCCCAGGAAAGTGTATAGTCTCTTCCTTTTTTCAAAACCATACCATTGTATCTGATAGAGAATCCTGTCTGCGGCGCCTTTTTACCGTTGTAGGTGCAGGCATTCGTAAGCGTGTAGGATGTTCCTTTCCCAATATCTTTGGGCAGTATATCAAAGGTATACGTCTGATTCAAACCCGCATATTTTTTTCTGCCTTTTAGAATGACGGAAGGAACCTTCCCTCCGGAAGAAACACTCTTTGCCTTTTTGTTATTTTTATAAGTTACAGTATAATCTTGCCCTTTTTTCAGCCTCTCTGCGCCGACATATACTTGCAGCTGCAGCGTAATCGCTTTTCCTGTATAGGTCTGCGGCGTACTGCCTGCAGCCCATAGCCCGTCAGGACATGTCTTTACGGCAAGTTCTTTCCCGTTTACAGGGGCTTCCTCCGTCACTGTTTCTTTCGTCCTGGCTGTTATATAATACATACTGTCCGGCGTAAGGCCGTCAAAAGTCAGGGTGTCCTCCTGAGTGTCCAGGAAAGCAAGACCTTCTGTATTTCCGCTGACCGTCCCGATGGCATATTCATAGTCCGGATTACTGTGGATCGTAATCTGGTTCGTACCTGTTTCAGTCACCACAGGCTGGTCCGGCACAGGCTGCACTTTCGCCCGATATGTCTGTGACAGATCAGATTTTAAGCCGTTTTTACACGCCGCCACTTTATAAGAATATGTTTTTCCGGTTACAATTTCTTCGTCTTCATAAAGGCCTTCTGTAAGTCCTTCTGCAAGCAGGGAATATTTGCTTTTCTCGTCCCGTTTATACAGGTCGTAGGAAGTTTCTTCTACAGCCTGCCAGCTTATACGGATCTTTTTCTCATGGAGAGCTTTGCCGGTGATTTTTACCGGCTCCGGAAGTACGCGAAGCTCACATAGAGTTTCTTCCCTGCCCTCATTTCCGTCCTGTCCCACCGCTGTTACCCGGAATGTATAGACGGTTGCCGGCTGTACATCCTTCCATATATAACGGCATTCCTCTGCCGCCCCTAAACCGGTATATTCCCCCTGCCCGGTCTTTACAGAGACGTTATATTCCTTTGCGCCAAGAACCGCTTCCCATGTCAGCTCTGCCGCGTTGTCTTTATATACGGCTTTAAGCCCCTGCACTTTTCCCACAGGCATAACGACTGTCTCTTCCCCGGACGGCGCTCCATACTGCGGTCGGATACTGGTTGGCATATTATAGGCTTTCACACGGTAAGTACAAATATGCCCCTCCGACACTGTATCCTCCCAGAAAAGCAGATTGCGGCTTGTTATATTGGCGGCCTGTACAAACTCCTCTGCATCCATACGCCGTTCCACTATATATCCGTCTGCACCCTGAGCCTTTTCCCATTCCACGCGAACCGAGGATGCTTCTGTCAAAGCCGCACCTTTTATCTGCACTTGTTCCGGCAGGGTGCGTACTTTTTTCTGGGCGGACAAAGGGCCTGACACTTTTTCTTCCCCTTGCTGCACATATGCCCTTATATTGTAATAGGCAATCTCTCCCGGGGTCAGCCCGGTGTCTTTATAGGCGGTCGTCTCCTGGCCTGTTATTTCCGTCAGCAGCGTCCCGGTTCCTCCCCTTTTACTGCCGCGGTAGATGAGATAACCGTACGCTCCCGAAACTTTCTCCCATGCCAGTGAGACTTCCGTGTCGGACACTGGCGCTGCGGATGTAAATCTGGCAGCCTGCTGCTGTGGAATTGTAACTGCTTTATAGCTGCTGATATTTCCCTCTATTATTTCTTCCCGGGAATTTTTAACGGTCGGCTGGATTCGGTAGTAGTAGGTGACGCCTTTGCGGATATTCTCCGTATCCGTGAAAACGCCTGCAGCAGCCGGTACTTCCGCACATACAGTGCCATTGTCATCCGCACTCTCACTCCGGTATATGCGGACCGTGTCTGCTCCGCCCCCGCCTCTAAAGGATAATTTTATGGAACTGTCCCCTTCTGTCTCCGGCGTGTCCAGGAACAAGTCATCCGGTATCGTGTAAACAGATACTTTGGGTGTACGGTATGCTTCCATTGCATTACCATCACTGTCCCTGGGCTGCATATAGAAAGAATATGTGTCCCCCACATGAAAATCTGGTATGGAATACTTATCATATTCGGGGTTTTCTTTCAGCTTCTGTATCCAATTCTCTATATCTATGTCAGCACTGTTATTTTTGTAGAGGTAGCCAAATCCCATGCCATCTATCACTAAATACACGCCATAACGGGCCGCACCTTCTGCCGGCGGCCATGAAAACCGCAGCGTCCGGCAGTCTACCTGCGTGATCCGCAGATCTTTTGCCACCTCTCTGGCCTGTGACCATGCCGTATACTGTCCGCTTTCATGATACGCACGGATCCTGTACTGCCAGCAGCTTCCACTCTGCCCGCCTAAATCATCTTCATAGGACAGGGCAGACAGATCGGTGACTTTTGACAGATCGGTATATTCTGTATCCTTTTCTTCTTTTCTCTGTATCTCATATCCGGCTGTCCCGTCTATCCCGTTCCAGGTAAGCCGGACAATTTTTCCGTCAAACTCCGCTCGAAACGAGCCGAATTTTATCCCATCTTCCAGTTTGACAACGGCAGGCGGCGAATCCTGACAGGTGCCGTCAGAAAATAACACTCTTATTATATATCTATATTCCCCGACAGCCCCACTCTCTGCTTCATCCGTATATTGTCTTCTGGAATAAGCAGTCTCCCCGATCTTTTCATATGTGCTGTTTTCCTCTCCTGCCAGGCGGCGCCAAATCTCATATTTGGTGACAAAGTCTGACCTGTCCCAGCGCAGGAGAATCTTGTATGTATCATTAAAATCAGCAGGTTGCTGCACCACTGCTTTCAGCCCGAGATCTGCAATCATTTCCTCTTCGTCTAAATCGTCCGTCAGAAGATTGATACGCAGGGACGCCCCATCGCTGTAAAGATCTTTCCAACTTCCGTCTGACGTTCCGCGGAAGCTCTGTCCCTCCCCGACTTCATTGTGCCACTCCCGCGTGCCTTTTTCATTGCCAGAACTTCCGCTTTTATCATAGTACATCGTTCCGGGTTTGTCAGGGAATGTGATCACCACCGCCGCCAGATCCCCGGCATCTATAAAAACCGGGACAGGAAGGTCGACGGTATACACGCCTGCATAGGAAGTCTTTCCCTCAATTGCCGTTTCCAGCATCGGTGTACCGCTTTCCGGATCTTTAACTATGCCTCCTTCCAATTTGGGATTCTTATAGATTTGTATTTTATAATCTGTGTTGGTTCCGCCCATGAAAAATGAAACCGCCTTGAGTTGCTCCCTTCTGGATGTAAGACCTTTTACTTCATAGACCTGTGCCACCCTTCCATAACAGGATGTCGAATAACATCCTTGCGAATTACTGTAAAAATAGTTATTGTCATAATTATTATCCGTGTCCGCGATATATGCTGCCGCCGGATTGCCGGAACCTAAGGATACATCTTCATAGGAAATATAAAAATAGCCATTCTCCCCCCAGCTCTCACTCCAGCTGTTTCTGATGATCCATGCGCCGTCCTCTTTCGGCTGTGTGAGGAATCTTGTTTTTGGAAAATTGTCATCCCACCCTACGACTGCGACCGAATGGTTTGTACGCACTTTGTCCGCTGTTTCCTGGTCTGTATAATGGTCTTTATAATATGCTTTTGTATGATAGTTCATAAACTCTGTATCATCAAAATAAGACCATTGTACACATCCGTACTGCCGTACCATGGCTTTTACATTTTGGATCGTCTCCTGGTCGTTCGCTTTTGTATCAAGTAAATAACAATCGCGCATATGATAAGCGTTATCCTGCGCCTGCTCTGCCTGCAAAGGGGCAGGCAATACACTGGAATATGGGTATTTTCGCTCATCAGCCGCCCCCTGCCAGTTCATCATACGCATGACAGCATCAAATGGACTCCCGCCATTTATCAAATAATAGTTTTCTCCGGATGATGAAATTGTGTCTTTGTCCGCGTTTCCTAACCGGTCAAAACCTGTATGAAATGTAAAATATGCCAGGTGCCTTTCTGAAAGATCGATCTTATCAGGAGAGGCAAGTCCCTGCCGTGTCAGCGACGTCTCCATACTGGCAATAGCAGAAAATGCCCAGCAGGTTCCCCACGGATTCTGATTCTTAATTCTTGTCAAAAAGCCGCTGTCTCGAAAATCATATGCCGACTCAAAAGAACTGCCTAAACGGTCCAGATTGCCATAGCCTTTTTCCGCCACATAATGCTCCGGAAGCTCTTCCACTTCCTCCACCGGAAGATAAGCCGGCCTCATGGCTTTCTGCGCGGCAATCTCTTCTTCCGTAAGCATTTCCTCTGCTTCTTCGGTCTCCTCCATCCCGGCACCCGCTTTTTCCATGCCCGTTTCCGCCAGGCCGGCATCATCCTCTTCAAAAGGTTCCGAATCTTTTGCATCTTCTATCTCTTCTGCTTTGGCGTCTGCATCTATTGTGATTTCTTCTTCCTGTGCCGCCAATACCGGTATCGGCACAAACTCTGACAAAAACAAAACCATGGCAAGCGCCGCTGCGATCGTTCGCATCTTCTTTTTGGCATTCTTATTTTTTCTGCTCATTTTTTGTAACCCCCCATATGGAAATGATAATTGTCAGCAACACTACAGAGTCATTATAACACAAATGGAAAATTATATCAGGATTTTCCATATGGCTGTTTATTTTCTTTTTATTTTTTAATCCTGCTTTTCACAGGATGTTCTCTGCAGCTTTCTGATTCCGCAAATTCATTCATAAATTCTCTGAATTTGCGGGGAAGCAATGAACCCTGAAGCTGTCCGTTCGCCCGGGACTCGATTCCAATGGCTTTATGAAAGCATCTCCACAAAGCATCAAACCGTTTTTCCTCTTCAGACGTTTCAAGCCCGGCGACCGCATCCTCTTCCACTTCTTCCAGCAAAAGAAACCCCTTTTTAGCCAGATGAACGGCAGCCTTACGACGGCGTCTGTCGTAAATCAGCCAGTTTTCCAGCGGAAGCCTGTCTGAAAAATGAGGGGCGATCAGAGCAAGAATATCCGCTTCCGCATCGATACAGGACATAAGTGTTCCACCCTGTACTTCCCTGAAACGAACAAAGCCCATATACCTGTGGGCAATATGCCAGGCCTTTCGCTTCAGTTCAAACACCAGACGGACATCCGGCTGGGTCAGCATCCCCGTAATCTTTTTTCCGTCCGGCAGATGAAGCCCCAGCACAATCATGCGGTAGACGGCATCCGCCTTCTGGTCGTGGGGATACGATATGGCATAGGCGATCATCTCATACGCTTCTTCTCCCATACGCTTTTTAACGGTCCTTAAGACTTTCTCTGCTTTCCCGGTATCCGGCGTCACCTGCACATATTCGCAAAACAGTTCCATATTCCCTTCCCCGGCTGTTTCAAGCTTTACATTCTTATGCCCAAGCCCACTGTCCCAGGCATCGTAAACACCGGTCAGAATGCCGGTCAACGTATCCTCACACTGAAAAACGCGGATCATCAAACAATGTAAGCTGCCGGTAATCGGACAGATCGGGCGATCCCGGCGGCCTCTCCTTTCTGTCCAGCATATTTCTTAAAATATAGTCCTCGTCAAGTTTTACCGGGTACATCTGCTTCCCGCCGCAGACAATAAAGTAAACAGCCCTTTTTAATACTACACCCATCTTTTTAAGGTTATCGTAGGAAAGCGTCCCGAGCTTTCTGGCTTTTACAATCCTCTGGGCGGAGCGGTAGCCGATCCCCGGCACCCGAAGAAGGGTAAAATAATCCGCTTTCGTCACCTCCACAGGAAACAAATCCAGATGCCTGAGTGCCCAGTCGCACTTCGGATCCAGAAGCAGGTTAAAATTGGGCTTGTCTTCTGTCAGAAGCTCGTCCGTACCAAATCCGTAGTACCGAAGGAGCCAGTCCGCCTGATACAGCCGGTGTTCCCTGAGAAGCGGAGGACCTCCCGGCAATACAGGCAGCAGGCTGTCCTCATTCACCCGAAGAAAAGCGGAATAAAATACCCGCTTCATCTCATATTTTCTGTACATATGTTCCGCCACTTTCATGATCTGCCAGTCGCTTTCCCCGGTCGCTCCTATGATCATCTGGGTAGACTGCCCCGCAGGTACAAACTTCGGCGCATGGCGGTACAACGCCAGTTCATTCTTATTCTGCCTGCGCGCGGCCTGCACCTGCCGAATCGGCGAGAGCATCTTCGGTCTCTGCTTCTGAGGCGCCAATGACCGAAGACCTTCGGCAGTAGGAAGCTCAAGATTCACGCTCATACGGTCCGCCAGATAGCCGGTGCGCTCGATCAGCTCTGCGTCTGCCCCCGGAATGGCTTTTACATGAATATAGCCCTGAAAATGATATTCTTCCCGCAGCTTATATAAGGTCTGATATAAAAGATCCATGGTCACATCCGGGCTTTTCAAAATCCCGGAACTCAAAAACAGACCTTCAATATAATTGCGCCTGTAAAAACCGATCGTCAGATCACATACTTCCTGAGGCGTAAAGGAAGCTCTCGGCACATCATTGCTGCGCCGATTGATACAGTATTTACAGTCAAAAATACATTCATTGGTAAAAAGGATCTTCAAAAGAGAGATGCATCTGCCGTCAGCACTGAAGCTGTGGCAGATGCCGGGAGAGATACAGTTGCCGATCCCCTGGCCTGTATTCTTCCTGTCCACCCCGCTGGAGGTACAGGCTACGTCATACTTGGCGGCATCGGCCAGTATCGCAAGTTTCTGTTGAAGATCCATCTGCTGTTCGATACAATAATCCATACAAAGGAACCCCTTCCAAACATCCGTTCCCTTCCATTATATCGAACCTACGTTCTTTTGTAAAGAAGTTTTTTCAATTATTCTGCGAATTATTCTTCCTCTTCGTCATACTCTGACTCCAGTTTTTTACGGCGATGTTTTACGAAAGCCCCGGCGGCCGCAAGGCAGATATAAGTCAGGATAAAAATATTTACACCTGTAATCAGACTGGCCGTCAAAATCTGCCCCATATCCGACTTATCAAAGTAACCGCGCATAAAACTGTTCACACACACAAGCAAAGTACCTGCCACGGCGGCAACCATGGCATAAAAAAGGTAACATTTCCATCCCGGGCGGCTGGTGTAATCGAAATGTCCTCCTTTTAGTTCTCCGATCAGAAGTCCTATGGCCATGAGCATAAAGACGGTCCACTCGCCTGCCACCTGTGTAAAAGACGCTTTCATAAAAATCAGTTGCCCGAAAATGCTGAAAAGAAGCGCCCAGAATGTAAACCAGTACATATAATGCTCAATTTTCATCATCTCCATCTCTTCTCTTTCGTCTACTACTTTCTTCCATTTAAACAGTCTCATCTGAATCCTCCTCCCAGAACAGTTCATCCAGTGTTTTGTGTAAAGCCCGGCATATGTCCAGGCATAGTTTCAGTGACGGGTTAAACTTTCCCGCCTCGATCATACCGATCGTCTGCCGGGTCGCCCCGACTTTTTTGGCCAGCTCTTCCTGAGATAAATCCATCCCGGCGCGGGCCGCCTTTAATTTTAAATTTTTCACATACAACCTCCTGTTTTGCTTTTATTATAATCCCGCGCAGGCCGCTCACAGTGCCCTTTATCCCGAAAGGTTTCCGGCCGTTTAAAACGTACGCCCTGAAATCCTTCCAAACACTGCCCGGTCTTTCGCCGTTTATGTTTGTAATATACCATATATTTGATTATATGTCAAATATATTTTACTTTTTATCTATTTTATTTTATATTATGTTATATAAGAAAAATGCGTGAAAAACAGGGCATACGGGACGCTTTCAGTCCTGTATGCCCTGCCATGTACTGTTTTTTGTCGTCATCTTACAGTTCTTTCAGATAATTCATGAAATTCTCTTTATTTTCCCGCGCCGTCGTCGTGGGACGTCCCAGGTCTTTTCTTGCCCCGATGGAGCATTTCACCTCGATGAAAGAAAGAGTGTTTCCCGCCTTTGCCGCCGCAAGTTCCCGATCCAGCGCTTCAAATGTGTCCACGCACACGGCATGCGGATAACCGCAGGCCTTTGCCACCGCTGTCAGATCTGTGGCGCCTGCCGCCGTCGGCATACCGCCCACCGTTTCGTGCGCTTCATTATTGATGACCACATGGATCAGATTTTCGGGATGAAAGGCTCCTGTGACCGCCAGAGAACCCATATGCATCAACACGGCGCCGTCCCCGTCCACACACCACACCTTCGTATCCGGCTTCTGCGCGGCAATTCCAAGAGCGATGGAAGAACTGTGTCCCATGGAACCTACCGTCAGAAAATCATATTTATGGCCCTGTCCGCCGGCCTCCCGAATCTCGAACAGTTCCCGGCTCGCCTTTCCGGTGGTTGATACAATCGGATCCTCACCCGCTGCCCGGACAATATGGCGGATGATTTCTTCCCTGGCCATGTGATAAGCATTCTTGTATTCCACCGGCCGTTCATAAGTCAGGGCCCCTTTGCGGATTACAAAAGCGACACTTTTTCCTTTCGTCAAAACATTCTGAAAATCATCCATGGCGCTTTGAAGTTCCTTAAGAGAGGTATCCTTTCCTACGATAAAGGTTCGTATATCCATATCTTCCAACAGGCGCACCGTCACTTCTCCCTGGTAAATATGCTGGGGTTCGTCATGCTCACCCGGCTCGCCTCTCCATCCTACGATAAAGATCACCGGAATGGCGTATACTTTGTCGTTTAATAATGACGCCGCAGGATTAATGATATTGCCCTCACCGGAGTTTTGCATATAGACTGCCGGGACTTTCCCGGTAGCCAGATGATATCCGGCTGCCAGCGCCGTACAGTTTCCCTCATTCGCACCGATTATATGGCGCTTTTTGTCCACGCCGTACGTATCCATCAGATAATCGCAGAGTGCTTTCAGCTGCGAGTCCGGCACACCCGCATAGAAATCCGCACCCAAAACTTTTATAAATTGTTCAACTTTCATTTTAACTCCTGAATATATTTTATGATGGTTTTGCTGCAACCGCTCACAATTATCTTACTATTTTTTTATACAGTTCTTCCAGCACATCCTCCGTAAGCCTGACCGGATTGTTTTTCAGCCGGTCGGGATTTACGGATTTTTTCAGAATTTCCAGCTCCTTTTCTTCTTTTAATACAGGCCTGGAAAGTTCCAGACTGTCCAGAAATTCTCTGTATTTTAAGACAGACTCTTTCACGGACGCGCACCCCATTGCCTGCGCAAGTCCCAGGAAGGTTTCTTTCAGACAGGCTTCTCCCCTCGGGTCCACACAGTCCTGTGTATGATCCGCCATATATTCCCACAGTGCTTCTACGCAAAGCGCCGCCGCATGGCCATGGGCAAGCCCGTAGAAGCTGGTCAGCTTATAGCACATGGCATGGCCCGCGGTGGTCTGTGTAAGGTCGATCGCCTGGCCTGCCCTGTGGGCCGCCTTAAGCATACCTTCATTCCCTTCCCGTTCATTGGCCAGATATTTTTTCTCGTACGCAAATACTCCCCGGATTGCCTCGGCCGCGTACCGCCTGCTTTCGTCTGAGGCATTTACGGACCAGTAGGATTCTATTCCGTGGCAAAGCGCGTCCAGGAGGGTCGCCTTTCTCTGATAGAGAGGAAGTGTTTCCAGTAAAGATGCGTCCAGAAGCACATAACCGGGTATACAGCTTATATGTGCAACCGACTGTTTATTCCCTTCATAATAGATCACAGCAAATCGGGTCGCTTCGCTGCCGGTACCCGCCGTGGTGGGAATCGCCAGCAGCGGCACCGCATTTTCTGCGATTTTCTGTCCAAGATAATTCTCTTCCTGGTCCATGTTCCAGAAAAGTTTGATACATTTTGCCACGTCCATGGCGCTTCCCCCGCCTACAGCAATGATAAAGTCGCAGTGATGAGTAAGAAATACCTGCACTCCTTTTACCACCGATTCATAGACAGGGTTGGGCGAAAAATCCGAAAACCGGGTAAGCTTTGCCCCCGCCTCAGATACAGCATCGCAGATTATCTGATAAACCGGCTGTTTTAAAAAAGACGCTCCGCAAACCAGAAGAACGGAATTTATTTGTTTTTCTTTTAACAATGGCGCGATTTCCTGCGCGGACGATAACAGATCAGCCATATTAATCTTCCTCCGGAATCAGCGTAATAATATCCTTAATTGACATGCACAGTTCGTCGCATTCTTTCGCACGATGATGGGTAAGAATGCTCTTCGCCGCATTCTGCATGGCTGGAAATCCGGTCCGGGTAAGCTGATTCGCATAAATAACCACGTTAACACCACGGGCCTTAAATTCTTCTTCCGTCACCGCATTAAAAGAAGTCGGCACCACCACCACCGGTGAGAGCTTATCCTCCGCCCGGAACTTTTCCACAAATGTAAAAATCTCATCCGGCTCTTTTCTCCGGCTGTGAATCATAATGCCGTCGGCTCCGGCTTTTGTGTAGGCGAACGCACGCGCAAGCGCGTCTTCCATTCCCTGTTCCAGGATCAGGCTTTCAATGCGGGCAATTATCATAAATTCCTTCGTCTTCTGCGCCCGCTTCCCTGCCATGATCTTGGCACAGAAATTTTCGATGGTATCCTGGGTCTGAGGCACTTCCGTGCCAAACAGAGAATTTTTCTTAAGTCCCGTCTTATCTTCTATAATAACGGCAGAAACTCCCATCCGTTCCAGCGATTTAACCGTGTAGACAAAATGCTCGATCAATCCGCCTGTATCGCCGTCAAATATGATCGGCTTTGTGGTCACTTCCATAATATCATCGATGGTACGGAAGCGGGAAGTCATATCCACCAGCTCAATATCCGGTTTGCCTTTGGCGGTCGAATCACACAGGGAACTGACCCACATGGCATCAAACTGCCTTGCTTTTCCGTCCTCATAGACGGCAGTTTTTTCCACAATCAGTCCGGTAATTCCGCTGTGGGCTTCCATGGCAGTCACCAGTCCTTTCATACCGATGGCCTTTTTCAGGCGCGCCCGGCGCACATCCGGAAGGGACAGATCTGCTCTGGCGCGGCTTTCCAGCTTTTTGTATTTCTCATCGTCGGAATAGGGAAATTCCACCAGTCTTCCGCCGTACCTGCAGAGGACTTCCAGCACTTCTTCCCGGATGGGCTTTTGGAATCCTTTCACCCAGTCATCCCCATGGACCACATAGTCAGGTCTGTATTTCTCCAGGTTCTCTCTGTAGCTTAGATCGCTTTGCTCCACCACTTTATATACATCGGAAATATTCTCAAACAGTGCTTTTCTCTCTGAATAGGGCAGAAGCGGAAAGCGCTTGTAACTGACGACCGCCTCGTCTGAAAGGACGCCCACGATCAGCCTGCCAAGTTTTGCCGCTTTTTTGATAATGGAAATATGTCCGGTATGAATGATATCCGTGGAAAAACACATATAAACAGTCCTCTTTTCTATCTGACGAATTTTATCCGATACCACAGCCAGATCCTGCGGATCGTCGATCTCCGCGCACAGCCTGTCCCCCACATCCAGCGGCCGAATCCGACATGCATCGGACACTTCATTGAAGGCGTTTTCCGCGTAGCATCCGGTGTTCTGGTTTTCGCAGAAAAACCTGATCCGCGCAAGCCAGACCTTCCAGTCCTTTTGATTCAGTTTATATAAGGGCTGCGCCGCCAGCGCGTCGTTGAAAAATTCAATGCCCACTTTGGTAATGTATCCGTCCTGAATGACCGCTTTAAAATCTTTCTCAGGCAGCGCAAGCCTGGAGCTGACGGTCATACAGCTTTCCTCGCTTGCCAGCACGTCGTCCAGCACGCTGTTTTCAAACACCAGATCTCCGTGCATCAGGATGATATCGTCATCCTTTAAGGCTTCTCTGGCGCAGTAGATCGAATAAATATAATTGGTCTTATCGTAGACCGGATTCTTCACAAAAGTTATATGCAAAGGCAGGTCAAGACTCTGGCAATAATTGACCAGCACACTGTCAAAAAGTCCTGTTGTCATGACCACTTCCTCTACTCCTGCCTGCGCAAGCTGTTTCAGCTGGCGGCTTAAAATGGTATCTTTATTGGAAATCTCCGTCATGCACTTGGGATGTTCGGAAGTCAGCATGCCCATGCGGCTGCCCATACCAGAATTTAAAATCAAAGCTTTCATCATTATAACGTCTCCTGATTATTTTAAATTAACAGTAACATCTTACCATCACTGCAGGGACTTGTCGAGGAAGAAATAAGCACTTTCTTAAAATCAAAGAAAAAAGAAGCGTCGCTCCATAACTGAAACCTGGTTATTTTACGACACTCCTTTTCATTTTTAATCCTTCGCTGCCTCTGCCGCGTCCTCCTTGTTCAGAAATACAGTTCTGCCGATCTGATCCGACGAAATTCTGTACTGTCCGGAACAGTCGCCGTAACTGTCAATTCCGAAGGTAAAACCGGGTTTTGTGTATGTGACCTCCGTCACTTTACCGGAATACACGTTTCCATTGTCCACATAAAATACGATATTTCCTTCTTCCATGCGACACCTCCGGTAATAATCTGCCCAATTCCTCCGGCTTTCATGCAGCTTATCCTTTAGCGCTGTCAATCTTATTGCGGATTTCCTGCATCTGATAATCCAGTACTTCGATAGAGTCGGCGCAGATCCTCAGCTGCTTTTCGATTTCGTCCGCTTCTTCCACATGTTTTTTATATTTCAGTTTATGTTCCAGACTTGCCCAGAAATCCATGGCGATGGTGCGAAACTGCACCTCCACTTTCACATATTTTTTCTCGTTTGAAAGATAGATCGGTACACTTAAGATCAGATGGAGACTTCTGTAGCCGTTGGGTTTGGGATATTTAATATAATCCTTCTCCCGCACCAGTATGATTCCGTCCTGTTTCATCAGAAGCTTCGCCAGACGGTAAATATCGTCGGGAAAGGAACAGATCACGCGGATTCCCGCCACATCGTTCAAATGTTCCCTGATACTTTCAGTTGTAATCGGATAACCTTTCCTCTTTAATTTCTCATAGATACTGGCAGCGGATTTTAACCGGCTTTTGATTGACTCAAAGGGATTTCTGTTATACTCCTGGGAGAACTCCGCATTCAGCACTTTCAGCCGGGTTTCTACTTCCATGATAGCAGAACCGTACTCCATCATCAACCGGCTGAAAGGTTTGGCCTCCATCAGCTTTTCTGCCTGTTCCTGGATAATGATGTCCTGCTTTTTCAGAGCAATTGCCTGTTCCTCCACTTTCTGCTCCAGCTGGTTTTTACAGGAAAACAGCTCGATCGCGTTTTTTACCCGATTTTTGACGATGGACTGTTCAAAAGGTTTGTGGATAAAATCCGAAACTCCCAGTTCAAAGCACCTGTTTTCCACCTCTACGGCATATTCACCGCTTATGATCAATACCGGAATATTTTTTATCCATCCTTTTTTCTTCATTTCATCGATGACCGCGAAACCGTCCATGCGGGGCATCTGGAGATCCAGAAGGAGCGCCACCACCTCGTCGTGGCATTCTTCCAGGTTTTGCAGGGCAACTTCCCCGTTTTCTGCCTCATCCACCTGATAATCGTCTTTTAGTATCTCCCGCAGCAGTTCACGGTTCAGCTCCGCGTCATCTACTACCAGTATCTTTTGCATGATGGAGTCCTCCATAAAATTCCGCTACAGCCCCCATCCTGCCCGGAGCGTTCCTGCGGGTATACTATGGGAGTTCGTTGTCTTATATTATATATATCGGAACAAAAGCCTGTTTGCTTAATCTTTTCCTGTTTGCTATTTTTGTCTAAAATGTGAACAGACACAAATAAAGCGCGCGGCAGAAATCCTGTTATCTGCCGCACACTTCAGATTATACTTATTTTAATCCTTTTATAAACGGAATCAGGCAAATGAGAACCACTATGCCCACGATCCCAATCACAATACCCATGACCATATGACTATACACCATAGTCAGGCACATACCGACGCCTAACAATAAAGCGCCGACAATTCCCATCAGCGTCGCGCCGATAGCTTTTCCTGATAACTTAACCGGTGCTTTGTTTTCCATCTTTCTCCATATAAGCACCATGGAAAGAAGCACAACCGCTCCGATGACTCCCATAATGACGCCCGGCTGAAACGCATTCCACTCTGGTATCAATGTCATACACATTCCCAGCGCAAATAAAATTCCTCCGACAGTTCCCAAAATTGTCGCTACAAATGTACTTTTTTTCAAGATTCAAACCCTGCCTTTCTTCTTGCCTGCGCGCCGGCGTCTTCTGCCTTTTGCCTGCCCTTCTCCCTCGCTGCCTGCTGTTCTGCGGCCAGCCGCTTTCTTGCATCTTTTACGGACTCGCCTTCTTTTGCCAGGAAATTGTCCACAAACTGATCGACAATCCTGTTGAATCCTCCCATTGCTCCTTTTTCGATCTTTTTGTAGCCGCCGACCACACCTTCCTCGATCTTTTTATAACCGCCGACGACTCCCTCTGCAATTCTCTCATTCGCCTTCACCAGCTTTGATTTTGCCATGTCTTAACCTCTTTTCTGATACATTTTGTATTTCTTTGGATGATGAGAGAATAGCATCTTTTTATTTATATCATGTTTGATTTTTGTTTAAGAAATGTTAATTGTGAGATTTTTCGCGTTCAGCCAGCCATTTGGCAAATTCAAATCTTTATCCATTGCTTTCATTTTGCAGCTTTTATCTGGAGAAGTTATAAATCGTTTAACTTAACTCTTTCTGCGTATATTCAATCTCATAAACATTTAATGCCAAAAAGACTAACATGGCATGACACCCGATTCTTTTATTGCCATCCATCATTGCATGATTTTTAACCAGGCCATAACAAAGTCTGGCTGCCTTTGCCTGTATGCTTGGATATAATTCTACACCACCATAAGATTGAAATGGACTTTCGAGATTAAATAAGTATTCCATAAATACATAAACCCCCTGCAAATGGTATATCAATACCACTTACAAGGGTTCTTATCGTAATGTTATTCATCTAATTTCGACAAATTTCTACTGATTCATCTGTTTTGCCACTTCCTCGGCGAAGTTCTCCTCACGTTTCTCAATACCCTCACCGGTTTCAAAACGGACAAAGGATTTGATCGTGATCTTCGCGCCGTTGGCTTTGGCAACGGATGCCACATACTGGCCGACATTCTCTTTATTCTCGGCCTTTACGTATTCCTGCTGAAGCAGGCATACTTCTTTCAGCTCTTTATTCAGACGGCCGGTAACCATCTTCTCGATGATATTGTCCGGCTTGCTGGCGTTTTTCGGATCGTTCTTGGCCTGAGCCACCAGGATGGCCAGCTCTTTCTGTTTGTACTCCTCGGAAACATCGTCGGTGGAAACGTAAACCGGCTTCATGGCCGCCACCTGCATAGCCACATTGTTGGCCATCTCTTTCACCGCATCGTTGACCACATCGGTCTCCACATCCACCAGAACACCGATTTTACCGCCCATATGGGTGTAGGGAGCTACGAAACCGTTCTCCTCATTGACCTTGGCAAAACGACGGATGTTCATATTCTCACCGATTACGGCGATCTGGCCGGCCAGCGCCTCGTTCACGGTCTTGGTGGTATCAAATTTCCATGTCTCGGCCAGGAAAGCTTCCACGTTGGGAGCCTCGGTCTCCATGGCCTGCTCGGCCACCTGAGCCACGTAACCCTGGAACTTTTCATTCTTTGCCACGAAGTCTGTCTCGGCATTTACCTCGACCACTACGGCCTTTTTCGCGTCCTCGGATACGAGTACTTTACACAGTCCCTCGGCCGCCACACGGCTGGCTTTCTTCTGGGCTGTGGCCAGTCCTTTTTCCCTCAGCCACTCAACGGCCTTGTCCATATCACCCTCGGTAGCCGTCAGGGCTTTCTTGCAGTCCATCATACCGGCTCCGGTTGTCTCTCTTAATTTCTTAACCTCTGCTGCTGTAATAGCCATTCTATTTTCCTCCTGAAATGGGTTATGATCTATTATTCCTCAACGGCTTCCTCTTCCGTCTCCTCGACTTCCTCAGCCTCACCCTGATTTGCCTCCACAACGGCATCTGCCATCTTGGATACGATCAGTTTTACGGCACGGATAGCGTCATCATTGCCGGGGATCACATAATCCAGTTCCTCGGGATCGCAGTTGGTATCACAGATGCCGATCAGCGGAATACCCAGCGTATGAGCTTCCTGTACACAGATTCTCTCTTTCTTCGGATCAACGACAAAAATAGCATCCGGCAGTTTCTTCATCTCTTTGATACCGCCCAGGTTTTTCTGCAGTTTCTCCAGCTGTTTCTTCAGAATAATAACTTCTTTCTTCGGCAGCACGTCGAATGTGCCATCAGCCTCCATGGCCTCGATCTCTTTCAGTCTCTGGATCCTGCTCTGGATGGTCTTGAAGTTGGTCAGCATACCGCCAAGCCATCTCTCATTTACATAGAACATGCCGCAGCGCTCTGCCTC
>DKVI01000112.1:0-12593 GCA_002491115.1 Lachnospiraceae bacterium UBA7182 | reverse complement strand
AGCCATCTCTCGTTTACATAGAACATACCGCAGCGGGTCGCCTCTAAAGCGATGGCGTCCTGAGCCTGTTTCTTTGTTCCCACAAACAGAATGGAACCGCCCTCGGCAGCGATATTGGCAACAGCTTTGTAAGCCTCGTCCACCATGCCCACGGATTTCTGCAGGTCAATGATGTAGATACCGTTACGCTCTGTGTAAATATACGGAGCCATTTTCGGATTCCATCTCCTCGTCTGATGACCGAAATGCACACCTGCTTCCAAAAGCTGTTTCATTGAAATTACGCCCATTGTTTTTTCTCCTTTTTTGATTTGTTTTGCTTCCATGTGTTTCGCTGTCCGCGCCACCCGAAGGGCATCAGGCACCGGCACGCACCCCACACATGTGTTTAATCGCAACATTTGAATTATAACACAACCCATAAAGACTTTGCAAGACGGAATTTTCCAAAAACGCAAAGCCCCGGGCCCGACCATGGCCCTTTATTTTTTCCCGAATAACCGGCGCAGAACCTCATCCGCCCGCTCAGGTGTAAAGTCACCCCAGCATTTTTTGATACTGCTGTTCCCGATCCAGCGCCCGTGGACCTCCGCGATCTTCTCCTCGGAAACAGTGATGTCACAGGACGGCGTAACTGTCCGGACCGTCCGCAGAAGCGTATCCTCATCACAGTCAATCTCTCTCAGGAAACGCTCCGTCAGTTCGGGGACAACTTCCTTATTATACTGATAAAACTCCTGCAGAAATACGGCGCAGGCCGTCCCGTGGGGGACACCATACTGCTCCGTCAGAAGATATCCTATATTATGAGGAAACGACGTTCCCGTCGTATTGATAGCCAGACCACCGTATATGGAGGCATTGTAAAAAATCTCGCGGTCAAGAAGAGTCATATCCTCCCAGCCCTCGTTCTCCCTTTTTTTAAACTGCTCAAGGAGCAGGCGTATACCCTGCACGGCATAAGCGCGGGAGATCACGTTGGCGAGACGGCTGAAATAGCTCTCCATACAGTGGGCCAGCGCATCCACAGCGGTAGAACGGGTAAACAGCTCCGGAAGGCTCCGGGTATATGCCGGATCCCCCAGAGCCAGCGTGGGATAGAGCGGCTCGTCGTTGAGGCTCCTCTTCCGGCCGTCCGGCGTGGTGATCACCGCCACCTTCGTCACCTCGCTGCCGGTTCCCGCCGTCGTCCCCACCGCCGCCACCGGCAGTACAGGGTTCGGCCAGTGCAGCGCGTACAGTTCCTCCTGGGTCATCCCGGGATGGGCCGCCAGAACCGCAATACATTTGGCCGCGTCCAGCGGAGACCCCCCGCCGATACCGACGATGAAGTCCGCCCCCATGCGAACCGCCTGTCCGGCCGCTTCCATGCAGTCCGTCAGACGGGGATTCTGTCCGATCCCGTCATAAATCTCCCGGCTTATCCCCATCTTTTCAAGCGCCGCTTCCACATCCGCCAGAGCCCCGCAGGCCTTCGCCGAATGCTTTCCGGTAACGATCAGACAGGATTTTCCCAGTTTCGCAAACTCTTTTGCCGAATCTTTCACACAGCCCAGCCCGGTGATCAGCCTGGTGGGCATATACCAGCTCATATTCATATCCGCTTTTCCTTTCTCGTATCCGTATTCCGGTCACGTGCCCTGCCCAAACATCTCCTGTTTGTGCAAGGCATATACTTTGCCAGTACAGTTCAGTATACTGCCAAACGGCTCCCTTTGCAATGCCGCCGTCAAAATTCCGCTCCTTGATACTATGTATGGAATGAGCCGGTTTCTGATTCAAAAGGCAAAGATCACTCTTCGCTCGGGTCAATATCAATCAGAACCTTCATTGTTGTCTCCCGGTTCTGATCAATGTACTCATACGCATCCTGATAACGAGCAAAAGGAAAATGCTCGCTCATCAAGGGTTTAAGCTGGATCTTACCTTCTTCTACAAAACGGATCGCATCCACATAGTCCTCATGCCGATACATCATTGTCGTGTTCAAATCCAGTTCATGATCATTCAGGACAGCCAGATCTACCGTAGCCATCCCGGCAAACACGGCTACCAGAATGATGGTGCTTCCTTTCCGGGCGTACTTTATCGCCTGCCCCATGGTGATATCATTTCCGGCACAGTCATAGATCACATCGGCTTTATCAGGTCCGAAGCATGTAACCATTGCCTCCCCGAAATCTTTTTCTTTCGTGTTTACCGCAAAGTCAGTGCCAACCTGTTCAGCCAGTTTCAGACGATAATCCGATATATCTGTGATCATAACGCCCGCCGCGCCAAAAGCTTTGCATGACTGTGCCAGTAAAATCCCGATGGGGCCCGCGCCGAGAATAGCCACGTTTTTGCCCTCCAGATCCCCAAACCGTTTTGCTGCATGTATGGTAACCGCCAGCGGCTCGATCATAGCCCCTTCATCAAATGACATACTCTCCGGAAGAGGCGTCACTTTAGAGGCGTCTACCGCAAAGTATTCACTGGCGATACCTGTTGTCTGAAATCCCATCACTTTCAGGTTTTCACACAGATTATATTTTCCATGGGTGCACGGATAACACTTGCCGCAATACACCTGCGGTTCTATCGTCACTTTTTGTCCTGCCGTAAATCCGGTGACTTTTGCTCCCAGTTTAACAACTTTTGCAGAGACCTCATGTCCCTGTGTAATGGGATAAGACGTAAAAGGATGTGTGCCATGGTACACATGGATATCGCTTCCACACACGCCGATTTTCATAATTTTGACCAAAATCTGATTTTCCTCTGGTTCAGGAATCTCAACATTCCTAAATTCAATTTTTTTCGGTGCAGTCATCACCTGCTGGATCATCTTTTTATTCATTTTTCCTCCTTCATCAGCCATGACCCGAAACTTTCCTGCAGCCCAGGCATACATACTGCTCTACGAGAAAAACTGAGCGATCAGATGGAGGGCCATGCCATAGGCTGATGCTTCCCAACGGTATCTTCCGCATTTTATAAAAGAAGCATCCACATCAAAAGGATTCTGTTCCATTGCCAAAAGCCGCAGTTTCTGAAGATCCGGTTCAAGATATCCTCCCACATGTCCGCCAACAATGATCTCACAATCATAGAGTATGCGCAGATTGCAAATAACAACAGCAAGATTCTCCAGATATTTGTCCCAGCGTTTTCTGCATTCGGTATCTCCTGCTTTGACGGATCTGAAAAACTCCTCCAGGTTATCCTCCGCTAATACTTTTGCGGAACAATAACTGTCAACGCAGCCTTTTTTTCCGCAATAGCATTGTTTTCCGCCAGGGACAAGCGTAGTATGTCCGATTTCTGAGCTCTTGTTGTTCTGTCCCCCAAATACTTTTCCGTTTACACTGAAGGAACCTCCTACGGTATAGTTCAGGGACAGATAAAAAGCCGTGCCATTCCGAAAGCCTTTCTCCGAAAATGCTGCAGCATTGGCATCATTCTCAAACAACACCGGATAGCCCACTGTGGCTTCCAGTTCTCTCAGGCTGAAATTTTCCAGCTGCAGTGCATGGGACTTCAGCAAAATCTTGTTTGCGCTATCCAGAATTCCCGGCACCGATATGCCGACACCCAGAATCTTTTCTGCATCGCAAACATTTTCGTTAATAAACTGCCTTATTTCCGCACCAAACCGCCGATAGTAACTGTGTGTAAGCTCAAATAACAGCCGTACCCGTTTACTTGTCAAAACAGTTCCATCCAATCCTACAAGAACCATTTCCAGATGATGAGCCGTAATATTTACCCCTGCCGCATATCGGGCATCCTTCACCACCGACAGCAATCTGGCTTTACGGCCGCCATTGGATTCTGACTGTCCGCTTTCCTCAATCAATCCGCACTCTGCCAACTCTTTGATTTTCTGCAGTACAGTGGGCAGGCTGAAACCGCAGTCTCTGATAATATCATTCCGGGAAACAGGCCCTTCATCCGCGATATAACGTATAATCGTATTTTTTATCGTTTTTCTTGCTGCCACAGTTGACTGTTCCATTTTATTTCCCATCTCCTTTAATAAAATGCCTAATAAATGTTTATCAAAGTCCCCATGGCTTGTCAACTGATATCTGCCACCTGAATCATGTTCTCCCGCAGCCACGCAGCGAGTGCGTGGCCCGGGTGTGAAAAGCAACTTGTCATATGCTGATATGAAAATATATGTTCGTATTTTATGTATTTTTTAAAACTGCTTTTCTTTGGCCGCTTTGTACATAGCCAACACGTTTTCCGCCGGAACATCTGCCTGGATATCATGCACCGCAGTCAGGATATAACCCTCCGGACCCATTTCCTCGATTCTCCTAAATACCTCATCCCTGACATCATCTATACTTCCATTTGGCAATATGTGGCTGGTATCGATGCCGCCGCAGAAGCAAATCTGATCACCATATTCCTGTTTCAGACGTTTGGGATCCATATCCACTGCATTGACCTGAATTGGATTCAGGATATCCACGCCAATCTCGATCAGATCCGGCAGAAGGGGAAGCACATTGCCGCAGGAATGATACATTAGTTTGGCATTTGTATGCTGCTTGATAAAATCAAAATACCGTTTTTGATATGGCTTAATTATTTCTCTGTATAAATCCGGTGACATTAACGGCGATCTCGCCGCTGCCAGATCATCTCCCACAAAAACTATATCCAGATATTCACCCACTTCATTAAGATACTGTTCCTGTCTTGCACACTGAAACTGCAGCATATGTTCCATCAGATAATGAACAATATCCTCATCCGCCAGCATATCCGTCAGGAAATTCTGGAATCCCCGCAGATAATGGGCCGGCTCAAAAATCCCGGAGTCCACGATATCACCGACAATAGCATACTTGTTTTCCTCTTTCAGTTTCTGTGCACGTTCACGGCATCCGGCCACCGCGCCCGGCGCAATGGGATCCGGCCACTGATATTCCCTGATCTCAGCCAGTTCTGTCATATCCTGAAGCGGATGATGCACCATATCATAGTAGAGTTCATTATCCGGCATCTTAAAGTGGATGCCAAAATGATCTATAAATTCTCTGTCATTGATCACTTTTTTCTCAAAACACTGATGTGCCGGTACGCCCCGCGTATCCGTTCCCAGAAATTCCAGAACCGGTTCATCCACAATACTGATCTGAAAATCTTCCATCAACAGCTGATCTTCTGCCTGAATACCCAGTATTTTTTTAACCCGGTCATAGGTTTTTCTGGCTATTGACGTGCAGTTGGTGGATCCCAGTTCTGTAACGATGCGGTCCGGTGTCTTGTGGTTAATAGTTGCCAATACCCTTTCTCTCGGTGTCATTTTCTAAACCTCCTGTTTTGTTGTTATCCGTTTTGTTGTTATCTGTTTCTTTCCTCTTTTTTACAGTATAACATTTCCGTTTGCTTTTTTTCAAGTATTTTATCAATTATTTTATAAAAGTTTTTATAAAAAGAACTGCTGATGATGACAACCATCAACGGCAGTTCCTTAGATAATTTCAAGGACGAACGATAATTTTTCCGGCACTGCCCGGATGAGCCAGCTTCTCTTCCAGTTTCTCCAGCGGAATGACCTCCGCCACCAGCTTATCCATCTGTAATCTCCGGGAATTTAAAAGTTCTACGGAGCGACGCTGTGTCTGCGGATTCACAAAAGATGTGCGGATTGTCAGTTCTTTGCGGAAGAGCTCAAAAGGCTTTATCTCCATGACGGCCTTGTCATCCGTCAGGCCAAACAGCATGACCAATCCTCCGCGCCCGCAGTACTCAATGGCGTCCTGCATGGTATTTATACGGCCCACACACTCTATGACAACGTTAATGTGTTTCATGCCGTACTCATTCAACTTCTCTCTGACCTTTTCATGCAGCGGGTCAATGGTATGATCGGCCCCAAGTTCCTTCGCCAGGGCATGCTTGGAAGTATCCGGCTCGGATACGGCTATTTTTGTGGCCCCCGCAAGCTTGCACAGCTGCAGCATGGTCAGACCGATTGTGCCGCCGCCGATGATCAGCACACTGTGCCCCGGTTTCACTTCCGACAGGTCAAATCCATGCAATGCGCAGGCCAGCGGTTCACACATGGATGCCGCCTCAAAGGAGATGGAGGGATCCACCACAAAAGCCTGTCTTTCCAGCACGATACATTTTTCCGCAAAACCGCCGTCGCAGTTGACTCCTGTGGCATACATATTTTCGCAGAACTGTACCTCTCCGTCGTGGCAGAAATCACAGCCTCCGCACATAACATTCGGATCCACACAGACACGATCTCCGACTTTAATCCTTTTTACCGATGATCCTACCTCAGAAACAACACCGGCAAGTTCATGCCCCAACACTACCGGCGGATTGCAGTCTGTCGCGCCGCCGCTTCCATTATAAATATGGATATCTGTGCCGCAGATTCCGGCCGCCTTTACATCGATCATAATCTCATCCGGCCGAAGCTCTCTCAACTCATGTTCTTCTACACGAATTGTCTTGTCTCCATAAAAAACTGCTGCTTTCATGTCTTTTTTTGTCTCCTTATCTCACATTTCCTGTGGAACGGTATCCTTCAATGCCTGAAGTTCTGCCAGCAGATTCTCTGCAGGAACATCCGGCTGCACGTTGTGGATATTGCCGCCGATGAATCCGCCGCCTCTGGAAAGGATCTCTGCCGCCGCTTTCGTCTCAGCATAAACCTCTTCCGGTGCGGCGTTAGGCATGGTCTTCTGCGGGTTGCATCCGCCTCCCCAGAATACGATATCCTTACCAAACTGCTGTTTCAGCACTGCCGGATCCATCCCTTTTGCGGACACCTGAATCGGATTCAGGATATCAAAGCCGGCCTCTATAAAATCCGGAAGGATGGACACCACAGCGCCGCAAGAGTGAATAAAGATTTTCCAGTCCGTATTTTCATGAATCCAGGTATTCATTTTCCTGTAATATGGCATAAAAATATCGCGGAAAATATCTTTTGATACCATCAGGCCGTTCTGATGGGCAAAATCTGTCGCCGATAACTCCAGCACATCGATCCTGTCGCCAACTGCCTGCTTATACAGTTTAAGATTCTCAATAGCTCTGTCAGACTGCATATCGAACAGTTCTTTCAGATAATCGGGATCTTCACACATGGTCATCAGCCAGTCCGGCATATCACGCACGCCGTGCGGCGTTTCTTTCAGCCAGGGACCCGGCACATGAAAAGCATCGCCCAAACCGCCCCAGTCATAGTGCCCCACCAAAGCACAGGAGGTATTGTTAAACAGATCGACGGACTGTTCTTCACAGGCCCGCAGTTCATCATCACTCAGGATCGGATACTGATCTGCATAATCTTTTCTGGCATCCCATTCTTCCTTTTCCTCCAGATCTTCCTGGCGCACAATGGGGTCAAAATAAAAGCCGCCTTTGGGCATCCTGGCACTGGGCGGGTATGTGGTATCCCCTCCTGCGTAAGCAAATAAAGATCCATCCTCGCCCACAGTATACTTAAACTCGCCGCTGACCAAAACATCAGTGCCATCCGGCAGCGTCCATTTTTTATAATCTCTGTTTTTTACGCCTACAGTATTGCTGATTCCCCACACGCCTACGGTATCGATTTGCAGGGCTTCAATCACATCCATATCCAACTCGCCGGTCTGCAGCAGCGGATCGTTGATTCTGATGATCCGGTCTTCCAGCCCAAGCTTTTTCCTCAAATTTTTAAGTGCCAGTGCGTGCATCGTGGTAACCGGCGTGGTACCGAGGTCGACGGGCACGCGGTCTGTTACCTGGTGATTTAATGCTTTTCTGACACGTTCACGGGATGTCATAGTGTTCCTTTCTCCTTTCCGGGTACTTATTTTAATTCAAACGGAGGAATCCCCCCAAATACATCGTCTTTTTCCGGCACACCCATGGTATGCTCCAAAAACCTGTCAAGAGCTTTTCTCCAGAAAACCCAGTCATGAACACCGCTCCAGCTTTCAAAAGCTGCCTCTCGGCCAATCTCCTGCAAAAATCCATAGAATTTCACATTTTGCCGGTAAACCAGCTCATCTTCTGTGCCGCAGGCCATATATATATACGGTTTTTCATTTTGCAGGGCCGGATTTTCAACCAGAGAAAAGAGTTCTTCCTTCTTTTCGACCGACACTTCACCGCCTGTAATTGCTTTGATCTCATTATCAAAATTGGCACCGCAGTCACTGGTATTTCCCAGTTCTTTTGCATGGGAGAAAAAATCTCTGATATCTGTAACTGCACTGAAAGCCCCTGCGGCACAATACCGCAACGGATCAGTCATCGCTGCGTGAAGCGCCCCGTAACCTCCCATGGATAGTCCTGCGATCATCAGGTGTTCCCTGTCCGTCGGGATCCTGAACATCTCCCCCATCAGCCAAGGAAGCTCTTTTGTCAGATATTGTGTATACTGGCCGCCGTACTTCATATCCAGCCAAAAGCTCTTTAACCCCTCCGGCATGACAATGGCAACATTATATTTTTCAGCCATTTCATCAGCCAGTCCATAGCGGATCCAGCCGGAAGCATTGTCTGATACTCCGTGAAGCAAAATCAGCGTCCGCGTCGGTCCCTGTTTACAATACCTGTGCCCGTCATTTGGCAGACTGACATATATCTGCGTCTGATACCCCAGCGTTTTAGGAAATATATTGCCTTGAAACAGCGCCATAACCGATTCTCCTGTTTTCGTTTTTGATCGTAACTGTTCAGTTCCTTCACAGTTACTTTTGATTTACTTTTTATCCGAGCGGCTGAAGCTGTCAAATACAACCACTGCCAGGAGCACAGCTCCCTTGATGATCTGCTGCCAGTAATCGTTTGCACCCATGATCGACATTCCGTTATTCAGCACGCCGATGATCGCCGCGCCAATGATCGCTCCGATGATCGTTCCCTTCCCGCCGTTGACGCTGACTCCGCCAAGAACCGCCGCTGTCAGTACATCCATCTCGAAAGCCGTGGCAATATTCGGCTGGCCTGACCCTGTACGGCACAGCATCACGACGCCTGCGATACCTGTCAGGAGGCCCAACAATGCATACGTCAGTATCCGGGTAAAGTGGACATTAATTCCGGTAAGCCTTGCTGCCTCCTCGTTGCTTCCCAGTGCATAGAAATGACGTCCGGTATACGTTTTATTCAGCAGCATAATGCCGAAAACGATCACTACAACCATGATAATGCCCGGTACCGGAAATACGCCAAACAGATTTCCCTGGCCGATCAGCTTCATCCAGTCCGGAATTCCGTATTTCGGGAATCCGTTGGAAATCACGAACGCAGCTCCCCTTAAAGCTGTCTGCATAGCCAAAGTTGCAATAAGCGGCGGGATACCTGTCTTTGTGATAATAAAACCATTAAAGGTTCCCACGGCAGTGGTAAACACCACGCCGATCACCATGGCCAGCACCGGGTTCATTCCCGCGTCGATGATCATACAGCAGATCAGTATATCCATCAGCGCGATCTGAGAACCCACAGACAAATCGAGTCCTCCTCCGATCAGGACAAAGGTAAAACCAACGGTAACAATACCCATCATGGAAATCTGGCGGATAATATTCATCGCATTACCTACGGCGAAAAACGCCGGCGACATGATGGAAAAACCGATAATTAACACGATAAAAATAAGGAAAATCATGTATTTCCTAAAAATTTCTGAAAATTTATGTGTCATGGCTGCCTCCTATAAAACGCCTGATGCCATCGCCAGCACCTTGTCCTGGGAAAATTCCTCTTTTTCCAGACGTCCGACGATTCTTTTTTCATTCAACACAATTAACCTGTCCGAGATATTGAGCAGTTCATCCATATCCGATGAGATCAGGATGATCGCCAGGCCCTTTTTGGCGAAATCCGCAATCAGGCCGTATATCTCCTGTTTTGCGCCTACGTCTACGCCTCGGGTAGGCTCATCCAGTATCAGGACCTTGGGATTGCTGGCGATCCATTTCGCCAGAACTACCTTCTGCTGGTTTCCGCCGCTCAGGCTGGATACATGGTCCTTCACGCTGCCCAGTTTGATCCTGAACGCCTGCCTGTGTTCCTCGACAATGGCATCCTCCTCTTTCTGGCGTATGATTCCGTTTTTACCGCTGATCGCCTTTAAAATCGGCATGGTGATATTCCAGCTGATGGGCAGCGACAGTATGGCGCCATGAATTTTCCTGTCCTCAGGGACATAGGCAATCCCCTGTTTTACCGCCTGTTTCGGACTGTTTACCGTGATCCGTTTTCCTTCCAGCCACAATTCACCGCTCTCTATCTTCTCGGCTCCAAACAGAAGCCTTGCCAGCTCCGTCCGGCCTGCGCCCAGAAGTCCTCCGAGCCCCAGGATCTCACCCTGCCGCAGCGAAAAGGAAATATCCTCCAGCCCATTGCCCGCTATGTTCTTTGCCTCAAGAACCACATCCTTTGTGGGCCAGGTATGATGAAATTCGATCTCTTCTACCTTGCGGTTCGCCATCTGGCATATCAGTTCCTGCCGGGTGATCTTGTCAGGCGTGGAGGTCAGAATATATTTTCCGTCCCGCATGACCGTCAGGCGGTCTGCGATCCGGTACAGTTCTTCCATACGGTGGGAAATATAAATGATCGTCACACCGCTCTCCTTCAGCCTGCCGATCAATTCAAACAGATCCTCCGTCTCTTTTGTGGACAGCGGGGCCGTGGGTTCGTCCATGATCAGGATCTTTGCGTCCTTCGCCACGGCTTTTGCGATCTCCACCAGCTGCATCTGAGCAGTAGTCATATGTTCGATCAGCTCTGTGGGGCTTATATCCACTTTCATCCTGTTCAGAACTTCTCCTGCCTTTTCCACATATTCCCCGGCATCGTAAAAAGTCTTTCTTTTGTCAGACAGAAGTTCATCTCCCATGTATATATTTTCCGCCACCGTCAGGGACGGAAACAGATTAAATTCCTGATAAATGGTGGAAACGCCTGCGCTCTTCGAAAGCTGCGGCGTCATTCTCTCATAGCTTTTTCCGTCGAAAATCATCTCGCCGGAATCCGGTACTTCAGCCCCGGATATCATCTTGATCAAAGTGGATTTACCGGCGCCGTTTTCACCTACCAGCGCATGCGTCTCCCTTTTTTCAAAATCTATGGACACATGATCCAGAGCCTGTATTCCCCCGTACCTTTTGCAGATGTTTTTTACCGATAGTACAAGTTCCTTCTTTTTTTCCATACCCTCACTCTTTCTTTCATATAGGGATTCTTAAAAGACGGGTATCCTGACTACAGCATCAGGATACCCTTTCCTTCACATACAGCATCTCACATCGGATACATATTCTATATGTGCGTAAAACATCAGAGAAACATCTACTTATCAATATAGTCCTTTGCATTATCTATGGTAACCGGAATACATTCATAAATGATATCCCCTTCAACCTCTTCGCCATGGCTTGCGGCGATCATCGTATCTATAGCGCCCGGGAGTGCGTCATAAGCTCCGGTGTAAACCGTTCCTCTGTAGGATGTCCCGTCTGCGATAAGCTTCAGTGCTTCCGGGTCACCGTCTGCGCCAAAGAATCCCACGTTATCTCCCAAAAGGTTTCTCGAATTGAATACTTCATACGCTCCAAGGACACCCGTATCATTGATACCACAGATCACCTGGATATTCGGATGGGCTGCCAGGAAATTCTCCGCCTGGACATTTCCTTCGTCGCCTACGCCGGCTTTCTGCTGAGCAACCACCTGCGCGTTCGGCGCCTTCTCCGCCAGCGCGTCCTTGATCCCCTGGGCGCGGTCGATAATGGCCGGGATATCCGGGTAATCAAAGATACCCACTTCTACCGTTTCCTGATTTTTCAGAGTCTCATTGGAATTGATCCAGTCCGCCGCCATGGTTCCTGTCTGATAACCATATACGTAATTATCCAGATTCAGGGAACCGGAAGCGCCTTCCACCAGCCCGTCATAGGTCATAACGAAAATCCCCTGATCTTCTGCCTGTTTAACCACGTCCTTGATCCCGTCCGGGTCGAAGGCCACCGCCATGATCGCTGTACATCCGGAAGCCATGAAGTTCTCGAAAGACGAAATCTGTTTGCTTACGTCGCTGTTTTCATCTGTGACCGTGACTTCTATCCCCTTTTCTTTACAGTAATCCTGAATGATCTGGGACATTTTTGAGTAGAACAGGTTCTGTGTCGTACTCATGGAAACGCCGATCTTAACTTCGGAATTATCTGTTGCCCCGGCAGAAGAACCTGCTGCGGAGCTCTCTGCGGCAGATGCCTCGGAAGGCGCTGCGGAATCATCCGCGGCAGACGCCTCAGAAGACGCCGCGGAGCTTTCTGCGGCAGGCGCTTCAGATGTCTTTTCCGGCTCTGCAGATGAGGATGAGGACGATCCGCATCCCGCCAGTGCCGTAACGCCGAGAGCTGCTGCCATCGCCAGTGCGCACATTTTTTTCATTGTTTTGTTTTTCATTCGTTTTCCCTCCTGATATAAAGTTTTTGCAGACCAGAATACTGGCCGCGGTTTATCCGGCTTTCGGCCGCAGGCCAAAGCACGGACATAGTTCCGACAGTTAATGTAAATGTTTTACGCTCCTTCATTCTGTCATTATAAGTAACTGTTCAGCACAGGTC
>DKVI01000053.1 GCA_002491115.1 Lachnospiraceae bacterium UBA7182 | reverse complement strand
GCGTTGGGAAGGTAGATGCGGAACGAACAGCATCGGACTGGACAACGCCCAGATAGATTTATGAACGCGAAGCGTGCAGAAAGCTATCTAGTACCGGGCGTTGGGAAGGTAGATGCGGAACTATAATAGGAGGGATTGTCATGAAGGACAAAATTTTTGGTGTACTGCAGCGTGTCGGAAGATCATTTATGCTCCCGATCGCAATCCTGCCGGTGGCAGGTCTGTTACTTGGCGTAGGCGGCTCGTTTACCAATGAGACCATGTTAAACGCTTACGGACTGATGGGAATCATGGGACCGGGAACGGTGCTGAATGCGATTTTGCAGGTTATGAGCGCCGCCGGGGATATCGTATTTACTAATCTTCCGATTATCTTTGCTATGGGTGTTGCCATCGGTATGGCAAAGAAGGAAAAAGAAGTGGCGGCTCTGTCGGCGGCCATCGCGTTTTTTATCATGCATGCTTCCATCGGCGCCATGATCGTAAATAACGGCGGCCCGGAATCCATGCTGGAAGGCGCGACCACATCCGTGGTGGGCATTACGTCCCTGCAGATGGGTGTGTTCGGCGGTATTATCGTAGGTCTTGGCGTGTCGGCGCTGCATAATAAATTTTACAAGATAGAGCTGCCGCAGGTGCTCTCTTTCTTCGGCGGGACACGGTTTGTCCCCATCGTATGCGGACTTGCCTATACGGTAGTAGGTATCCTGATGTTTTTCATATGGCCGGTGATCCAGCAGGGAATCTATGCCATCGGCGGCGTGGTGCTTGAATCCGGCTATGTGGGAACGTGGGTATACGGTCTGATGGAGCGTGCGCTCATTCCTTTCGGACTGCATCATGTATTTTATCTTCCTTTCTGGCAGACGGCTCTGGGCGGAACCATGGAAGTGGGCGGACGTGTGGTAGAAGGCGCTCAGAACATTTTCTTCGCGCAGCTTGCAGACCCGACGGTGGAACAGTTCGCGGTATCCGCTACCCGCTTTATGGCAGGTAAGTTCCCGCTGATGATCTTCGGTCTTCCGGGTGCGGCGCTGGCAATGTATAAAGTGGCGAAGCCGGAGAAGAAAGAAGCGGTGGCAGGTCTTTTACTTTCCGCGGCACTGACATCCATGCTGACCGGTATTACGGAGCCTCTGGAATTTACGTTCCTGTTCGTGGCGCCCCTTCTGTATGTGGTTCACTGCGTATTTGCGGGACTTGCGTATATGCTGATGCATGTATTTTCCGTCGGCGTAGGCATGACTTTCTCCGGCGGCCTGATCGATATGTTCCTGTTTGGTATCCTGCAGGGGAATGCAAAGACCAACTGGATCTGGATTGTGGTAGTGGGCGTTGTATATTTTGCCGTGTATTATCTGCTGTTTTCGTTCCTGATTACAAAGATGGATTTAAAGACGCCCGGAAGGGATGACAGTGAGGAAGTAAAACTGTACCGCAGAAGCGATGTGGATGCAAAGAAAAACGGCGGCGCAGGGGCCGGCGGCGCGGTTTCCGAGGAGGACGCGCTTTCTGAAGCCATCTGCAGAGGCCTTGGCGGCAAGAAAAATATTTCTGATGTGGACTGCTGCGCCACCCGGCTGCGCTGCACGGTGCATAAATCAGAGCTGGTAGACGACGGTCTGTTAAAATCTACCGGTGCTTCCGGCGTTGTGCATAAAGGAAACGGTGTGCAGGTGATCTACGGCCCAAGGGTTACAGTGATCAAATCCAATCTGGAAGATTATCTGGAGACGGCTCCGGACGAGGAATATGTCCCGAATGCAGATACGGCGGCAGAGACAACCGCGCCTGATAAGGAAAAACCGGCAGGAAAAGTGTTAAAATCAGATACTATATACAGTCCGGTCAACGGAACGGCGGCAGATCTGTCCGAGACGCCTGACGAGGCTTTCGCGGGCAGGATGATGGGAGACGGCGCGATGGTCGTTCCGTCGGATGGAGAAGTCAGGGCGCCCCAGGACGGAGAAGTCAGCTTTGTATTTGAGACGAAGCACGCCATCGGATTTGAGACGGCGTCCGGAATCGCCATGCTGCTTCATATGGGAATTGACACCGTAAACTTAAACGGACAGGGATTTGAGGTATTTGTAAATAACGGCGACAAAGTAAAAAAGGGAGATCTTCTGATGAAGATGGATGTGGAATTTTTAAAGAAAAACGCGCCGTCTCTGGCGTCGCCGGTGCTTTGTACGGAATTGTCCGACAATCAGAAGATCCGTCTGTTAAAGACAGGTAATGTGAAAGCGGGAGACGCGCTGTACGCGGTAGACACTTACGAAGGATAAATGATTTACATTGACTGAATGTCTGTGGGGGAGAAAAGTATGTTCAGAGTGAAGAAGACGTTGAACCACAATACGGTGATCGTCATTGGAATGGATGACAATCGGGAATACCTCCTGATCGGTAAAGGAGTCGGGTTCGGAAAGAAGGTCAGCGAGCGGATGGAAGCGCCGGAAGGCTGTACCGTCTATTCTCTTCAGAAGAAGACAGAGCGGGGCTCTGCCATGGAGCTTGTGAAAGATCTGGACCCGGTCTTTCTGGAAATCGCGGAGCAGGTATTAAAAGAAGCGGAGCGCGTCTTTGGAAAGATCGACTGGAGCATACTTTTCCCCATGGCGGACCATATTGCGTTCGCGGTAAAAAGGATACGGAACCAGGAACAGATCAGTAACCCCCTGACCGGGGATATACGGGCGCTGTTTCATATGGAATATAAGACGGCGGAGTGTATCGTCTCCATCTTAAGAGAACGGCTGGGGATTGAGATCGACGAACATGAAGTGGGATATATCGCCCTTCATATCCACTCCGCCATTGAAGATGAGAACGTGGCGCTTTCCATGCAGATCGCCAGGACAGTCCGGGAGTGCATCCAGATGGTGGAGGAGGAGACAGGGGTATCCATCGATGTGATGTCCCTGTCTTACAACCGGCTTATGAACCATGTGCGGTATATGGCGGCGCGGGCCATGAAAGGCGAAAGACTGAAGCTGGATATGAACGATTATATGTCCATCAAATTTCCGGATGAATTTCGGATTGCCTCTACGGTGTGCGGTCATCTGGAAAAATATCTGAAAAAACCGTTAGACCCGGTGGAGATCGGGTATCTGGCGATGCATATCCAAAGAGTATCCGCCGAACAGGAGTGACAGAGGGTTTCTGTCACTTTTGTTTTGTCGGGGAAAAACAGGATTGGCAGAGAAATTCATTGATTTTGGCATCCTGAAGAAAAAGAGCTTTGATGACTGCCAGCATATCGCGGCGGTGATCCTGGCGGGATGTGATATTATTACATCCTGGAATTTTAAACATATCGTAAATGTTAAAACAGTGCGAGGGGTAAAGATTATCACAACCCTGGAGGGTTACAAGGATCTGCTGATCTATCCGCCCTCCGTACTTTTGGAAGGAGAGGATGAGGACGATGACGAAACCGATCGTGAGTAAGGATTTTAATCTGGAGGACATCCGGAAGATCCGGGAGTATAACTCCCTGCGCCATGTCCAGATGACTCCCAGGGAGATCATCGAAGATACTCGAAAGGGAGCAGCGGTAGTGTTGGAGAGGCTGCAGCAAGATGAAAAAGTGAGTGTATGATAGTGTTTTAGGAAAGGCGGTCAGAAATGGCTGTCTTTTTATTTTGGCAAACGAAAACACTATCTGCTGGGGAAAAAACAGTGGTAAAAAAGGGCCAGGTGCTTTATAATGGATTGCAAAAGGGAAGGAGTAAAACAGTATGCTTCTGTCGGTATCGACACCTGTACGGGCGAGAATATTGTCTTTGTATCAACAGGATAAGGATGTACAGACGATTGCGGAGGCGACATAGACGCCGCCTGAGACGGTGGAAGCAGTCGTAAAGGCGCAGTGGAAAAGTCCAGGATTGTATATGTGTTCGCGGATCGGGAAGAATCGGCGACGGTGATCGACGTCTATCATTTTACCCGGAAGATTAAGATCACGAACCTGACAGATGATATGATAAGCCGTGCGTTTGGAGTAAAAGAAAAGCCGGACTGGGAAGATTATGAGGCTCTGGCAGAAGTTATGGTATACCGTCTTTTGGAAAAAGTAAATACGGAAGAAAAAATACAGGAGGGCATGGATGAAACTGATTATTACAGATATAGAAAATTTTCATATTCCCGTAGAAGGCGCCTGTAAAATCATAAAGCCAAAGGGAAGCATTCATCCATGCACCGGATGTTTTGGATGCTGGATCAAGACGCCGGGAAAATGTGTGATCCACGACGGATATGAGGATACGGGGATTTATATAGGCAAATGTACGGAATTGATCCTGGTCAGTCAATGTTGTTACGGCAGCGTGAGTCCCTTTGTAAAAAACGTGCAGGACCGGGCGCTCTCTTATATACATCCGGATTTTGTACTCCGCAAAGGAGAACTGCACCATAAACGCAGATATAAAAATGTTATCTTACTGTCAGCCTGTTTTTACGGAGCGGATCTAACAGACCGCGAAAAGGAGACTGCACGGAATCTGCTGAAGGCCAATGCGGATAATTATGACGGACAGGTGAAAAAAATCTGTTTTTACAGGACGACAGAAGAAATGGGGAACATTGTATTATGAAGCTTGCACTCATCAACGGAAGTCCCAAATCTCATGGCAGTGCCAGCGGCGCTCTTTTAACGGATCTGAGATCATATGTTAAGGAGAAAACAGAAGTTACGGAAATCGGACTGCATAAATCCGTGATTTCGGAGAAAGTATTGGAACAATTAAAAAATGCGCAGGTATGGGTGATTTCCTGCCCGCTTTATGTAGACGGCATTCCGTCACATTTGCTGTCATGTCTCATACAGTTGGAAAATGCCTTTGACAAGGATCATACAATACATGTTTATGGTATCGTAAACTGCGGCTTTTATGAAGGAATCCAGGCAGAATATGCCCTGGAACTTTTGTAAAACTGGTGTATAAAGGCCGGTCTGGTCTGGAGCGGCGGCATCGGTGTGGGCGGAGGCGGAGGTCTTAACCAGATGCCTACGCTGAAGAACGGACATGGCCCCAAAGCGCCGATTTATAAGGCGCTTCATGGGATGGCAGACAAGATGCTTCAGCTTGAAATACAGAAAAATAATTATGTGTCAGTTGCTTTCCCGAGATTTTTATATAAAATGGCCGCGCAGGCAGGATGGCGCCAGATGATCAAAGCCAATGGGGGTAGCAGAAAGGATTTGGGAAAAAATGTATATTGAAGACTTCGGAGATACTTAAGGTGTATGAAGTGATATAAAAAGACAAAAGACAGATGAAGGAGGATTTTATGAAACGTTTTGAAAGAACCTATTCCCAGGGTGTAGTAGAAGTAACGGAAATCTGGGTCGATACGGAAACCGGCGTAAACTATTTATGGCATAATACGGGCAGTGCCGGAGGGCTGACACCTTTGTTGGATGAAGAGGGAAAGCCTGTTGTGACGAAAAAGAAACCTGAATTATAGAGGAGCGATGAGGATGGCCAGAAGGGTAGGGATTGGTTATCAGAGTTTTGAACGATTAATTACAGAAGACATTTTTTATGTGGATAAAACAATGTTTATCAAAGAATGGTGGGAAAATAAAGATATCGTTACACTGATTACCCGCCCCAGGCGCTTTGGCAAGACGTTGAATTTAAGTATGCTGGAGAACTTTTTCTCAGTTAAGTATGCGGACAGAGGTGCGCTGTTTCAAAATCTGTTCATATGGAAAGATAAAAAGTATCAAAAATTACAGGGAACATATCCGGTGATTTTTTTAAGCTTTGCGGAGGTGAAAGAAACTTCTTTTGTAAATACAAGAGAAAAAATTTGTCAGTTGATAAAAAATCTCTATAATACATTTGACTTTCTATTGGAGACAGAGTATTTAAATGCGGATGAGAAGGAAGCATACCGGGAAATTTCTGTCGATATGAAAGATTATCTGGCGTCGGGTTCTTTAAAAGTTTTGTCCGATTATCTGGCACGTTATTATGGAAAAAAAGTAATTATTTTACTTGACGAGTACGATACACCCATGCAGGAAGCTTATGTGGGAGGATATTGGGATGCGCTTGTTTCATTTTTGAGAAACTTGTTTAATTCTACCTTTAAAACAAATCCATTTCTGGAAAAGGCATTGATGACCGGAATTACGAGAATCAGTAAAGAATCGATCTTTTCGGATCTGAATAATATAGAAATGGTAACTACAACTTCTGAAAAATATGAAGATTCATTTGGATTTACACAGGAAGAAGTATGGGATGCTCTGAAAGAATATGACCTGTATGAGAGTCGGGAAGAAGTAAAAGACTGGTATGATGGTTTCACATTTGGCAGGAAAAGCGGTATCTATAATCCATGGTCGATTATTCATTATTTAGATAAACGTAAGTTTGCCACATACTGGGCGAATACCAGCAGTAATTATCTGGCAGGAAAACTGATTCGGGAAGGCAGTGCGGATATGAAGATTATTATGGAAGATCTTTTATCAGGCAGGACGCTCCATGTACAACTGGATGAGCAGGTTGTATTCAGCCAGTTGGACAGCAGTGAAGACGCAGTTTGGAGTTTGTTGCTGGCAAGCGGCTATCTACGTCTGGAACGATATGGATTAAATAAAAGAGGGTATCCTGAATATGAACTGAAGCTTACGAACAAAGAAGTTTTCATTATGTTTGAAAAAATGATAGATGGGTGGTTTTAGCAGTCTGCATCGCCTTATAACGCATTTATAAAAGCGTTGCTTCTGGGGGATACAGGTGCCATGAACACCTATATAAACCGGATTGCGTCTATGATATTCAGTTACTTTGATACCGAAAAAAATCCGTCGGATGAAATAGAACCTGAGCGTTTTTATCATGGGTTTGTGCTGGGACTAATGGTGGATTTGCAGGGGCGATATAAAATAACTTCCAATCGGGAGAGTGGTTTTGGAAGATATGATGTGGTGCTGGAGCCGCGGCAGGATCAGGATGATGCAATCATTATAGAATTTAAAGTCTGTGATGCAGGTAAAAAGCAGACTTTGGAAAGCGCTGTGGCAGAAGCGTTACAGCAGATCAACCGGATGCACTATGCAGCAGATCTGGAAGCAGGCGGAATCAAGACGGAGCGAATTAAAAAATATGGATTTGCTTTTGAAGGAAAGAAGGTTTTGATTGGATGTTAAAAGGTAAGAAATATATAAAAATCATAGCCTGTATGACAGGTATACTGCTGTTGTTTGTATTGGGGTCCGCTTTAAAACTTTTTGTGATCGGTGAGCCGGTGGACAGCGCGCAGGTATATTGCGAAGTAACTGTTACCGATCAGAATCTGGAATTGAATGTGTCAACATCGGCATCTGCCATTGCGTTCAGAGGCTGGAAATTCAGACAGGACGGAAATACATTATTTGTCAGCGCAAGAAAAGTGCTTGTATCGCCGTTATTTCGGGATGGAGTCTATCATACTTCCATGGATCCGGGAACGATTGAGGAGATATCTTTCGGGGGTCAGACGATCTGGGAGAAAGATGAATAAAATGGATGACGAGGTATAAAAATGCGAAAAGACCTGAATGAGGATCTGATCTATGAGATATTGTCTGTGGTGGAAGAGATTCCCGTGGGAAAAGTTGCGTCATATGGGCAGATCGCAAAGCTGACAGGGAGAGAGAAGCATGCGCGGCTGGTGGGAAAAGTGTTGAGTATGGCTGAGCATTATGGGGATTATCCGTGCCATCGGGTAGTCAATCATGCGGGCCGTCTGGCTCCGTATTTCAGAGATCAGCGCCGCCTTCTGACAGAAGAAGGCGTTCAATTCAAAGAAAATGGCTGTGTCAACATGAGGTTGTTTCAGTGGGATTTATAAAAACGGAAGCAGGAGTACATAAGAATGAACAAACAGGAAATATACGACTATTTAAAAGAAAAGAATATCTGGCATGAAATTACGGAACACGAAGCAGTATATAATATGGAAGATCTTTCAGAGGTTCCCCTTCCTTATCCGGAGGCTGACGCCAAAAATCTCTTTGTGCGTGATGATAAAAAAAGAAACTATTATTTGATCACCGTAAGAGGTGATAAGCGGGTTGATTTAAATGAATTCAGACAAAAATATCAGACGAGACGTTTAAGTTTTGCTTCCGAAAAGGATCTGATGTTGGTCATGGGACTGATTCCCGGGGCAGTGACGCCGTTGGGGCTTTTAAATGACGAGGAACATAAAGTGTCGTTTTTTATTGACAAAGAATTTATGGACCATCCGGGGCTGATCGGCGTACATCCCAACGAAAATACGGCGACCGTATGGCTGAAAACAGAAGATTTGCTGGAAATAATTCGGCAGCATGGGAATACTGTGCAGGTTGTGCAAATGTAGCTGTGTAATAGCCCGATTATAGGAGGAAACATGATTTTATACAGACCTGTTGGTACAAAAGAATTAGAACTGATAAAGCAGAGCAATTATCGTGAATTTCCGCCAAGACTGCCGGAGCAGCCTATCTTTTATCCTGTTTTAAATGAACGATATGCGACAGAGATCGCGTCGGTCTGGAACGTAAAATATAATGACGACCACAGAGGATATGTAACGAAGTTTGAGGTTGACGACGAGTATTGCGGGCAGTTTGCGGTTCATCAGGTGGGGGATGCGTATCATAAAGAATTATGGGTTCCCGCAGAACAACTAAAAGAATTTAACGCGCATATTTTGGGGGAAATACAGGTAATCAGTGAGTTTTCATAAAAAGAGGCAAAAGGTAACAGCATGATCAGGAAATTACGGGAAAAAGATATAGACAAGGTCGCGGATATCTGGCTGGATACCAATCAAAGTACACATGCGTTTATTCCCGTGCAATACTGGAAGGATTATTATGAGACAGTAAAAGAGATGTTTTCTCAGGCGGAAATATATGTCTATGAAGAAGAAAATACCATACAGGGTTTTATCGGACTGAGTGATACCTGTATCGAAGGGATTTTTGTCCAAAGTAAAGCACAGTCTGGCGGGATCGGGAAACAGCTTCTTACTTTTGTAAAAAACCGTAAACAACAGTTAAGCCTGCATGTATATCAGAAGAATGGGCGGGCAGTCAGATTTTATCAAAGGGAGAATTTTAAAATCCAATCGGAAAGTGTGGACGAAAATACAAAAGAAAAAGAATATGTTATGATATGGAAGGCAGAAGAAAAAGGTTTGAAGTAACATGGCAGGATTAGGAACAATCGTAAATGCGGCTGCAATTGTCGTGGGCGGCCTTGGCGGACTTGTGTCAAGACGTTTTCTGAAAGAACGGTATCAGGAAACCATATTAAAAGCGATGGGATTCGCGATTATTGTCATGGCGCTGGGCAGTACACTGTCACAGATGTTTGTGGTACATATAACGGCAGAAGCGGATCAACTAAGAGGAAGCCTGGACACACAGGGAACCGTGATGATGATTCTTTCCCTTGCGGCAGGCGCGCTGTTTGGGGAACTGCTTAACCTGAATCAATGGTTTGAAAACTTTGGCACATGGCTGCGGGATAAGACGGGCAATCAAAAAGACAGTTATTTTATAGACGCGTTTGTCTCGGCATCTTTGACGGTATGTGTAGGGGCAATGGCGATCATAGGAGCTATACAGGATGGAATCAGCGGCAGTCATGAAACTTTGTATGCAAAAGCGATTCTTGACTTGATTATCATTATGATGATGACGGCGTCCATGGGAAAAGGATGTATCTTTTCTGCCATACCTGTAGCCGTTCTTCAGGGAACGATTACTGTACTGGCCCGGCAGGCAGCGCCTGTCATGACTGAGGCAGCCATCAGCAATCTCGCCTTAGTGGGTAATGTCCTGATTTTGTGTGTGGGCGTCAACCTGATCTGGCCTAAGACGATTCGGGTTGCAAACGTCCTTCCGGCCCTTGTGATCGCGGTGATATTTGCAATTTTATAAGGAGTGAGGCATCCCATGGGCAGACCATTATCAGAGCTGACTTTAAAAGAATTATGGGAACTGTTTCCTATATTTCTTACAGAACACAAAGAAGTATGGGCTGACTGGTATGAAGAGGAAAGAAAAAGGATTTTCTCTTTTTTGCAGACAGCAGATATAAAGATACATCACATTGGCAGCACGGCAATTGACAGTATCCAGGCAAAACCTGTTATAGATCTTCTGGTGGAAATACCGGTGTCTGTTTCCATGGAAGATATAAAAGAAATCCTTTTGCAAAATGGATATATCTGCATGTCAGAATCGGAAAACAGGAAGTCATTTAATCGCGGCTATACCAGTGATGGTTTTGCCGAAAAGGTATTTCACCTTCATCTGAGGTATGAGGGCGACCATGATGAACTTTACTTTCGGGATTATATGAACGCAAACAGGTTACTGGCAAAACAGTATGAAACATTGAAGCTTTCCCTCTGGAAAAAATATGAGCATGACCGGGACGGGTATACAAATGCAAAAGGAGATTTTATAACAGAACAGACGCGCCTTGCAAAAAAACAGTTAAAAGGGATGAAAAACAGGGGATGATTCTTTCTTTACATGGGCGTACCTACTTCGATCAGATTCCCGTCCGGATCATAAAAACGAATGACTTTCTGTCCCCAACTGTGGGTCATGAGCCGGTTTACATATTCAATCGGCTCATGATATTTTTCCAGCCTGTCGGCAAAGGCTTCTATATCGTTTTCCTCAAAATATAATTCAGAAGCATGATTTTTCGGGATGATCTTTTTATCAAGAAATTTTTCCCATATGTGTGTATCCTGCAAAACAAGCCCCTCTGTCATAATGACATTTCCGTCGTTATCCAGAATGACTTCCAGACCAAAAAGTTCTCTGTAAAATGCAATGGACCGCTCCATATCATTGACAGCAATAACAATATTTTTAAGCTTCATTGTAAATTCCTCCATGATTTCTATATGAATTAAAAAGTAGCATCCCAGTAGGTATATGTTTTAGATGTATCCTGTATTTTCTTTAGAAATTCAGCTTTTCTGTTACGGAAAATACCTGTATCAAAACTTCGATACATTTCTTCCTGAAGAAGGCTCATAGAATCTTCGTTAAAAAAACCACACAGAAACGGTTTTATTCCTTCAAATAAATCGATCGCCCGTTCTTCTACAACTTCTTTATTAAAAAAATCAATCATATAATCATTCCAGAAAATTCTTTTCGCGGTATAGCCACCATCAAAATCCCATATACAGCTTGTCCAGAAAGGCCTTGTTTCGTTTAAAACGCATAAGTTGTCGCTTTCTTTAAAAAGAAGTATAGAAAGATATTGGAAAAAAGAATATCGGACTTGGCATGAACCCTCAAAAATTCGGCAAAAAAGCTTCAGGATATTTGCATCATCCAGTGCGACTGTTGTATTAAACAAAGAAATCCATTCTGATGGACGCAGATTTTGCAGTTCCATTTTTTTAAGTGTCAGCATCCTGTAATATGTCATGAGCTGCTGGCCGCGCGTTGCTCCTATAGCACCCCAAAGTACATTTCGATTAAAGAATAGTGCCTGGTTCAATTCAAAATAAATATCTGCTGCGATGGTATTTTTGTACAATACAGCCTGTTCCATGGTTTTTAAATAAAATGGCAGCAAACGAAGAATCAAATCCGATTCAATGTGTGATGAATATTTGCAGTCTGTTGCAAAATTATAGAGAATCAAATAGTTTTCTGTGAATGCGCCTTCTGTTTTTTCATTTGCAAGAAACTCCCGCAATTTATGAAGGTCTGTTTCGTAAAGCTGCATACTTATTCCTTTGTATATTTTTCAATCATACATTCATGTATATCTTTCTTTTTATTATAGTTAATCGCAATAAGAAGAATGTCTCCTGTATAGCTTTTGATCCAATCAGTATATTTTTTATCTTTAATCTGCCTGATTGCTCCTTGGGCGGATTTGTCCCATTTCAATTCAATCAGCAATGCCGGGCAGTCTGCGTTTTTTAACGGGAGATAAACGATATCGGCAAAGCCTCTTCCGCCTGGCAGTTCTCTGATGGGATTTGCATAGTATACCTGAGCGCTGGCGTATGCAGCATAAATAGCATAAGCAAGTGCGTTCTCGTTATTATATTGGATAATTGAGGCTGTATCGCTGCGTGCCTGCGCGACTCCTTGCGCTACTGCGTCGGCATCCATGGCCCAGGTGCTTTTCAACAGCGCTTCTGAGCGCTTTAAGGTTTCTGCCAGATTGCCCCAGCCACCGATTTTAACGGCTCGTATAAATTCCTGGGCAATTTCCTGATTGGGTATAAAAACTTTGCTGGATTGTTCATCATAAGTTAAATATCCAAGATGAATCAGTAAAGTCAAAACATCATCTTTTGTATGGAATGTGGTCATATCATTCTGAAATGTGGTTGGGTCAATTTCGCTTTGCCCGCCGCCTATCATTTCAACAATTGTTTCTTTAAGACCATCAAAGTTTTGCTCAATATAAATTTTTAATGCCTCGTAAGTCTCAGTGCCGGTCCAGTAACTTTTAAGTTTTTTCCATGTTAATGCATCCACGACGGATTTCGGATTGTAAATATGAAAATCTCCTAGCTGGTATCCATCATACCATTTTTGCATTTCTTCAAAATTTACATGGTATTTTGTACACTGTTCCTGCACTTCCTGTTTTGTAAAACCAAAATATTCGCTGAGATTTTTCGGATCTGTCACAGAGTATTCATCAAAGACATTGATGGCTGAATGCTCTCCATATTTCTTAATAGGAAGGATTCCGGTCATATAGGCCAGTTCTACATATTCGGAACCTTTAAAGAGTCCACGCAGAAAATCAAGATATTTTTTTTGCGTGGCCGTATCCTCTTTTGCCAATCGAAATACACAGTCCCATTCATCAATAATAAAGATAAAGCCATTGCCTGTATGGGCATAGATCTGTTCCAAAACACCAGGCAGCCCATAACAGTCATATTCATTATCAAGATATTCACCAAACTCCGTTTTCAGCTCTTTGATGATTACATCCTGGACTCTTTTGATGAAAACAGGAATATGGGATTCATCGAACAGAAATCTTTGTACATCAAACCGGATCACATTGTGCTGGTTCAGATTTGTTTTGTATGTGTCTGTCTGCGCGACTTTCAGTCCGGCGAACAGTTCTTCGGAGTCGCAGCCTTTACTGTAATAGGCAACAAGCATATCCGCGGCCATGGATTTTCCAAATCGGCGGGGGCGGCTGGCACATATATATTTCCTGTTCGTATTGATCACTTTATTTGTATAATCGATTAACTCGCTTTTATCCACATAGATCAACGAGTTTATGGCTTCTCTGAACGATAGATTTCCAGGATTTACATAAAGTCCCATGTTACCTGTTCCCCCTCTTGGCCGCGTAATATGCTTTTAGCTTTAGTGAGAGTATAACTGATTTTTTTATACAATACAAGCGCTATGATTTATCGTTTGAACCTGCGCGGTTTCTTTTCCAGCTGCAACAGCATGCCCATAAGCGATGTCAGCATAAGCATAAACCATGGAAGTATCCGGGTGTCATCTTCTGTCTGGGGCGCTGTCTGTTGGCTGGGATCGCTCACGTCGTTGGCATCCGGGGTATTCATTGGCCTGTTCTCCGGCGTGTACGGGACAGGCGGGTCTGATTTGTCCGAATTTTTCGACGAACCGGAAGGAGAATCGTTATTTCTGTTCGGTGTCGTCCTTTTTGGCGTATGCCGGTTGGTAATCTGATATCCGTCTATTACCGCGTTATATCCGGGCGGAATATTTATTTCGTCTAATGTGTAGACATACGGATTATGATTCTCATCCTCAGCTTCGATGTCCAGATAAGTATGGCTCCAGTTATTATTTTCATTCAGAGTGATCGTATCCCATGCTGTATGATTCCGAAGTACTTTAACGTCAATGGATTTTGGCCGCAGACTGTCTTTGTCGTCGGCATCATCCCAGATTTTCTGCACTGTAAAACTGGTTCGTTTCATATCCGGTTCCGTTTGGGGCACATGTCGGTTCGTGATGATATACCCATTTACAGCGGATGTATAGCCGTCCGGTACATGCAGCTCTTTTACGGTATATGTGTAAGGCATTCCGTTTTCGTCTTTGCTATCCAGTCCCGTATATTCTTTCCGCCAGCTGTTTGCTTCCGATAAAGTGATCCGGTCAAACTCACGGTCGTTTTGATATACGACGGCTTCGATGGATTCCGGCCGCAGGCCGTCCTTGTTGTTTTCGTCCTCCCACATTTTTTCCACGAGGAACCGCACTTTTTCCGGTTCTTCCCGATGTCCCGAGTAATGGTTGGTAATCGTATATCCGTCCACCGCTGATGTATAATTTTCCGGTACATTTGTTTCTATTACCGAATATACATAAGGCGTGCCGGATGCGTCTTTTGCGTCCACATCCAGACAGGTATGGCTCCAGTTATTGTTGGCGCTCAACAATACCGAGTCAAACCAGATACCGTTTCGATATACGGTGACCTCTATGATATCCGGTCGGACGCCGTTGGCGTTGTCGTCATCGTCCCATTGTTTTTGAACCGTAAAGGATGTTTTTTCGGTTTCGGTTTCTCCTTCCGGAATATGTTTGTTAGTGATTTCATATCCGTTTACTACGGAGTGATATCCCTCCGGAACGGTTTCTTCTTTTACGGTATATGTGTATGTATGGCCTGCGCCGTCTGTTTTCGGCATATGTTCGAACTTATAAGACCAGTTGTTTTCGGCATTTAAAGTCACACGGCTCAGCGCTTCGTTATCCTGATATAAAACCACAACAACCGCTTCCGGCCGCAGGTGATCTTTATCGCTTTCGTCATCCCAGATTTTCTGTACCGAAAAATCCGTGTACTCTATGGGCATATGGGTATTTGTTACGGTAAACCCGTTTACGCCTGCTCTGTAACCGTCGGGAACCGGCGCCTCTTTGATCGAATATGTATATTCTGTTCCGTTTTCATCAAACCGCTCTACTTTAGGATAAGTGTGTTCCCATCCGTTTGATGCGTTTAATGTGACCGTATCCCATAAAATGTCATTCCTTAGAACCTGGACCGTAATTTCTTCCGGACGGATACCGTCTTTATTGTCTGCATCGTTCCATACTTTTGAGACTGTAAAATCCCGGTAGGCATAGGCATTTGTAATAACCGTACCTGAAATACTTTTCAGATAATCGGGAACTTCGATTTCGTCCACATAATATACCCAGGGCTGATTTGCGTCGTCTAATTCGTCCAGATCGCTCCAGGTGTATCTCCATCCGTCCGCTGCCGAAACGGACCGGGTATCAATCACTTCATCCACTTCCGTCAGCACACCTTCTACAAACCTTCTGCCCCGATGCTTTAATGTAAGATCCAGGTTCTGCGGTCTTTCACCGTATTTGTTATTATAATCATCCCAGACTTTGCGGGCTGTTACTTCCTGCACGGGCATACCGATATTGATCGCGCCGTTTCCGCCGATGCCCCCTCCATTAGAAGCACATGTGTTGCCGGATATGATAACGCCTGCAATTTCATCGGCAAGCTTTTTATGTTCTTCGGACATTGCGGCGGTAAAACGCATGCCTTCCAGATATTTTTCCTCCTGTTTAATTTCCATCTCCTGCCAGGAGGCGGATGTGCTTTCTCTGCCCAGACCCGTAAAATCGATATTTGTATGACCGATTCCCTGTGTGGTAAGCGTTCCTTTCCCATCCAGATATAAGTCCTGCGCTCTGGCACTTTCTCCGCTTCCTGTGGATGAATTTCCATACAATGCCATGCCGGTGCCGCTGTGGGCCTGTACGATTGCTTCTCCGCAGCCGCCGATCCCGCCGCCTCCGAGGGCTGTGTTATCTGTAATCACCACGCCGTTGATCTGAAGGTTTGCGCCATATGTACCCTGTGTCTGGTCAACCTTGTGTTCCACAAAAATGCCGCCGCCGGCAAACTTATGGTTGGCTGTATCCAGCGCCTTGTTCCCCTGGATCAGGATTTTATTGTCCGCCTTTCCCTGGATAAATCCCTCGTTGAATAAAAAGATCCCGCCGCCGATATCGCCTGTATTATTTGTGATATGTCCGCCTGTAATTCTTAAATTATGTCTGGAATAAATGCCGCCGCCTTGCGCAGCACAGGTATTTCCGTCAATCCGGACATGACCGTTCATTTCCAGATCATAAGCCCATACACCGCCTCCCCAGCTTTTGTAGCTGCTGTAGTCCGTGGCTTCGTTGCTGGAAATGATTGCATTTTCGCTCAGATACAGATTTCCGGGGTTATTCATATAGGTAGTGGACGCGCCCTCGGGACCGATTCCGCCTGCCATTACGCCGCCGCCCCAGCAGGCGTGATTATCATGGATGTTTGCAGATCCTTTTAACGTAATATCCTGGCCCTGGATTGCGCCGCCCATTTGATATGCGGTATTATGATCAAATTCACCGCTGTCTATGTCGGCTTTTCCCAGGACATAAACCGCTCCGCCAAATCCGGCGCTGTTTTGTGTAAATGTCGGATTGCCCTGGATCTGCAGGCTGCTTTTTGCATAGACGGCCCCTCCATATGTGAAGTCGTCGTTTCCGTTGCCTGTTGTGCCTCTGTTTTCCGAAAAGCTGCCGCCTGTAATGGAAAGGGGACAGTCGTTGTTACAATAGACGGCGCCGCCGTTACCTGCCATATTTTTATTAAAACTGCCGCCTGCAATGGAAAGGGAACTGTTGCTTTCGCAGTAGACGGCGCCGCCGTTACCTGCTTTATTTTCATCAAAAGTACCGGACTGCAGTTGTACCTGGCTTTGGTTCAAAGCTCTGACGACGGCTCCCTGTGCGGACTGATTCTTATAAAAATGCCCGTCGGAAATATTTACAGTACCGTTTATGGCTACAATTGCGCCGCCTGCAGTATTCACGGCGCCGCAGTCGTGCATACTGCCGTTCGTGAACTGTAACGTCGAGTTTTCAATTAAGAAACCGCGGCAGTTTCCACCGGACACTTCAGGGCCGTCCATTGTAAATTCACTGTTCTTTTGTACGTTAACTGTCACATAATATGTATTTTGCACTGTTTTTTGTGATAAAACGCCGCTTCCACAAAATGTAACCCGGCTTCCTTCAATGTAAAAGAGCTGATCTTTATTTTCTTCGGAGCCTTCTATGGTATGGCCATCAAAATCAATCGTTATACACGGAAATCAATTTTCCAATCAA
>DKVI01000115.1:26821-58277 GCA_002491115.1 Lachnospiraceae bacterium UBA7182 | reverse complement strand
AGAAATCTGCTGGGAAAGTTGAGTAAATAAAACTATAAAGGAGAATGTTTTCTTATGCAGGAAAAAACGTATTTAAAATGGTACAACAAAGTAGGATATGGTTCCGGAGATATCGCGGGAAATGTGGTATATGCTTTCTTATCCTCCTTTGTGATGATTTACCTTACCAACACAGTGGATTTAAACCCGGGCGTGGTGGGCACGCTCATCGCCGCGTCCAAATTTTTTGACGGGGTTACCGATATCTTTTTCGGGGCCATGATTGACAAGACGAAGACCCGGCTTGGAAAAGCCAGACCATGGATGCTCTATGCCTATATAGGCTGCGCCGTGACTCTGGCCGCCATCTTCGCGATTCCTGTCGATTGGGGAAAGACCTCTCAGTACGCCTGGTTCTTTATCGCCTACACGCTGTTAAACGCCGTATTCTACACGGCCAATAATATTGCCTATTCGGCGCTGACCGCCCTTGTGACGAAAAACAGCAAGGAGCGGGTGCAGATGGGTTCTTACCGGTTTATCTTCGCTTTTGGTACAAGCCTTCTGATTCAGTCCGTCACCATTCAGGCGGTAGCGGCTTTCGGAGGCGGCGCGGCCGGATGGAGAACCGTCGCCATTATCTACGCGCTGATCGGTCTTCTGGTCAACACCTTGTCTGTGTTCTCTGTAAAAGAACTTCCCGAGGATGAGTTAAACCAGTCAGGGAACGGGCAGCAGGGCGCACCGGAGGAAAAGTATGGCCTTGTGGCGGCGGCAAAGCTTCTGCTGTCCAATAAATATTACCTTATGATCTGCATTGTCTATATCCTTCAGCAGGTATACGGGGCCATGGTCAACATGGGCATCTACTATATGACTTACGTCCTGAAAAACGAGAACCTTTACAGTGTGTTCTCCTGGGCGATCAATATCCCGCTGATCGTGGCGCTTGTCTTTACGCCCACGCTGGTGGCCAGGTGGAAAGGCATGTACAGGCTGAATTTACGGGGGTATATGCTGGGAACGTTAGGCCGCGCCCTGGTGGTCGTGGCAGGCTATGCAGGAAGCGTGCCGCTGATGCTTCTCTTCACCGGTGTGGCGGCTTTGGGACAGGGACCCTGGCAGGGAGATATGAACGCGGTCATCGCGTCCTGCTCGGAATATACGTATCTGACAAAACATAAAAGAGTGGACGGAACCATGTATTCCTGTACGTCTCTGGGCGTGAAGTTAGGCGGCGGCCTGGGTACTGCCATCGCAGGATGGATGCTGGCAGCCAGCGGTTTCGAGGGTTCGCTGGCCGTGCAGCCGCAGTCCTGTATCAGAATGCTCTATTTTATGTATCTGTGGCTTCCCATGCTCATCAGTCTGGTGATCACGCTGGTGCTCTCCGGGATGAATGTGGAAGGCGCCAATGAAAAACTGAGAAAGCAATAAAGATAAACATTGCCTTGTCCCGGATTCGGGCAGGGCAATGTTTCTATGTATGGAAATAACAGTTGAATAAAAATCGGAACCGGATATAATGGGTAGTAGTGAGAAAGGCGGATGATCATTTTGCATACAAAGGTAATAAAAATAGACAGAGAACAAATAGACGCTTCCGTGATATCCGAAGCCGGACAGATCTTAAAAGAAGGAGGCCTTGTGGCTTTCCCCACGGAGACCGTCTACGGTCTGGGGGCCAATGCCCTGGATGAAGAAGCGGCGGCGAAGGTTTACGCGGCCAAGGGCCGTCCCTCGGATAATCCGCTGATTGTCCATATCGCGGACATGGAAAGCCTTGCAGGTATAGCAAGGCAGGTACCGGAAGCCGCCCATAAGCTGGCAGAGGCTTTCTGGCCCGGCCCTCTGACCATGATCTTCCCTAAAAAAGAAGCGGTTCCCTGCGGGACAACCGGGGGTCTTGCTACGGTGGCCGTGCGGATGCCCTCCGACGAGATCGCCCGGGCGGTGATAAGAAGCGGCGGCGGATACATCGCGGCGCCCAGCGCCAATACTTCCGGGAGGCCAAGCCCCACGCTGGCGGCTCATGTAAAAGAAGACATGGACGGAAAAATCCCCCTGATCCTGGACGGCGGTCCTGTACAGATCGGGCTTGAATCTACGATTGTAGACCTGACAGAAGAGATTCCCGTGATCCTGCGCCCGGGTTATATTACGCTGGAGATGATCAAAGGCGTTCTGGGGGAAGTGAAGATGGATCAGGGCCTGTTGTCGGAAGACCCGCTGGTCCATCCCAAGGCGCCCGGCATGAAATACCGTCACTATGCGCCCAGGGCGGATCTGAAGGTGGTGGAAGGTCCTGCCAAGGACGTGGCCGCCTATATCAACCGCCGGGCGGCAGACCGGAAGACAGGCATTATTTGTACGGAAGAGACCCGGCATTGCTACGCCTGCGGCATGATAAAATGCGTCGGCACCCGCACGGACGAGCGTTCGGTGGCGGAGCATCTGTACGAAGTCCTGCGGGCGTTTGACGAGGAAGGTGTGGAAGCCATCTACTCCGAGTCCTTTGATTCCCCGGGTCTTGGCCAGGCGATTATGAACCGCCTTTTAAAAGCGGCAGGACATCAAAGGATCGACGCTTCAAAAGAGAAATCATAACAGGAGAACAGCTATGTCAGAAAAAAGAACTGATTATATTACCTGGGACGAATATTTCATGGGGATCGCATATCTTTCCGCCATGCGTTCCAAAGATCCCAACACACAGGTAGGCGCCTGCATCGTCAGTCAGGAGAATAAAATCCTTTCCATGGGTTATAATGGATTTCCAAAGGGATGTTCCGATGATGAGTTCCCCTGGGACAGAGACGGGGATACCTACAACAGCAAATATGCCTATGTAACGCACAGCGAGCTGAACGCGATCCTGAATTACCGCGGCGGCAGCCTGGAGGGAACCAAACTTTATGTGACGCTTTTTCCCTGCAATGAGTGCGCCAAGGCCATCATTCAGGCCGGGATCGCCGAGCTGATCTATGCCGATGACAAATATGATAAAACGCCGGCCAATCTCGCTTCCAAGCGTATGCTTGCCGCTGCCGGCGTGCAGATGAAATGTTACCGTAAGACCGGCCGCACCATCCGTCTGAGCGTGTGACCTGTATCCGGAAGGCCGTTTGTTACCCTGCGGCCTTCTTATCATTTTTTACACATGTATGACAAAAAATTAACAATTAATTCCTGTTTTTTGTTGAAGTTGTGCGAGCAATATGCTATAATGTGTGCTGGTATCATGGGCCCTGTCAGGCAGGGCGCTTTAAATTTTTTAACAATAAAGGTGGTGAAAATGTGCTGGAAGATACTTTGAAGTCAGTAAAAGAAGCGGAAGCAAAAGCGGATGAGATCTTAAAAGAGGGGGAATCCAAAGCCGCTTCCATTCTGGATGAGGCCAAAGCAAAGGCCCAGGCTTTAAAGGAGAACACCTTGCAAAAGGTGAAGTCCAAGAACCAGGAGACGGCAGCGAAAGCGCAGGCAGAAGGAGATCTTAAGCTTGGCGAGGCGGCCGAAGAGGCGCAAAAGGAGATCGGGGCCTTAAAGGAACTGATCGCGCCCAGGAAAAAAGAGGCGGTAAAAGCCGTCATAGAAGCGCTGGTTTAAGGGAAGGACAGATTAAAAAGTAAAGGAGGGATGTGGATATGGCAGTATTGCAGATGCAGCGGATCAGTATTTGCGCATTGAAGAAAAGCAGAAAAGCGATCCTGGAACGTCTGCAGGAACTGGGCGCCATGGAGATCGATATTCCGCTGGAAGAAGACAGCGGATATGAGAAAATGGACGTTGGCAACTCCAAAGCTGCATTTGAGAAGCAGGCACAGGCCGCGGATCGGGCGCTGGCCATCTTACAGCAGTATGTTCCGGAAAAGACCGGACTGCTCTCGTCGCTGGAAGGGAAACCCCTGGTTGACGGCGGACTGCTCGAAGATGCGGCGAAGAATCGTGACAATTACATGGAAACGGCAAAAAGGATCGTATCTTTGGATAAGCAGGTCGCGGAACATAAAGCCAATATCCTGAAAATCCAGAATCAGATGGAGGCGCTGACACCATGGCTGGGACTGACCGTACCGGTGAATTATGCAGGTACGCGCAGGACGTCCGTACTCATAGGGACCGTCGCGGGGAGCCCCACGCTGGAGGAAATCTATGGCATGGTGGCAAAATTTGCGCCGGAGGTGGACGCGGTAGATGTCCAGGTGATTTATTCGGACAAAGACTATACGTATCTGGCCGTTGTCTGCTTAAATCGTGATGCCCGGAAAGTAGAGGAAGCTTTAAGGGCAGGCGGATTTGCAAGGCCTGCGCAGTCGGTGAACCAGGTGCCTGCGCAGTACCAGAAAGAGCTTCAGGAGCAGGCGGATGCATCCGTAAAGGCGATCGAAGATCTGGAAAAGCAGATCGCGGATTATGCGGGAAGCCGTCAGGAGCTTCGGCTGATATCGGATTATTACCGTATCCGGGCAGAAAAATATGAAATCCTGGGGCAGCTTCCCCAGACGGAGAATACCTTCGCTTTAAGCGGGTATGTACCCGCGTATCTGGCGGATTCGGTGGTCCGGGAGTTCTCAGAGAAATTTGACGCGGCTGTGGAATTGGAGGAGATTAAAGAGGAAGAACAGCCTCCCGTACTCTTAAAGAACAATAAGTTTTCAGAGTCGGTAGAAGGCGTGCTTGCATCCTTTGGTCTTCCCGGCAAAGGGGAGATGGATCCGACCTTTTTCACTTCCGTATTCTATGTGTTCCTGTTCGGACTGATGTTAAGCGACGCGGCCTACGGACTGATCGTGGCGCTCATATGCGGCGTAGTGCTGGTGAAGTTCCCGCGTATGGCGGAAGGCCTCAGAAAATCCATACAGCTTTTCTTCTGGTGCGGTCTTTCCACACTGGTATGGGGCATCCTGTTCGGCGGTTATTTCGGCGATGCCATCGACGTCATAGCCAGGACCTTCTTTGGATATGAAGGAGAAGGCTCCATCATACCGGCACTGTGGTTCGTACCTCTGAACGAGCCGATGAAGATGCTTTTGTACTCCATGCTGTTCGGTGTCATCCACCTGTTTACAGGCCTTGCTTTAAAGGGTTACTGCTGTATCAGGGACGGGCGGTATCTGGACGCTGTCTGTGACTGCGGGCTGTGGTTCTGTCTTTTGATCGGACTCATTGGCATGCTGCTTCCCACGGACATCTTCGCGGGGATCGCAGGTATGCAGATCGTATTCCCGCCGGCCCTGAATGCGGGAGCCAAAGGGCTTGCCATCCTGGGCGCTGTAGGCATCCTGCTTATGTCGGGAAGGAGTAACAAGAACTTCGGCGTGCGTATCGCCCTTGGCGCATATGACCTGTATAATATTACCGGGTGGTTAAGCGACGTGCTGTCCTATTCGCGTCTGCTGGCGCTGGGCCTTGCCACCGGCGTAATGGCGACGGTATTTAACTCCATGGCAAGCATGGGCGGAAAGAGCGTCGTCGGCGTGATTTTGTTTATCGTGGTGTTCCTGATCGGGCATATTTTCAATATGGCGATCAACCTGCTGGGCGCGTATGTACACACATGCCGTCTTCAGTATGTGGAATTTTATGGTAAATTTTATGAGGGCGGCGGAAAAGCCTTTGACCCCTTTAAATTTAAAACTAAATATGTAGATATTAAGGAGGAAAATTAATTATGTTGGATCTGTTGGAAAATGTTGGTGGAACCGGATGGGCTATCTTAGGTGCGGCGCTCGCAGTTATCCTTTCAGGCTGCGGCTCTGCTTATGGAGTAGGTATCGCCGGACAGGCAGCTTCAGGCGTAGTGACTGAGGACCCGGACAAATTCGCGAAGGTTCTGATCATGCAGCTTTTACCTGGTACGCAGGGTATTTACGGACTTCTGGTGGCATTTATCACCCTCTCCAAGATTGGCCTTTTAGGCGGCGGCGCAGAAGACCTTGAAGTAATGACCGGTATTATGATCCTGGCAGCATGCCTTCCGATCGCCATCGTAGGTCTTGTATCCGCGAGAAATCAGGGTAAAACTTCTGTTGCGGCAATTGGTATCGTAGCGAAAAAACCGGATCAGTTCGGTAAAGCCATGCTGTTCCCGGCCATGGTTGAGACTTACGCAATCCTTGCGCTTCTGATCTCCATCCTTGCAATCACAGCGATTCCGATCTAATGGAGACGAATGTCGGTAACCAGTAAAGTATTGTAAAAAGGAGAGCTTTAGAATGACCGGATTGGAAAAGATTACGGCCCAGATTCAGGAAGAAGCCAAAGCCTCCGCAGCCAGGACCATTGAGGACGCACAAAAGGAAGCGGATGCCGTCCTTGCGAAAGCCAAAGACGAGTGTGCGGCCATGGAAGCGGAAGCGGCAGAGAAGAATGCCGCTTTTAAGACGAACTATGACGGAAGGGTAAAATCCTCCGCGGAGCAGCAGCGCAGGACTGCGCTTCTTAGAGCGAAGCAGGAGATCATATCCGAAGTCATAGAGGAAGCCTATGATTCTCTGAAAAAAGAGGATGACAAAGGTTATTTCCTGATGATGGAGAAGATATTAAAGACCTATGCCCTGGCAGAGGAAGGGGAGATTTATTTCTCCGCCAAAGATCTTGGCAGGATGCCGGCTGATTTTGAGAAAAAGATCAAGGCGGCGGCAAAGGAAAAAGGCGGAAGCCTGGTTTTGAAAAAAGAGCCGAAAGCGATCCCGGACGGTTTTGTTCTCGTTTACGGAGGCGTAGAAGAGAACTGTACCTTAAGGGCGCTGTTTGACGCAAAAAAAGACACGCTTCAGGACAAAGTAAATGCAATTTTGTTTTTATAAAAGCCGGTTCGCCGAAAAAGGAGGGTTATGATGTCTGATACACAGTATGCCTATGCGGTCGCGCGAATCCGTGCTTTGGAAACATCCCTGTTCTCGTCTTCTGTGATCGAACAGCTCATTGCCTGTAAAGACCAGGAAGCGGCGCTTCGGTTTTTACAGGAGAAAGGCTGGGGCGGCGCGGACACGGCTCTTAACGCCGACGCGATCCTGACAAGAGAGCGGGAAAAAATATGGGAGACCATAAAGGAGATGCATGTGGACATGGACGTATTCGACGTCCTGTCATATCCGAACTGGTTCCACAATCTGAAAGCCGCCGTCAAAGAAGTCTGTACCGGCGAAAGCGGCGCCAATATCTTTTATGAAGGCACGCCTGTTCCCAAAGAGGAGATGGTACGCATCATAAAGGAGAAGGACTATAAGGCGCTGCCCGAAAATATGCGGCAGGCGGCGGAGGAAGCAGTAGAAGCGCTGCTTCATTCAGGGGACGGACAGCTCTGCGATGTGATCATTGACAGGGCCACCATGGATGCCATCAAGGAAGCCGGAAGGCTGTCCAAAGATGAGATTATCCGCGATTACGCGGAGTCTACCGTGGCTGTGGCCAATATCAAGATCGCCGTGCGCTCCTCAAAGACTGCCAAGTCACTGGAATTTATGAAACGTGCCATGGCGCCCTGCGACAGCCTGAATGTAGACGCGCTGGCCCATGCGGCGCTGGCGGGCATGGATTCGATCATGGAATATTTGAATGGAAACGGATATGCGGAAGGCGCGGAAGCCCTGAAGGAATCTCCTTCCGCTTTCGAGCGCTGGTGTGATAACCGCATCATCCAGACCATCAAACCGCAGAAGTCCAACCCATTTTCTGTTGGGCCTCTGGTGGCGTATGTCATTGCAAGAGAGAATGAGATAAAGACGGTGAGGATCATCCTTACCTGCAGGCAAAACGGCCTGCCGGATGATTCCATACGGGAAAGGGTAAGGGAAATGTATGTATAAGATAGCAGTATTGGGCGCTTATGACAGCATCTATGGCTTCGCGGCCCTGGGTCTGGATACATTTCCGGTATCCGACGCCCAGGAGGGCGAAAAAAAGCTGAAAAGAATAGCCGAGGGCGATTACGCGGTGATCTATATCACGGAGGCGCTGGCAGCGGAACTGAAGCATGAGATCAGCAGATATCAGGATCAGGTGTTTCCCGCGATTATCCAGATTCCGGGCGTATCCGGGAATACAGGGGCCGGTATCGAGTCCGTGAAGAAATCCGTGGAACAGGCCGTAGGCTCGGATATCTTATTTGGCGACAATTAAGAAAATGAAGAAAGTGGGTGAATCCATTCAAATGAGTAAAGGCACTATTAAAAAAGTGGCGGGACCTCTGGTCGTCGCTACCGGTATGCGGGATGCCAACATGTTTGACGTGGTGCGTGTAAGTAAACAGCGCCTCATCGGTGAGATCATCGAGATGCATGGAGACGAGGCATCCATCCAGGTGTACGAGGAGACTGCGGGACTTGGACCGGGCGAGCCGGTGGAATCCACTGAGATGCCGTTGTCCGTGGAACTGGGGCCCGGACTGATCACCAGCATCTATGACGGAATCCAGAGACCCCTTGACGATATTATGAAAGTATCCGGCGGCAACAACTTAAAGCGCGGTGTCGAGGTTCCTTCTCTGAAGCGTGATCTGAAGTGGAATTTTGTTCCGACCGCGAAAGCCGGAGACGAAGTGGAAGCCGGGGATATCATCGGTACCGTACAGGAGACCGCGGTCGTGGAACAGCGTATCATGATTCCCTACGGTATCCAGGGAACCATCAAAGAGATCAAATCCGGTGAGTTCACCGTGGAGGATGTGGTTGCGGTCGTGACGACGCCTTCCGGTGACAAAGACGTGACACTGATGCAGAAATGGCCGGTTCGTAAAGGCCGTCCTTATAAAGAAAAACTGCCGCCCAGTATGCCGTTAATCACAGGACAGCGCGTGGTCGATATGTTCTTCCCCATCGCCAAAGGCGGTGTGGCAGCCGTGCCCGGACCGTTCGGAAGCGGTAAGACGGTTATCCAGCATCAGCTCGCTAAATGGGCGGAAGCGGACATCGTGGTCTACATCGGCTGCGGCGAGCGCGGTAACGAGATGACCGACGTTTTGAACGAGTTCCCGGAACTGAAGGACCCCAAGACCGGTAAGTCCCTGATGGAACGTACCGTGCTGATTGCCAATACATCCGATATGCCGGTGGCAGCCCGTGAGGCGTCCATCTATACCGGTATCACGATTGCAGAATATTTCCGCGACATGGGTTACTCCGTGGCGCTGATGGCAGACTCCACTTCCCGCTGGGCCGAGGCGCTCCGTGAGATGTCCGGACGTCTGGAGGAGATGCCGGGTGAAGAAGGTTATCCGGCTTACCTGGGTTCCCGTCTGGCGCAGTTCTATGAGCGCGCGGGCCATGTGATCAACCTCGGCAAAGACGGAAGAGAAGGCGCTCTGTCCGTCATCGGAGCCGTATCCCCGCCCGGCGGCGATACTTCCGAGCCTGTATCCCAGGCAACCCTTCGTATCGTGAAGGTGTTCTGGGGACTGGATTCCGCACTTGCGTACAAGAGACATTTCCCGGCCATCAACTGGCTGACCAGTTATTCTCTGTATCTGGACAATATCTCCGGATGGTTCGACAAGAACGTATCCGAAGAGTGGATGCAGGGACGTCAGGCCATGATGTCTCTCTTACAGGAAGAAGCAGAACTGAACGAAATCGTGCAGATGGTAGGTATGGACGCGCTTTCCGCTCCCGACCGTCTGAAGATGGAAGCGGCCCGCTCCATCCGTGAGGACTTCCTCCATCAGAACTCCTTCCATGAGATTGATACCTATACATCTCTTAAGAAACAGCTTCTGATGATGAAACTGGTGCTGGCTTACTACGATCAGGCCATGGAGGCGCTGAAAAACGGCGCAGGCGTTAAAGGCCTGATTGATCTTCCGGTCCGTGAGCAGATCGGTCGTTATAAATATGTAACCGAAGAAAGTCTGGATGCAGAGTATAAAAAGATTATGGACGAACTGGCATCCCAGATCAAAGAAGCATGCGGAAAGGAGGACTTCTAAATGCCAAAAGAGTATAGAACAATACAGGAAGTAGCCGGACCGCTGATGCTGGTGCAGGGTGTGGAAGGCGTTACCTATGACGAGCTGGGTGAGATCGAACTGGCCAACGGCGAGATCCGCCGCTGCAAGGTGCTTGAGGTAAACGGAACCGATGCCATGGTACAGCTTTATGAGAGCTCCACCGGTATCAACCTTTCCAACAGTAAAGTACGTTTCCTGGGACGCGGCGTGGAACTGGGCGCTTCCGAGGATATGCTGGGCCGTGTCTTCGACGGCATGGGACGTCCCATCGACGGAGGCCCCGAGATTCTTCCGGATAAAAGAATGGACATCAACGGTCTGCCCATGAATCCGGCAGCCAGAAGCTATCCCAACGAGTTTATCCAGACCGGTGTTTCCGCCATCGACGGACTGAACACACTGGTCCGCGGACAGAAGCTTCCGATCTTCTCCATGTCCGGTCTGCCGCACGCACAGCTTGCTGCGCAGATTGCAAGACAGGCGAAAGTCCGCGGCAAAGACGAAAGATTCGCCGTTGTATTCGCGGCTATGGGTATCACCTTCGAGGAGTCCAACTTCTTCGTGGAGAGCTTCAAGGAGACCGGCGCCATCGACCGTACCGTTCTGTTTGTCAACCTGGCCAACGACCCGGCTGTAGAACGTATCGCGACGCCGCGTATGGCTCTGACCGCCGCGGAATACCTGGCATTTGAAAAAGACATGCATGTGCTGGTTATCCTGACGGATATCACCAACTACGCAGATGCGCTCCGCGAGATCTCCGCAGCCCGCAAGGAAGTACCGGGCCGCCGCGGTTATCCCGGATACATGTACACCGACCTGGCTCAGTTATACGAACGCGCAGGCCGTCAGAAAGGGAAGGAAGGTTCCATTACCATGCTTCCGATCCTGACCATGCCTGAGGATGACAAGACCCACCCGATCCCTGACCTGACCGGTTATATCACGGAGGGACAGGTCATCTTAAGCCGTGAGCTTTACAGAAAAGGCGTCAATCCGCCCATCGACGTGCTGCCGTCTCTGTCCCGTCTGAAAGATAAGGGTATCGGTGAAGGCAAGACCCGTGGGGACCACTCCAATACGCTGAACCAGTTGTTTGCGGCTTACGCCCGCGGAAAAGACGCAAAAGAGCTTATGACGATCCTGGGTGAGGCGGCCCTCTCCGAGATGGATCTGATCTACGCGAAATTCGCGGATGAATTTGAGAAGGAATATGTATCCCAGGGCTTCCAGGCAGACCGCGATATCGAAGAAACCCTGAATATCGGCTGGAAACTTTTGTCTATCCTTCCCAGGTCCGAGCTGAAACGTATCGATGATAAATATCTGGATATGTATTATGGCAAACAGTAGGGGGGTGTGTTAGTTGGCAGCCACACAGGTAAACCCAACCCGTATGGAGCTGACCCGCCAGAAGAAAAAGCTGGCGACGGCCAGAAAAGGCCATAAGCTCCTGAAAGATAAGCGTGATGAGCTGATGCGGCAGTTTCTGGATCTGGTCCGTGAGAACATGGCGCTGCGCCAGAAGGTGGAGGCAGGCATCCAGGCGGCGAACAAGAATTTTGTCGTCGCCAAGGCAGGTATGTCGGAAGAGACGCTGCACACCGCCCTGATGGCACCGAAGCAGGAAGTCTACCTGGAGACAGACAAAAAGAATGTCATGAGTGTGGATATTCCGGTGTTCGAGTATAAGACCAGAACGGCCGATGAGAACGACATCTATTCCTACGGCTTTGCATTTACATCCGGTGATCTGGACGACGCGGTCAAATCCCTGGCCGACGTCCTGCCCGAGATGCTGCGGCTCGCCGAGGTCGAGAAAGCGTGCCAGCTTATGGCCGCCGAGATCGAGAAGACCCGCCGCCGCGTCAACGCCCTGGAACATGTCATCATCCCGCAGGCACAGGAAAATATCAAATACATCACCATGAAGCTGGACGAGAACGAACGTTCTACCCAGATCAGGCTGATGAAAGTAAAAGATATGATGCTCGAAGACGCACATCATTATAAAGAAAAACAGGCAGCGAACGGGAAGTAGGGCTGTCTGACAGAAAAATGAACAGCCCCGGGGGAGGAAAGATTCCCAAGGGGCTGTTCTTTAGCCTGACCATGCTTGATTGTAGTCGTTCAGGATTCGGCGGATCAGGTCATGGAGATAGGGTTTTAACTCTTCTATAGATACAGGTTCCTGATACAGGATAGCGTTATAGCTGACCCCGGCGACCAGCTCGATGATCAGGTAAATAATGATCTCGGGGTTTTCAAACCGGTAATCCGAGCGTTCAATCAATTGACTGTACAGTTCTCTGGCAGTAATGCCGCTGACCACCGTATCGCCTTCTAAAGAATGTATGAACATTCCCCAGTTCAGGTGCTTTGCCAGAAAGAACAGAAGGGATTTGTCGTTTTGGAGGGCATCCAGTATATCATCTGTCAAAAAGATGAACTGATCGTCCAGCTTTGTGATGTCTGTCTGTGCCAGCCGGGTACAGGCCTCCCGTAAAATCTGCGTGGCTTTGGATGAAATCAGGCGATTGCGGATGTCCGTTTTGTCTTTAAAATACAGATAAAATGTTCCTTTGGCAATACCGGCTTTGCTGACAATATCAGCGATAGACGTATCTGTGAAGCCTTTTGTAGTAAATAATTCAAAAGCTGCGTTCAGCAGGTCTTTTCGTTTGTTTTCTTTTTTTGTCTCGATCTTTCCCATGAAAATGTTTCCCCCCAATTCTCCGATTTTCTATACTGTATAGCATCTTTTCCAAAAAATCAACATACATTCTGTCTAAAATATTGACCGATAGTCATTTTGCGATTTTTATCCGCTTCATGATGCAGAAAAATAAAATTTCTGTGATATCACATGAAAGTATTGACCATCGGTCATTTTTGTGGTATAACCTTAATTACAAAAACAGACGCAATCAAATTTTGGAGGAGGCAGTTTTATGAGATTCAGAAAACAGATGATAATTGCCGCGTCCATCGTGGCTCTCGGGGCAGTGGCCGGTATTGGCGGTTATGCATATTATGTGAATCACAGTACAGGGGCGCTTGAACTTAAAGCAGAAGAGGCGGCGGCTCCTGCCGCGAATACGGAAGAAAAGACAGCCGAAAAGTCCCGGACTTCCAAAGAACCCAAAAAAGAGGAGACCGTGTATGTGAAAGCCGCTCCGGACGGTACAGTGAAAGACATCGTTGTCAGCGACATTTTAAGAAATGCTGCATCCGCAGATACGATCACTGATCAAAGCGACTTAAAAAAGATCAAGAATATAAAAGGAAAGGAGTCCTTTAAAAAAAGCGACAACGGCGAGCTGATCTGGAACGCAGGCGGAAACGATATCTATTATCAGGGCGAATCCACCAGCCGGCTTCCGGTGGAGGTAAAGATCAGCTATTACCTGGACGGTCAGAAGATGGAGCCGAAAAAAATGGCAGGTAAATCCGGTCAGGTAAAAATCCGGTTTGATTATGTAAATCATGAGACGCAGACCATTACCGTAAGCGGAGAGGAGCGTACCATCAGCACCCCGTTTATCGTGGTCACAGGTATGTTTCTGGATGAAGAAAAGTTTACGGATGTGGAGATGGAAAACGGCCGCGTCATATCCGACGGAAGCCGCGTCATGGCAGGCGGTCTGGTGATTCCGGGACTGTCAGAAAGCATCGCTTTGTCGGAAGTGGAAGACATGGAGGATCTGGATCTTCCGGAGTACCTGGAAGTCAGCGCCTATACAACAGATTTTGAACTTCCTCTTACGATGACTGCGGTCACGGCAGATTTTTCAGAAGAATTTGATCTGGATGATCTGGACAAATATGATGAATTAAAAGACGATATGCAGGAATTAAAAGATGCGTCCACAGAACTTGTGGACGGAACACATGAACTCGTGGACGGAGTCGTGGAATTAAAAGACGGTTCCATTGAGCTCTACGACGGCGCCGTAGAGCTGGACGACGGCGCGAAAGAGTTAAAGGACGGTGCTGAAAAGCTGGACGATGGTGCCGACGAATTAAAAGACGGTCTTGAGGATCTGAAAGAAGCGCTTAAGACTTATAATGCAGGCCTTGATACCCTTTTGTCCTCCATGTCCAACGCGGACGGCAACGGGAACGACATATCCGTTGTCGCAGGGCAGCTGGCGGCCGGTGTTGACCAGGTGGTGGATCAGGTATTAAAGACTACTCTGGATTCCGTAAACCAGCAGGTGGAGCCTTTGCGTACCGTATTGGGACCTTTGGGAATCTCCATTCCGGAGTTTGAGAGTGTAAATCAGTTTACAGAGTATGATTTCTCGAAGATTTTACAGGCTGTACAACAGGCTGTATCCCAGCTTCCGCCTGAGCAGGCGGCGGCGTTGGGCGCACAGGCCGGAGAGCTTGCCGGTGCAATAGAAAAACTGAAAGAGGCCCAGGGTACGCTGGCGGCCACCCAGACCCAGCTTCTTACCCTGCAGGAAGGCATGCATCAGTTATCTGCCGGTCTTGGCCAGGTATACGGCGGCGTAAAAAATAAATTAAAGCCCGGCGCGCAGGAGATTCTGGACGGTTCCAGAAAACTTTGCAATGGTTCTGAGGAACTAAAAGAGGGAACGTATGAACTTTTAGAAGGGACCGGAGAGTTGAAAGACGGTACGGTAGAACTCCTGGACGGTACCGTGGAATTAAAAGACGGCGTACAGGAACTCTATGACGGCAGTATTGAACTCAGGGACGGTGCGGAAGAATTTGACCGGGACGGCATCCAGAAACTCTATGACCTGGTCTGCACTGATTTTCAGAAAGTCATAGACCGCGCCCGCGCAGTGGCAGATGCAGGAGAAGCGTATCAGACCTTTACAAAACTTGCGCCAAATATGAAAGGAAGCGTGAAATTCCTGATTGAGACGGAGGAGATAAAGTAGAGATTTTCTCCCCTTACAGTACTATTTCCCCTCGCCCCCACATAAGATAGAAGGTACGAAAATGACCGTAACATGGGGGTATTCTATGAATGAGAGAGATCTACAGGTACTCGAGCAGTACCCGTTTACCGTGAATGGAAGCTGGCGCACCAGGGGGGCTTTTCTTCTGGATACCAGTGCAGGCAGGCTCCTGGTACGGGAGTTTTCCGGGAGCGCCTACAAGCTGGAGAAAGAACAAAAACTTTTGTCCCACCTGAAAGAAAACGGTTACCTGGTAGACCGAATAGAACCGGACAAAGAAGGAAGGCTTGCTACCGTCTATCGGGAATACTATCGATTTGTCGTAAAAGAAGCGCCTGATGCCAGGGAATGCGACACCAGAAGCGAGAGCGAAATACTAAAAGCTGCTTCCCTCCTGGCAGGGATACACAAAACCTTACAGGGTTTCTGTGAGGTGACGGATGAGGATCGCCTGCGTCTGTCAGGTCCCGACGCAGTGCTGGAGGCAGGGCGGCACAACCGGGAACTTCGCAAAATAGATGCTTTTATCCGTAAAAAAAACCGGAAAAACGAATTTGAATCCGCCTATTTGTCCTGTTTCCCGGATATTTTAAAAGAGGCCCAGCAGATCGAACTGCGTCTGAAACATTGCGCTTACTGTCAGTTGAGGAAGACGGCTTTGTCAGAAGGCCACTTCTGCCACGGCGAGTACACGCACCATAATATTCTGGTGGGAAGCAATCAGATGGCGGTAGTTAATTTTGAAAAATTTGCGCTGGATGTGCAGGTGAACGACCTGTACTTATATTTAAGAAAGATTCTTGAGAAACAAAACTATGACCACCGCCTGGGGAAAAAAATTCTGAAGGCCTACGAGAAAGTGCGGCCTCTCTCGGGAGCGGAAAGAGAGTATCTGGCGCTGCGTCTGTGGTATCCGGAAAAATTCTGGAAGCTGGCCAATTATTACTATAATACGAATAAAGCATGGATTCCGGGAAAACATATGGAGAAATTGGAAAAATTCATGTCCCAGAGAGAAAAAAGAGTTTCCTTTTCCGCTGAGATATTGTATAATAGTCCCAACTAAAATACCATATCAGGGAGGTAATTGTACAATATGGATTACAAAGAGATTTACCAGGAGTGGTTAGCCAATCCTTATTTTGACGAAGAGACGAAAAACGAGTTAAAGGCGATTGCCGATAATGACAGCGAGATCAAAGAGCGCTTCTATAAAGACCTGGAGTTTGGTACGGCAGGTCTGCGCGGCATCATAGGCGCCGGGATCAACCGGATGAATATTTATGTAGTACGCCGCGCCACCCAGGGACTGGCGAACTATATCATCAAGCAGGGAGGTCAGGGCAAGGGCGTTGCCATCGCCTATGACTCCCGCCGGATGTCTCCGGAGTTTGCGGAAGAAGCCGCCCTTACGCTGGCAGCCAACGGGATCAAAGCATACAAGTTCGAATCCCTGCGTCCTACGCCGGAGTTGTCTTTCGCAGTGCGTGAGCTTGGATGCGTGGCAGGTATCAATATCACGGCCAGCCACAATCCGCCCGAATACAACGGCTATAAAGTATATTGGGAAGACGGCGCTCAGTTTACGCCGCCCCACGATAAAGGCGTGACGGAGGAAGTGCTGGCGATCACAGACCTTTCCACCGTAAAGACCACCACCCGCGAAGAGGCCGAGAAGGCGGGTAAATACGAGATCATCGGACAGGCCATCGACGATAAATTTATCGGACATGTTATGGATCAGGTGGTGAACCAGGACGCGATTGACAAGATGCAGAAAGACATCCGCATCGTCTATACACCGCTCCATGGTACCGGCAATATCCCCGCCAGACGCGCCCTTAAGGAACTGGGATTTGAGAACGTATATGTGGTCAAGGAACAGGAGCTTCCCGACGGAGAATTTCCGACAGTCAGCTATCCGAATCCGGAAGCGGCAGAAGCGTTCGCTCTTGGCTTAAAGCTTGCGAAAGAAGTGGACGCGGACCTGGTACTTGCCACGGATCCGGATGCGGACCGCCTTGGCGTCTATGTAAAAGATATGAAGTCCGGAGAGTATATTCCTCTGACCGGAAATATGTCCGGCTCCCTCCTGTGCGATTATGTGTTAAGTCAGAAGCAGGCCGCAGGCAAGATCCCGTCCGACGGACAGGTCGTCAAATCTATTGTTACCACGAACCTGGTAGACGCTGTGGCGGCCAACTACGGTTGTGAGCTGATCGAAGTGCTGACCGGATTCAAGTTTATCGGACAGCAGATATTAAAAAATGAGCAGACAGGAAAAGGTACTTACCTGTTCGGCCTGGAAGAGTCTTACGGATGCCTGATCGGTACCTATGCCCGGGATAAAGATGCGATCTCCGCGACCGTCGCCCTGTGTGAGGCTGCTGCTTACTATAAGATGAAAGGCATGACCTTGTGGGATGCCATGCTGGCCATGTATGAAAAATACGGTTACTATAAAGACGCAGTTAAATCCATCGAATTAAAAGGCATTGAAGGACTTGCGAAGATCCAGGAGATTCTGGATACATTAAGAAACAATACGCCGAAGACCATCGGCAGCTACAATGTGGTATCGGCAAGAGACTATAAACTGGACACCATCAAAGATATGGCCACCGGCGAAGTGAAGCCTACCGGCCTTCCGGCATCCAATGTGCTTTACTACGATTTAAATGACGGCGCATGGTTATGTGTAAGACCTTCCGGTACGGAGCCCAAGGTTAAGTTCTACTATGGAGTCAAAGGAACGTCCCTGGAAGATGCGGACGCCAGGAGTGCGGCGCTCGGAGAAGAGGTACTTTCCATGATAAATAAGATGCTGTAGGTATGGTGTAAACAGAATCTTAATTCCCCTGAATTTATCTTGACAAACAATTAGAAACACGGTATAACTAATGGGACATGCATAATAACCATACATCTTAGGAAAGTTTTAGGAGGAAATGACCATGAACAAAGCCGAATTAATCACAGCAGTTGCCGAAAATGCTGATATGCCTAAAAAAGACGCAGAAAAGGCCATTAAGGCGTTTATTGATGTTGTCACGGAGGAATTAAAGAAAGGTGAGAAGGTTCAGGTAGTCGGCTTCGGGACTTTTGAAGTTACGGAGAGAGCTGAGAGAGAAGGAAGGAATCCATACACCCGTGAACCGATGACAATTCCGGCATCCAAATCTCCCAAATTTAAGGCAGGTAAAGCTTTAAAAGACGCACTGAACTGACAGTAAGGATGAGATTAGATAAGTTTTTGAAAGTTTCCCGCCTGATCAAAAGGCGTACGGTTGCCAATGAAGCCTGTGACGCCGGCAGAGTGCTGGTGAACGGGAAGACTGCCAAAGCCTCCCTCAATGTGAAAGAAGGGGATACCATTGAGATACAGTTTGGTACAAAAGCTGTGAAAGTGGAGGTACTGGACGTGCAGGAGACCGTCAGAAAAGAGGAAGCGAAGGAACTGTATAAATATTTGTAAGAATAAAACAAGTCATATTTAAGAGGACTTCCTAATATATTTTAAAGAATATGTTAGGAGGTCTTTTTTATGGTCAAAATGGGAACCGCGGACGAACATCCCCAGAACAGGGGCGCGCATAAGGTCAGTATGACGAACCGGCGGTCCGGGAGCATCACCGGCGTGTCGGATGTTATTTCTTTTGATATAGCAGAAGTCCTTCTTGAGACGGAACTTGGTATGCTGCAGATCAAAGGGGCGGACCTGCATGTGAACCGCCTGTCTCTTGAGAAAGGGGAGATCGATCTGGAAGGCAGGATCGACAGCATTCAGTACTCCGAGATCTCCGATTTTAAGAAGGGCGGGGAATCGCTTCTGAACCGCCTGTTCAGGTAGCGGTATGAGTCCGGGAATTATTAAGGAACTGCAGTTTTTTGGACTTGCAGTCCTTCGGGGTATATGGATACTGATTCTGTACGATTTGCTTCGGATATTCAGAAGGATCATACCCCATGGAACGGCAGCGGTGGCGGCAGAGGATGCGGCATACTGGCTGGGAACTGCCTTTTTGATCTTTCAGCTTCTGTACAGGGAGAACGACGGGGCTGTGCGCGGATATGCCCTGTTCGCCGTGGCGGCAGGGATGTTTCTCTATCATCAGACCATAAGCGGGCTTTTGGTTTACTACAGCGCGCGGGTCCTGAACCTGTGCCTGGGGGTCCTTTTAAAACCTTTCCGGGCCGTGCATGGGAAAATAGTACAAGTTCTGCGTATGACGTGCAGATTTTATAAAAAGAAATTGAAAAAAAAGCTAAAAGAGTTTATAATTATTTTATTCTCATAGAGGTGGTGCAGATGCCGGCAAAGGTAAGGAAAAAAAAAATACACAGACGAAAGAATACAGGAGCCTGGATGATCATGCTGATCGTCCTGGGAGTTTTTGCGGTCACTGCGGTGGGAGGCATCCGGTTAAGACAAAGGAATCTTATTTATCAGAATCGGGAGAAAGCTCTGCAGGAAGCGATAGCGGAAGAAGAAGCCAGAGCCGAGGAGATCAAGGCGCTGGAAGCTTACACGAAGACCAAGAAGTATGTGGAGGATGTGGCGAAAGATAAGCTGGGGCTTGTCTATGAGGATGAGATTATTTTCAAGTCCAAAGATTAAGATAAGAAGGGATGGACCATAAAGGTTCATCCTTTTTATGTCGAAAAATTTTTTTTTCGAACCGCTTCCAAATGACAAAGATTGCAAATTCATCCTCTCTATAATTTCTGTCAAAATCCAAAAAAAACTGATAGGAGGACAGAGTAGAAAATGGAGTGGACAAAATATGTGCTGTCGCTGACAATTGGAACAGGCTTATGGATCCTGTTTGGTAAAAAGGGGTCCGGAAGAGGAAAATGGCTGATGGGACTGGGCGCAGGGACAGGCCTTGCGGTCATGGAACTGACGGTGGAATATGTACTAAGACAGGAAGCATGGATGATGATAGCCAGTGCTTTAAAAGGGGTTGCTTTCTTTTCTGCGATTGTTCTGGCAGGCTATGTCATTGAATGGATTCGTATGCTTCCGGGTGAACAAAACGATGCAGAAAATGTTCATCCTGTCCGGCAGTGGATGGAAGACTACCAGGAAAGCTTTATGCAGCTTTCCAGAAGCTTCTGTATGGTTTCCCAGCCCGCCGTCTGCCTGGACCGAGGAGAACGCATCCTGCAGGAACGGCTGCGGGAGAACCGCATGGCGGCCGCGGGGCAGCTGAAAGAGATGAGCGGAATCCTTGCGGGCGCAATGGAGAAAATATACAATACCAGAGAGGACGAAAATTTCAGACAGGAAATTGAGAAAAAGCTTCGCCTTCTGGGCGTGCAGATCCACCAGGTTTTCTTCTATGACTCGCAGGAAAAAAGATGCCAGGTCTATCTGACCATGAAGACCCGGAGGAAGATCTGCGTATCTACGAAAAAAATAGCCGTTGTTTTATCAGACCTGATGGGGCGGGAGATGATGCCTGCCAGAGACAGTCGTTCTTTCGTAAGTCAGGATAAAGTGACGGTTTTATTCGTGGAGGGAACTGCTTATAACATATTATACGGGATACAGAAGGAAACGCGCCGGGGTGAGCCGGTATCCGGGGACAATTTCGCCGTATTCTGGCTGCCGGAAGGCAGATTTTACGCAGGACTGTCCGATGGCATGGGTTCCGGTCTGCAGGCATGTAACCAGAGCGAACTGGTGCTGGACCTTCTGGAGCAGTTTCTGGAATCCGGTTTTTCTGAGGAGACGGCCATACGCATGATCAATTCTTCCATGGTGCTGCAGCCGGGGACGCCGGTATTTTCTACGATAGATATTGTGTCGGTGGATCTGTACACAGGTGTATGTGATTTCAGAAAAGCGGGTGCGGCAGCCAGCTTTATCCGTCGGGAAAATACGGTGGAAAGTATCCGGGGAGCAGGACTTCCCGCCGGGGTGGACGGACAGATTTCATTGGAGCCTTACAGGGTGCGCATGTATGACGGGAATATTCTTTTTATGGTGACGGATGGTGTTTTGGGGGCACTTCCCGAAGGACAGGAAGAAGAGATCCTGAAAGGGCTGATCTGGAACCTTACGCCGGATACGCCCGAAAAGATGGCAAAAAGACTGCTGGAACAGGTGCGTTCTTACGGACAGGGTGAAGATGACATGACCATACTGGCAGCGGGTATGTGGAAAAGGTAGGAAAAGAGGTTTGCATTTTCCGGGCAGATTAGGTATATTATAGACGGGAGAGAACGGGACTGTCCTGAAGATATAAGTACTGGAAGGGAAGATGCAAAACTTATATGAAAAGGAAAGTATTTGCGTATCTGGAAAAGTGGCATATGGTAAGGCCCGGCATGAGAATCCTGGCGGGGTTTTCGGGAGGGGCGGACTCCACGGCGCTTTTACAGCTCCTGTGGGAGTATGGGCAGGAATGTGGAGTATCTGTCTGTGCCGTACATGTGAATCATGGGATCAGAGGAGAAGAAGCGAAAAGGGATCAACAGTTCTGCGAAAATTTTTGCAGGGCAAGGGGAATCCCCTTTAAGGTTGTCTGTAAGGATGTGCCCCAAATCGCCAGGACGCAGGGGCTTAGCCTGGAAGAGGCCGGTCGAGATGTACGGTATGAGATTTTTGAAAAAGAACTTTTAGAAAAAGGTGCGGACCGGGTGGCTCTGGCCCATCATCAGAATGACCAGGCAGAGACCATACTGTTCCATCAGATGCGTGGGACAGGACTTCGGGGGCTTCGGGGCATGGAACCGGTGCGGCTTCCCTATATTCGTCCTTTCCTGTGCGTGACGAAGGAAGAGATCGTAAGATGGCTTCAAAAAGAGGGACTAAGCTGGGTGGAAGATACATCTAACCAGGCGTCTGATTATACCCGGAACCAGATCCGCCACAGGGTCTTATATGCGATGGAAGAGATTCGCCCGGGCAGCGCCGCCCGGATGGCGGGGATGGCGGAACAGCTTTTGGAGATCGAATATTTTCTGGAGCAGGAGACACGGGCAGCTTTTGACAGATGTGTGTGCGAAGGATCGGGGGAATACAGGATCTTACTTCCCGAACTGGAACGACTGCATCCGGCGCTGCAAAAACCGGTGGTGCTTAAGTGTCTGGAGCGGCTGTCAGGAAAGCGTAAGGATCTGGAAAGCATTCATATCGAACAGGTTCTTTCTCTTGCGAAAGGCAAAAGAGGAAGCCGGATAACGCTGCCGGGCGGGTGTGTGGCGGTGCTTGGCTATGGGGAGCTGCTGCTTAAAAAAGGATACGGACTTTCCAGGACGGAGGAAGAAATATATTGTGTGCCGGACGACATATGTCTTTATATGGGTTCGGTTTTTTCCTTTCGCCTGGAAGATCGAAAGAAAGATGATGAAATTCCGATAAACCGCTATACGAAATGGTTCGATTATGATAAAATCAAGGACAGTGTTGTTTTGCGTACCCGCAGACCCGGGGATTATCTGGAGTATGAAGCAGGGGCTCATAAGAAGCTGAAGGATTATCTGATTGACAATAAGATTCCGAGAGAAGAGAGGGATCAGTGCATCCTGCTGGCGGACGGAAGTCATATCCTCTGGGTGGTGGGGATGCGGATCAGCGAGAGATATAAAGTGAGAGAGAATACAAAACGGATATTGAAAGTACAAATGACAGAAAGCGGAGGAGCTAAGGATGGATAAGCATCATATTGAAGTTATGCTTGACGAAAATTCTGTGGATCAAAGGATCAGGGAACTGGGAGAGCAGATCAGCCGCGATTATGCGGGAAAATGCGTACATTTGATCTGTATTTTAAAAGGAAGCGTATATTTTACCTGCGAACTGGCAAAAAGAATCAGTGTACCGGTTACCATGGATTTTATGCAGTGTTCCAGCTATGGGGCAGCGACTAAATCCAGCGGGATCGTCAGACTGGCAAAAGACCTGGACGAAGCAATCACGGGCAAGGATGTGATTATTGTGGAGGATATTATTGACTCCGGAAGGACTCTGGCTCATTTAAAAGATTTATTAGGTCAGAGAGATCCCAGAAGTCTTAGAATCTGCACCCTTTTAGACAAACCGGACAGGCGGGTGGCGGATGTGGATGTGGAATATGTCGGATTTAAAATCGAAGATAAATTTGTCGTCGGTTACGGGCTGGATTATGACCAGCAGTATCGTAATCTGCCTTATATCGGCGTAGTAGAATTTGATTAACAGGAGGATAAGACAATTTGAACAGACAATGGAAGGGAATCAGTACCTATGCGGTATTTCTTATACTGATCTGCCTGGTGCTGGTGTTCTTTGAAGGAAGGTTACAGGACAGACCTGCCTATTCCTGGCAGCAGTTTGAGAAGATGGCGCAGGAAGGTACAATTACGGCTGCCAGTATACGGCCTAACAAAGAGACGCCGACCGGTTCAGTGGAATTTACGTTGAAGGACGGTTCCATGGGTAATACCTATGTTCTGGATACGACGCAGGCAGAGCAGTTTTTAAAAGAGGCGGGCGTTGCCTATGATGTGGCGCAGATCGAACAGCCCGGTTTTTTTGAAACATACGGCATGTCTTTAGTCCTGTGCGGCCTGATGCTGTTCTTTATCGTGATGACGATGGGGCGAAACGGCGGCGGAAGTAACGCCAAGATGATGGACTTTGGCAAAAGCCATGCCCAGATGACCAGCACGGAAAACGCGAAGACCGGTTTTAAAGATGTGGCCGGTCTGGAAGAAGAAAAAGGGGAATTAGAGGAGATTGTGGATTTCCTGAGGAATCCCGGCCGCTACACCCGCGTGGGTGCGAGGATTCCCAAGGGTGTCTTGTTGGTGGGGCCTCCGGGTACCGGCAAGACGCTGATCGCGAAAGCTGTGGCAGGGGAAGCAGGCGTGCCTTTCTTCAGCATCTCCGGTTCGGATTTTGTGGAAATGTTTGTGGGTGTGGGCGCGTCCCGTGTCAGGGATCTTTTTGCCAGCGCCAAGAAAAACGCGCCCTGTATTGTATTTATCGATGAGATTGACGCAGTGGCCAGAAGGCGCGGCGCCGGTATGGGCGGCGGGCACGATGAGCGGGAGCAGACCCTGAATCAGCTTCTGGTGGAGATGGACGGCTTTGGCGTCAATGAAGGGATCATTGTCATGGCGGCCACCAACCGTGTGGATATTCTGGATCCTGCCATCATGCGTCCGGGCAGGTTTGACCGCAAGATCGGCGTGGGAAGGCCGGATATCAAGGGCAGGGAAGAAATTTTGAAAGTTCATGCCAGAAATAAGCCTTTGGGAGACGATGTGGACCTGCACCAGATCGCCCAGACAACAGCGGGATTTACCGGGGCGGACCTTGAGAACCTGCTGAATGAATCCGCGATTCTGGCGGCCAAGGACAACCGGGGGTATATGGTGCAGGAAGATATCCGCAAAGCCTTTATCAAGGTGGGGATCGGCGCGGAGAAAAAAAGCCGCGTGATCTCGGAAAAAGAGAAGAAGATTACGGCCTATCACGAGGCGGGCCATGCGATTTTATTCCATATTCTTCCGGACGTGGGGCCTGTCTATACTGTTTCGATTATTCCCACGGGCGTGGGTGCGGCCGGCTATACCATGCCTTTGCCGGAACGGGACGAGATGTTTAACACGAAAGGAAAGATGCTCCAGGATATTATCGTGGACCTGGGAGGCCGGGTGGCGGAAGAGATGGTATTTGACGATATCACCACCGGCGCGTCCCAGGATATCAAACAGGCCACATCCCTTGCGAAAGCGATGGTGACCAAATACGGCATGTCCGAAAGGCTGGGCCTCATACACTATGGGGATGACGATGAAGAAGTATTCATCGGCCGGGACCTGGCGCACACGCGGAGTTACGGCGAGCAGGTGGCCGGTGAGATTGACCAGGAAGTTAAAAGGATTGTGGATGAATGCTACGTCCAGGCTAAGAAGATTATCAACGAGTACCGGCAGGTACTGGACGCCTGTGCGGAACTTCTTCTCCAGAAAGAAAAGATCAGCAGGGAAGAATTTGAAGCATTGTTTGTGCAGAATTGCTAAAAATAAGGTTTGATTTTTGTAAAGTTTGTTCACACTTCTCCGGAAAGATGTGCTATTATAATACTCGTAAAAACCCCCAATACATTATATGGTTTTTGCTACACCCCATAAGAAACAAGAAATACCTTCTCCTAAAAAAGACAGCACAACCCCCGCTGTCTTTTTTACTGTCCTTTTTTGGGAAAAAGCTTGTGAAAAGCAGACATATAGTATATGATATTTAACAAGACTGTTGAAGGGATGGGAAAACATGGACATGAATATGATTGAACAGGCACGCCGGACCCAGCAGTATTCGCTGAACATGCGGCCTGTACTAAACAAGGATGCGCTGTTCAGTGATGAGACAGCCAATTACAGGGCACCTTTTGAGCCGGAGAAAGGCGATCGGGTGACCATTAAGTTTCGTACCTGGAAAGATAATGTGGATTATGTGTTCATTATCTGCAAGAGCCAGAAAGTACTGATGGAAAAGGCATATACGAAAGGAACTTTTGATTATTACACTTATACGACGGCTCCGATAGACGAGCAGGTGCGGTATTTTTTTGAAATCCACACCGGAAAGCAGAGATGCTTTTATAACAAGTTAGGCGTTTCCGATGACCTGCAGGAGCATTATTCTTTTGGGATTGTACCCGGATTTAAGACGCCCGACTGGGCCAAGGGCGCCATTATGTATCAGATCTTTACGGACCGCTTTTGTAACGGAGATACTTCCAATGACGTGGAGGACCGGGAATATATTTACATCAATGAAGGAGTCCGCAGGGTCACGGACTGGAGGCGGTATCCGGAATCCATGGATGTAAGAGATTTTTATGGAGGGGATATTCAGGGCATCTGGAATAAGCTGGATTATCTGCAGGATTTGGGTGTGGATGTGCTGTATCTGAATCCGATTTTTGTATCGCCTTCCAATCATAAATATGATATACAGGATTACGACTATATAGATCCTCACTATGGAGTTGTAGTAGAAGACGGCGGAGAATGTCTTGAGGAGTGGGACAATGATAATTCTCACGCGACCAGGTATATTCAGAGGGTTGTGAATAAAAAGAACCTGGAAGCCAGCAATGCATTTTTTGCCCGCTTTGTTGAGGAAGTTCATAAAAGAGGAATGAGGATTATCCTGGACGGCGTATTCAATCACTGCGGCTCTTTTAATAAATGGCTGGACAGGGAACGGCTGTATGAGCGGATGGAAGGCTATGAAAAGGGCGCCTATATTGCCGAAGACAGCCCATACCGTTCTTTTTTTAAGTTCAATTACGAACACGGCTGGCCCTATAACGAATTTTACGACGGCTGGTGGGGGCACAATACACTGCCAAAGCTGTGTTATGAGCAGTCCCCGAAGCTGGAGGAATATATATTAAATGTTGCCAGAAAATGGCTGAAGCCTCCCTACAACGTGGACGGCTGGCGGCTGGACGTGGCGGCGGATCTGGGATTCTCGGAAGAATATAATCATATATTCTGGCGTAAATTCAGGCAGGCGGTCAAGGAGACAAATCCCGATGCTTTGATCCTGGCGGAGCATTATGGGAATGCCAATCAGTGGCTTCAGGGTGACCAATGGGATACGCTGATGAATTATGATGCTTTTATGGAGCCTGTGAGCTGGTTTCTGACCGGGATGGAAAAGCACAGCGACGAATACCGGGAAGACATGTATGGGAATGCGGAGGTCTTTCGGAACACTATGCTGCACCATATGGCCAATTTTCATGAGCCTTCTTTGCAGACATCCATGAACGAGCTGTCCAACCACGACCATTCCCGTTTTCTTACCAGGACGAACCGCAGGGTGGGGCGTGTCTATACGCTGGGTTCCGATGCCGCTTCCGACGGAATAAGTAAAGGCGTTTTTCGGGAAGCCATTGTAATTCAGATGACCTGGGTGGGCGCGCCTACCATCTATTATGGAGACGAGGCGGGCGTGTGCGGCTTTACGGATCCGGACAACAGACGCACTTATCCCTGGGGAGAAGAAGATCTAAGTCTGATCAGCTTTTATAAAGAAGCAATCTGCATTCGGAAAGAGAATCCGGTACTGACCCACGGTTCCACCCGTTTTCTTGCACTGGATTATCAGTTTATCAGTTATGGCCGTTTCAGCGAGGAAGAGCAGATTATCGTGGCCATCAACAACGGAAAAGAGGAAAAAGAGATGAATATCCCGGTCTGGCAGGCGGGCGTGCCAAGGGAAGCGGTACTGGAACGCCTGATGCTTACACGCGAGTCAGGATTTAATCTGGGAGATCAGCTTTATGAGGTGAAGGCAGGTATCCTTTATTTAAAGATGCAGCCTGTAAGCTCTGTTATCCTCAGGAGAATTTAGACAGATGAAACAGGATTTTCAGAACGGATTAAAAGACGGAGTTCCCATTGCGCTGGGGTATTTCTCTGTGAGTTTCAGCTTTGGCATACTGGCGCTGGGAGGAGGCCTTACGGTCTTTCAGGCGGCGGTGACCAGTTTTACAAATATGACCAGCGCCGGGCAGTTTGCGGGGCTTCAGATTATTGTAGCGGGCGGGACGCTTTTAGAGATGGCGGCGACACAGTTTATCATTAATCTGCGCTATGCGCTGATGAGTCTCTCCCTTTCCCAGAAGCTTTCGGAGGCGGTGACGCTCCGGCAGAGATTTGTGATTGCTTTTGCCAATACGGACGAGATCTTTGCCGCTGCCATGGGACATGGGAAGGAACTGACGTTTCCTTATATGGCGGGACTTCAGATCCTTCCCATCCTGGGCTGGACCGCGGGAAGCGCCGTGGGTGCGGCGGCCGGCAATATTCTGCCGGCCGCGGTAAATAACGCCCTGAATGTGGCTTTATACGGAATGTTTATCGCGGTTGTCATACCGGCAGCCAAAAAAGCACGGCCTGTACTTCTGACGGCTGTGCTGGCGGCTCTTTTAAGCTGCCTGATCTATTATCTGCCTGCCTGTTCCGGCATTTCCGCGGGTATGTCCATTATTGTGTGTACGGTAGCGGCGTCCGCGGCGGGGGCGGTCTTATTTCCGGTTAAGGACGAAGGAGGCAGTGAAGGATGATCTATCTATATATTGCGATAATGGCGGTTGTCACCTATTTAATTCGGGTACTGCCTCTGACCGTGTTCCGAAAGAAGATAGAGAACCGGTACATACGCTCTTTTCTCTATTATGTGCCCTATACTTGTCTGACTGCCATGACTTTTCCGGCGATCCTCTACGCCACCGGCAGCCGCCTGAGCGCCCTGGCAGGCGTGGCCGTGGCGGTGGTTCTGGCTTTCTGCAACCGAAGTCTGGTAACCGTGGCCGCTTTCGCCTGTCTTGCGGTCTTCGTGGCGGAGCAAATGATTTGAAATATTCTCCTGTATATGATAAGATAACTACAAAACAGCATTTACCCGTAGAAAGCCCGGAAGGCTTGCCGGACGCGCCAGCGGTCGGGGAGGCTTCCAGTACGGGGGCTTTCGGAGGGAGAATGCGGAACTTATAATAGGAGGTATTTATGAGTAATGTAAAAGATACGATCCTGGCGGGAAAGGCCGTCCTGGGGATCGAGCTGGGATCGACCAGGATCAAGGCAGTTTTGACGGATGAAAATAATGTCCCGATCGCATCGGGCGCCCATGACTGGGAAAACCGCCTGGAAAACGGAATCTGGACTTACAGCCTTGAGGATGTGTGGACGGGCCTTCAGGATTGTTATAAGAGTCTGACAGAAGATGTGAAAAAGCAGTACGGCGTGACTGTCAAAAAGCTGGGTGCCATCGGTTTCAGTGCCATGATGCACGGATATCTGGCATTTGATAAAGATGGGAAACTTCTGGTTCCTTTCCGTACCTGGAGAAATACGATCACCCTGAAAGCCACGGAGATCTTAAGCGAAGCGTTCCGTTTCCACATTCCCCAGAGATGGAGTATTGCCCACCTGTATCAGGCGGTTTTAAACGAAGAAGAGCATGTACCCCGTGTGGATTACATAACCACCCTGGACGGATATATTCACTGGAAGCTGACCGGTGAGCGCGTATTAGGCGTAGGAAGCGCGTCCGGCATGTTCCCCATTGACTCTGATACGAAGACTTATTATGTCTCCATGATCGATAAGTTCAACGAGCTGACAGCGCCGAAAGGTTATCCGTGGAAAGTAGAACAGATTCTTCCCAAAGTTCTGGTGGCAGGAGAAAATGCGGGGACACTGACCGCCGAGGGAGCGAAGCTTCTTGACCCGTCAGGGACACTGGAACCGGGATGCCCGCTCTGCCCGCCGGAAGGCGACGCGGGTACCGGCATGGCGGCTACCAACAGCGTGGCGCAGCGCACGGGTAATGTGTCCGCGGGTACGTCTGTCTTCGCCATGATCGTGCTTGAGAAGGCGCTTAAGAGGCCTTATGAGGAGATTGATATGGTGACCACGCCCAGCGGAGATCCGGTGGCTATGGTACACTGCAACAACTGTACTTCCGACCTGAATGCATGGGTGAATATCTTCAAAGAGTTCGCGGAAAGCTTTGGAATGAAAGTGGATATGAATCAGCTGTTTGGCACTTTATATAATAAGGCGCTGGAAGGCGATAAAGACTGCGGAGGACTTCTGGCTTACAACTATTTCTCCGGAGAGCATATCACAGGATTTGAAGAAGGACGTCCTCTCTTCGCCCGCACGCCGGACAGCAAATTTAACCTGGCCAATTTTATGCGTGCCAACCTGTATACGTCCCTGGGAGCTTTGAAGGTCGGGATGGATATCCTGATGAAAGAGGAGAAGATTTCCATTGACCGCATTACCGGACACGGCGGGCTGTTCAAGACGCCGGGCGTGGGACAGAAGATTCTGGCAGGGGCCATGAACGCCACGGTGTCGGTGATGAAGACGGCCGGAGAGGGCGGCGCGTGGGGCATTGCGCTGTTGGCGGCTTATATGCTGAACAAGGAAAAAGACGAAACGCTGGAAGCGTATCTGCAGAATAAAGTATTCGGCGGAGACGAAGGCGAGAAGATGGACCCGGACCCGGCAGATGTGAAAGGGTTTGACGAGTTTATTGAAAGGTATAAGACAGGATTAAGGATTGAGAGAGCGGCTGTAGAAGCGCTGAAATAGCAGGAACTTGCAGACAAAGTATGTATGGTCGGGCATAGGCTGCTTTGCAGGAACAATCGGAATAATTAAAAAGCAGTACCGTTAAGGTGCTGCTTTTATTAGTATGAAAAAATGCAGGGGTATATTTAGGCAAAATCTGGTAATGATTTAGAAGTAGAAGGGGAATCGAAAACAGGAGGTTCAAAATGATGAGGAAAGCAGCAGTTTTGTTCCCGTGCGATTCGGCGCAGAGAGAGATGCTGGAGGCGGCGGGAAAAGGGCGCGTGGAATTTATGTATATAGACGGTTTGAGAAGAGAAGAAAGGCTTAAGCTTTTGCAGGAGGCGGAGATTATTTTTGGGGAGCCGGGGATTCGGGAGGTCAGGGAGTGTCCGGGCCTTAAATGGATCCAGATGAGCTGGGCAGGGACGGATGTTTACACGATGCGGGACGGATTTCCGCGGAAAGTGAAGGTAACGAACGCCAAAGGGTGTTTTCAGGTGGTGATCGGAGAGTATATTGTAGCAGTATTGCTGGAGCTTTGCAGGAATTTAAAGCAGTATAACGTGCAGCAGAGGGAGGGGATCTGGAGGCGGTTACAGTCGGAAACATTGCTGTATGGGAAACGGATACTGATCCTGGGGGCGGGAGACGTGGGCACGGGGGCGGCTAAGAGGCTGAAAGCTTTCGGGACGCATATTACAGGGATGCGCAGGACAGAACGGAACTATCCTGACTGTTTTGACTTTATGGTCACGGAAGACAGACTGGAGGAAGAACTTCCGAAGGCGGATGTGGTGATCGGGTGTCTTCCGGGTACTATGGCTACCAGAGGACTTCTGGACGAACGGCGTTTACGAATGATGAAAAGGGGCGCTTTTTTTGTCAATGTGGGCAGAGGAAGCCTGGTTCATACGGACGCGCTGACACGGCTTTTAAAAGAAGGGCATTTAGGCGGTGCGGCTCTGGACGTGACAGAACCGGAGCCTTTGCCTTCGGATCATCCGCTCTGGAGGATGGAGCAGGTCATATTGACCCCCCACATAGCAGGGCAAAGCTTTGGATATTCCAAAGATACGGAGAATCGGGTAATCCATGTATGCTGTCAGAATTTGGAGCGCTACCTGAATGGAATGGAATTGATCAATCTGGTAAATTTTGAGGCCGGATATGCGGCGGAATAACCGCCGTTTTTTCGGCGATTTCATTCGGTGATTTTTTGAAAAAAACACTTGACTTTTGGAAAAAGGTGTAGTAGAATACACGGTGTTGCGGAACAAAGCAACAATAATAACCCGAAAGGGTTTTTATATATACGCAGGTGTAGTTCAGTGGTAGAACACCAGCCTTCCAAGCTGGATATGTGGGTTCGATTCCCATCACCTGCTTCCATCTTTGGTCGGATTCTGAAAATAGATTGACATTTTATGAGATTTGTGATACGATAACTCGTGTCGGGATCCGGCGGAGATGTTCATATATGCACGAGTGGCTCAGTGGT
>DKVI01000115.1:0-26478 GCA_002491115.1 Lachnospiraceae bacterium UBA7182 | reverse complement strand
GGTTCGAATCCCGTCTCGTGCTCTCTATAAAAGCGGTCAAAGCGGCCGCTTTTTTCGTGCGTATTTTTCCGCACAAAAAAGCAACCGCTTACGCGGTTGCCAGGAAAAGAAAGAAAAATGAAAATCTATTTAAAAGGAATATCGCCTTGCTGATGTTATATACTATACAAAAAAAATGTGTCAGGAATGTGTTTTGTTTTTGAAGTTTTTGTGAATTTTCGAGGGAGTGGGGACTCTTTCGAGCCCCCTAAAGTGTTATGAATGAAATACTGATGTGTTCCTGTTACGAGTATTATAATAACAGAGAATTGTGACAAAAATGTGGCGTCGGAATTAAGGATTTCTAAAAAAACGAAAGAAAAACGAAACAAACAGGAAAGAAAGTTGCAATCTGCGCAAGTGCTGGTATAATAATGATATATGAATGCGGAGGACACCCCATGAAGATTCTGTTGGTGGCAGTGAATGCGAAGTATATCCACTCCAATCTGGCTATATACAGTTTAAAAGCGGCAGCGCAGCCCTATTCAGAGCAGATTGAAACGGCGGAATATACCATTAATCAGCGCATGGATGAGATACTGGGCGATATTTACAGAAAGCAGCCTGATGTGGTTGCTTTTTCCTGCTATATATGGAACCGCAGTTTGACAGGAGCGCTGATGGATGAACTTCCCCGGATTCTGCCGGAAACCAGGCTCTGGGCCGGCGGGCCGGAAGTATCCTATGACGCCGGCGCGTTTTTAACAGAGCATCCGGGTGTGACCGGAGTGATGCGCGGAGAAGGAGAACAGATTTTCCGTGAACTGTCCGCTTTTTATATAGAAGGAAAGAAGAGCCTGGCACAGATCCCGGGTCTTACGTTCAGGGAGAAAGAGGGCACTTTGACAGAGACGCCCGCCGCGCCCTGCCCGGATCTGAACCGTCTGCCCTTTGCCTATGAGGATCTGGGGGTACTGAAACATAAAATTATTTATTATGAGTCCAGCCGCGGTTGTCCGTTTTCCTGCAGTTACTGTCTGTCTTCTATAGATAAAGGAGTCCGTTACAAAGAGCTGGACCAGGTAAAACAGGAATTATCACTGTTTTTAAAAGCCAAAGTCCCTCAGGTGAAATTTGTAGACAGGACCTTTAACTGCCATCCTGCCCGAACAGCCGGGCTGTGGCGCTTTATCATGGAACAGGACAACGGTGTCACGAATTTCCATTTCGAGGTGGCGGCCGACCTGATGACAGAAGAAGAGCTTGCCCTGATGAGCCGGATGCGTCCGGGCCTGATTCAGTTAGAAGCGGGCATCCAGTCTGTCAATCCGGATACTTTAAAGGCCATTGGGCGTTCTATGGATTTGGAAAGACTGAAAGAAAATGTAAAAAAGATTAAAAGCTTCCGGAATATTCACCAGCACCTGGATCTGATCGCGGGACTTCCAAAAGAAGATATCAGGAGCTTTCAGCATTCCTTTGACGAAGTATTCCGTATGAAGCCGGAACAGCTCCAGCTTGGCTTTCTGAAAGTACTCAAAGGTACCCGCATACAGAAGGAGGCAGCAAAATACCGGATTCGGTGCCACCATGCGCCGCCCTATGAAGTGTTTTCCACGCATTGCCTGTCTTACGGGGAGCTGCTTTTATTAAAAAGCGTGGAAGAGATGGTGGAAGTTTATTATAACAGCCAACAGTTTACCCGAACCCTGGAGAAAATACTGGAAAGATATAAATCCCCCTTTGATTTCTTCCGGGAACTCGGTATCTATTATGAAGAGGAAGGCAAAGACAAAGTCAGTCATTCCCGTATGGCGCGCTATGAGATCCTGCGGGCATTCCTTAAGAAAAAAGGCTGGGCGGATCCGGTCTTTGATCAGTGTATGGTATGTGATCTGTATGCCAGGGAAGATTTAAAAAGCCGTCCGTCTTTTGCGGCGGATCCGGGAAAATATAAAGAAACCCTGCGGGAATATGCCCGTATCTATGGAAAACAGGTCCATATAGAAGTATTTGAACGTAAAGACGGTCCGGTATTTGTGCTGTTTGATTACCAGAAGAGAAACCCGCTGACGAAAGAAGCCTGGATGCAGGTACTTCCGTACGAAAGAGAAGGAAAAAAATGATCTATGATTATGTTGCCCTGGATGTGGAAACCACAGGTTTTAGCCCGCACAAAGACAGGCTGCTGGAGATCGGCGCCGCCCTGATTCGTAAGGGGAAAGTTTGCCGAACCTACGAAACTTTGATTAATATAAAGATGCCGGTGCCGCAAAAGATCCGGGAGTTGACAGGCATTACCGATTCTATGGCAGGAAGCGGAAAAGAGATCGGCACTGCGATTCGGGAACTGACGGAATTTTGTGAAGATCTGCCTGTTTTAGGCCATAATGTACAGTTTGACTTCGGCTTTGTTAAACAGGCGGCCGCGGATCACGGACTTGCCTTTGAAAAAGAGGCGTTAGATACACTAAAGATTGCCAGGAAGGTGCTTCCCGAAGTTTCGTCCCGCTCCCTGCAGGCTTTGTGCGGTTATTACCGGATCGATGCCGGCAGAGCCCACAGGGCTTTGGACGATGCGCTGTCAGCCCATCAGTTGCTGTGGAAGCTGTGGGAAGTCTTCGGTGAGCGCGAGCCGGAAGCGTTTGTGCCTGAAAGACTGACATATGAGCCGAAAAAATCAAGTCCCATTACAAAATCCCAAAAAGGATACTTGAAGGATTTGCTGAAATATCATAAAATAGAACCGGACCGCTGTATAGAAGATATGAATAAAAGCGAAGCTTCCCGTATGATCGATCAGATCATTTCTCAATACGGGAGGATTATGCGCCAGTAAGATGAGGAGGATGCAGGATGAATTTTTATACAGATAAGACAAAAAGAAGGATTTCAATTGTAATTGTGGTAATCCTGGTGATCGCCATGATACTGCCGCTGCTGCTTTATGCGCTGTGAACAAAACAACAATCGTTGAGGAGGAGTTTTTTATGAAGAAGTTAATCAAAAGGCTGCTGCCGGTCGTCTGCCTGCTGGCTTTGATTGCCGGAACAACCGTATACGCGGCAGCAGACGATACTATTTTAAAGGGTGTTTCCATCGGCGGGGTGGACGTATCCGGCATGACCAGAGACGAGGCGTCCCGGGCCCTGGATGCGTATACACAGCGCGTAAGCGCGCAGACGGTCGCCCTTATGGTAGGCAGTGAGACTGTGGAAGCAAAGCTTTCCGATTTTGGCCTTGCCTGGTCCAATAAGGATGTGCTGGATGAAGCGATCGGCATTGGCCGTGTGGGAAATATTGTGAAACGCTATAAAGAGCAGAAGGATCTGCAGCACAGCGGGAAAACACTGGCTCTGGAATGGGAGAGCGACAAAGCGCTTGTCAAATCCTTTGTGGAAGAACAATGTACGAAATATGACCAGGAGGCGCAGAATGCGTCCCTGACCCGGGAAAACGGCGCTTTTAATTTTGTGGCGGGCAAACAGGGGATTGAGCTGGATGTGGACGCTTCCGTCCAGGCGATTTTGGATTACCTGGATACCGGTCTTACGGATGAAAACGCGGAAGCGAAGGTAGAACTTGTGACCAGAATCACGGAACCGGAAGGAAACGCCGAGCAGCTCGCGAATGTCAAAGATCTTTTAGGAACCTTTACCACAAGCTTTTCCAGCTCCGGCGCCGACCGAAGCAAGAATCTTAAGAGCGGGGCGGAGCATATTGACGGAACCGTCCTTTATCCGGGTGAGGCATTTTCTACCTATGAGACAGTATCTCCTTTCACTGAGGAGAACGGCTATGCCATGGCCGGTTCCTATCTGAACGGTGAAGTGGTAGACAGTATGGGCGGAGGTATCTGTCAGGTATCCACGACCCTGTACAACGCGGTACTTCGGGCGGAACTGGAAGTGACCGAGCGTTCCCCGCATTCCATGATTGTTCACTATGTGGAACTTTCAGAAGACGCGGCGATTGCGGGTACTTATAAAGACTTTAAATTTATCAATTCTACCCAGTATCCGGTTTACATAGAAGGATATACCACGTCGGATAAGAAGATTACATTTAATGTATACGGCAAAGAAACCAGAGATTCCAACCGCACAGTCACCTTTGAAAGCGTAAAAACCAGCGAGACGCCGGCCAAGACCATTTTAACCGAGAACGGCGGGCTTCCTCTGGGGCATAAATCCGCGTCCAAAGGCAGCACGGCCTATACGGCGGAACTTTATAAGGTGGTAAAAGTAAACGGTGTGGAAACCGAGCGTACCCGGGTGAATAAAAGCAGCTATAGAGGCAGCAACCGGGTGGTGACTTACGGAACGGCCGGAGATCCGGTACTGTCCGAGAACTTAAGAGCCGCCATTGCCCTTCAGGATGAAGCGCTGGCAGATGCCAATGTGGCGGCCGCCAATGCCGCGGCGGCAGCGGCAGCGCCGCCGCCCGCCGAGCCTTAAAGCCGATGGACAGAATCAAAGGCCTGCCGCCCCTTTCCGGCTGCCCGGGGGCGAAGGCAGGCGACGACGTGGCAGCCGTCCAATGGGCCGGGCTTCAGGGTACTGCCCTGATTGCCTGCAGGAAAGAAAAAGAACTGCGCCGCCGTTTTTCCGGGACTTTTATAGAAGAAGCAAAGGGGCTTGCCCGGTATGTATCTTCCCTGCCGGAAGGCGAGAATCTTTTAAGTCTTGGCGCAAGCGCTTTTGTAAAAGCCGGAGAAGGGGGCGTATACGGGGCGTTGTGGCAGCTGGCCCAGGATTCCGGCGTCGGACTTGAAATCACATTAAGAAAAATTCCCGTCCGGCAGGAGACCGTGGAGATCTGCGAATATTTCCGCCTGCATCCCTATCGGCTTTTATCAGGAGGATGCATATTGCTGACGGCTCCTGACGCAAGAAGCCTGATTCGCAGTCTGAAGGAGCAGGGGATTGAGGCTGTCCGGATCGGCTGCTGCACCAACGGGAAGGCCAGAACGATCCGAAACGGGGAAGATACGGCCTTTCTGGAACGGCCGCGGGAAGACGAGATTTATAAAATGACAGATAAGGGGACAGAAAGATGAGAGAGAAAATATTGACCTATATCGAGCGGAACAGCCGCGTGGATTTAAAGGATCTGGCGATCCTTCTGGGTACGGACGAAGTATCCGTCGCCAATGAGATCGCGCAGATGGAAAAAGAAGGGGTGATCTGCGGATACCATACCCTGATCGACTGGGATAAGACCGGTTCGGAAAAAGTGACCGCCCTGATTGAGGTAAAAGTAACGCCTCAGAGAGGCCTGGGATTCGATAAGATCGCCGAGCGCATCTACAACTATCCGGAAGTGGACTGCGTCTATCTGATTTCCGGAGGATTTGATTTTATGGTCATGATCGAAGGAAAGACCATGCGGGACGTGGCCCAGTTTGTCTCTGACAAATTGTCGCCTCAGGAGTCTGTTTTAAGCACGGCTACCCATTTTATTCTGAAAAAATATAAAGACCATGGTTCCGTCATGGTTCACCAGTCAAAAGATGAAAGGATGTTAATCACCCCATGAGAAATCCGTTATCTGATACAATCGTAAATGTAAAACCTTCCGGTATCCGTAAATTTTTCGACCTGGTAAGCGAGATGGACGATGCCATTTCCTTAGGCGTGGGAGAGCCGGATTTTGATACGCCCTGGCATATCCGGGACGAGGGGATTTATTCCCTGGAAAAAGGCAGGACCTTTTACACGTCCAATGCAGGCTTAAAAGAGTTAAAAGAAGAGATCGTTCATTATCTGAAACGCCGCTGCGCGGTGGAATATGACCCGGTAAAGGAGATTCTGGTGACCGTGGGCGGAAGTGAAGGCATTGATATTGCCATGCGCGCCATGTTAAACCCGGGAGACGAAGTGCTGATTCCCCAGCCCAGCTATGTATCCTATGAACCATGCGCCGTGCTGGCAGGCGGGACGCCGGTCATTATCAACTTAAAGGCGGAAAATGAATTTCGTTTAACTGCTCAGGAGCTGGAAGAAGCCATCACGGATAAGACAAAACTTCTGGTTCTTCCTTTCCCCAATAACCCCACGGGGGCTATCATGGAGAAAACGGATCTGGAGGCTGTTGCCCGGGTTATTATAGAAAAAGATATTTTTGTGCTTTCCGATGAGATTTATTCGGAGCTCAGCTATAAAGGCGATCATGTATCCATCTCGAGCCTTCCCGGGATGCAGGAACGCACCATCCTGATCAACGGATTTTCCAAAGCTTATGCCATGACCGGATGGAGACTTGGCTATGCCTGCGGACCGGCCGAAATCATGGAGCAGATGCTTAAAATCCATCAGTTTGCCATTATGTGCGCGCCGACCACCAGTCAGTACGCGGCGGTGGAAGCTTTAAGAAACGGGGATGAAGATGTGGCGAAGATGCGGGAAGCCTATGATCAGAGAAGGCGTTATCTGATGCATGCCTTTAAGGAGATGGGCCTGGAATGCTTCGAACCCTACGGCGCGTTCTATGTATTTCCCTGTATCAAAGAGTTCGGCATGACCTCGGAAGAATTTGCGGACCGTTTCCTGAAAGAGGAAAAAGTGGCGGTTGTGCCGGGGACGGCGTTCGGGGACTGTGGAGAAGGATTTCTGCGTATTTCCTATGCGTATTCTCTGGAGAATTTAAAAACGGCGCTGGAGAAGATGAAGCACTTCATCACCCGCTTAAGGAACGAGTCATGCCGTTAAATATCGTACTGCATGAGCCGGAGATACCGGCCAATACCGGAAATATCGGAAGAACCTGCGTGGCCACAGGCACAAGGCTCCATCTGATCGAACCCCTGGGTTTTCGGCTGAGTGAAAAAGAACTGAAAAGAGCAGGGATGGATTACTGGAAAGACCTGGATGTGACCATTTATCTGGACTATGAGGATTTCCTGGCCCGCAATCCGGGGGCAAAAGTATATATGGCGACCACCAAAGGAACGAACCTGTATACGGATGTCCATTATGAGCCGGACTGCTATCTTATGTTCGGCAAAGAGAGCGGCGGAATCCCCGAAGAGATCCTTCGGGTACATAAAAAAGAAGCCATACGGATTCCCATGGGTTTTGGAATTCGTTCTTTGAACCTGTCTAACGCAGCGGCGGTCGTGCTCTATGAAGCGCTGCGCCAGCAGGGGTTTCCCGGGATGCAGACAGAAGGGCAGCTTACAAAATACAGTTGGGATTAATGAGGCTAAAGCTATGGGAAAGAAAATATTTTGCCTTTTCCTGATACTTTGTCTGTGTTCCTCGGCTCTTACAGCCATGGCTGTGAGTAAGGACACTCAGAACCGTATCGACCGGACGAAGCAGGAAAAGGAAGAAGCGGAACAGAAGAAAAAAGAAGCCGAGGCAGAACAAAATGAGTTGAACAGCGCCAGAAAAAGTATGGAAAATTATCTGGCGGATCTGGGAAAACAGTCCAAAAGCCTGAACGAGCAGATTGCCATACTGACCGGTGACATCGAGAATAAAGAGGCGGAAGTGGCGGCGAAGCTGGAAGAAGTAAACGCTGCCCAGGAAGAGATTGAGCGTCGGTACGAGGATATGAAAAAGAGAATCCAGTACATGTACGAAAACGGGCAGGATAACATGACCACCTATCTGGCTTCCGTCTTAAGCGGGGGCCTGGGCAATCTGTTAAACCAGGTGGAATTTGCCTCCCGCATCAGCGAATATGACCGTGAAATGCTGGAATCCTGCCGGAAACTGAAGGCTGAACTGGAAGTCCAGCAAAAGGAACTGGAAGACGAACAGGAGGCTTTACAGCTTCTGAAAGAAGAGACTGAAAAGAAGAAAGAGCAGGTTGCCAGCCAGCAGCGGGCTGCCGGTTCCAAATTAAGCCAGTATGACGAGATGCTGGCTCAGAAAAGCGGCGAGATCGACAATATCGAAGACATGATCGCGGAAAAAGCAAAGCTTCTGAACGAACTGATCCAGAAAGCCGAGGCCGAGGAGCGCGCCGCCAGACTAAAAGCGGCCCAGGAAGCCGCCGCCGCCATGGATGGTGTGACTGTCATCGAAGGGGATCCGGGCATCTCCCGGGGCGAACTCTCCTTAAGCGACTATGAGATGCTGCTTCTGGCCACCATGATCTACTGCGAAGCAGGCAACCAGGGTACGGAAGGCCAGCTTGCGGTAGGCTATGTTATCATGAACCGTGTGCGCAGTAACCTGTACCCCAATTCCCTGGAAGCCGTCCTTCGCCAGTCCAGACAGTTCGAGCCTGCCGGCTCCGGCCGGTTTGACCTGGTCCTTAAAGCGGAACAGGATGACGATATTCCCAATATTGTCACCCAGTCCTGCTGGAATGCCGCCGCCGCCGTGGTCAACGGCACCAGCAATGTAGGCGATTCCCTGTTTTTCCGCACCTGCGCGCCGGTCCCGTCCCTGCAGGCGAATCTGGAAGCGGCAGGCGTGCCGTACTGGATTATCGGGGCGCATATATTCTATTATTATTGGACAAGCTACAGCAGGTAGAAGGGAAGCTCCAGGCAGCAGACAGGCCGGGAAATTTATGTTGACAATATACTTTAAATAGTATAAGATATGAATTAAAGAAAGGGCAAAGCCGTAAAACAAACGGTTGGCCTCGTGTGTGCTCAAAAAAGCAACTTTACTTTGGTCGGTGCGGTTGCTTTTTTGATGCCTTTTTATCTTTCCACTGCTGAATCAGGTCAATGATCTTCACAACGGTACTGACTGTCGTGATAATGAGACCGGCAAGCTTCAGAAAGTGTTCAAACATCTCCAAAATGCCTTTCATATGTACTACTCATAGTATCATCCCCCCTTAAAACGCAAGGCTTATCTGATGAGCGTGTTATAATCGAGGCCAACCGCTTACACGTTTTTGGCGAATACCCTTTCAGTGCCATTGTAGCATAATTTCCGCTGATACGCAACATTTTTTAATTCCATTCTATAATACATATCGCCAACCTTATAAATATTATTTTAAATACCAAATAAATTTGACAAAACTTACCAAAGGGGAATAAAATGGAACGTAATTGATAGCTGTTTATCCTGGCTGAAAGTTGCCTGGATAAATGACCGTCAAAAAAAATTAAGGAGGAAAAAAGGGATGAGTGAAGTCAAAAAAAGATTTCAGGCCAGGCGAATTTTGGCCGCTTTCTTAGCGGTTATCATGGTAATGACTATGATACCGCCGTCGGCAGTTTATGCGGCTGAAACCGAAGGCCCGAAATCGGATGATGTAACTGTTACGGAAGGTGAAAATGAACTTCCGTCGGATGAGAAGACACTTACTGCAAAAATTGTCGTTGATGACAGGAAAGCGGATGCGTATGCGGCAGAAGGCCATGGCTTTACGCGCGGACTCAGCGAGGACGGGCTGGTTTTCTTTACAGAATATACGGAAAAGAGCCGGTGCGGCGCATTTCAGGATGCCATAAAAGAATGGCTCAGTGTTGAAGTGGACGGGGAGAAGATCGACTCACTTAAGGACAGACTGACATATAGCTGGGTAAAAAAAGCCGAGGGCGGGGAAGGGGCAGATACGCCGCTTGTGGATGTTGTTCCCAGAGAGGCAGGTACATATGAGCTGACAATTTCTATGGATCTTACCGGCCTGGATAAACTCTGCCAGAAGCTGGAAGGCGACATAAAACTTTCTCTGACCATTGAGAAAGCGGACATAGAGCTTGTGTTTGGCAGGGAAACGGCTCCCGGCAAAACCGCAGGAGAGTTTATTGACGGGATTCATGAAGATTATACGATCAGATATAAAAACGGTGCGTATAATGTCAGCAGGGATATCCTGGCAATCAATGATAATCCGGACAGGAAGCTGCCGCTGCATCTATTCGTGGTAGACGAAAGCGGCACAAGGCAGCCAATGGGAGAGACGGACCGATTTGACACTAACAAGGATTATGTGCTGACAATTGACGACGTTGCCCTCACGGCGGAAGCGGCCCGGAACTATAAGCTGTCTGTGGAGGATTCCTACGCGATAAAAGTAGGCAGTCTTCAGAAAACAGAGCTCAGGTTTGAACGCAAAGATCCCGGCGCGGATCTGAGGCAGATATATGATCCGTCCAGGGAATGGACGCTGGAGGAAGTGACAGAAGGGCTGTTTACGGACGCCGTGACAGACGCTGCCGGAACAGTCACGAAAGCAGGCGGCGTGCCGGCTGTATACATACAGGGCAAAGACGACAAAAGGGATGAATACAGCGTTCTTCTTGAAGGAGCGGCTCCGGAGGCAAAATGGTATACACGCATACGCCTGAATGCCGGCGCAGTCTATGCGGTTGACGAGGACGCAGGCGAGCTGGAAGAGCCTGAGGGGGATGCGCGCTATATCTATAAACCGATGACGTCAAACCCCAAAGACGCAGGCGAGTATTTCATCATATGGAATTATACTGGCGATGACGGCGCATATGAGAAATCACACAGCGAGGCGGTCAGATTTGCGATAGATCCCGCGCCGGTAGTGGTTAAGACGACACAGGAAAGCGTAGAACAGGCGAATTTCTGCGAGGGTATGACTGCCGATGACGTCAGAAAAGCGCTCGCGGCAATCTCTTATGGCGTTTATCCGGTGATAAAAAATGAAACAACGGGCGCCATGGAGACAGGTAATACGGCGCTTACGACGCCGCCGGGTTTCTTTGGCACGTCCTATGGCATGGGAAGCGGGGGCCAGACACAGTATTTTGTGCCTGAGTTTGTGCTTCAGCGCCGCGTCCGTACGATTACCGAGAAAGGTGAGGCGGCAGCGGCGGTTGATACCAGGGCGGTAGACTGGAAAACCATAACGGATGAAATGCTGGATGACTGGCCGCTGAAAGTTATGGCGGATGATGTCGATGAGCTCCAGGCCATTCTGGATGGTAAAGAACTGCCTCAGGATATCGTGTCTGTCAATCATCTGGAATCCGTAGAGTTCGAGTTCAGGGTTTTCTTCACGGGTCGGAAAGTTGTATATGACAAGGACGGTAAAAAGGCTGATGTCAGCACGCCGATCACGGATGTGACCACCAACGCCACAAACAGAAACTACCTTGCGGATATCACGAAGAAGACGCTGGAGGATACGGCAGTGCCGGTGACTGTTAAAGACGCAGAACGCGTTCAAATCGTCACGGACAGTATTTTGGATGCATTTATAGCGGGCAACAAAGATATGCTGGATCCGCAGCCGGCCGGCGGTGCGTCCGATGAAGAAATCCGTGCGGTGCATCAGGGCACTTTTGAGAAACCGGCAGTCAAAATTTACGATCAAAATGCACTCTTTACAGACCGTGCTTCTTATAAAAAAGCGGCAGTTTACAAATGCAGCGAGGACGGCGGAATCGGTGAGGCGTTATCGGTTTTGCCCACAGATCAGGCGCTTCAATATACATGGAGCTATGTAAAGCCGGAGGATTACGAAAAATATCTAGAAACATGGGACGAGGTACAAAGACAGTACAGGGATTTTGACGAATATTATTATAAAGAGGATCCGGGCTGGACAGACGTAACGGATGGAACATTGGACTCTTTCAGGTCTGCAGGTTTATATCGTCTGACTGTGACTTACAATGACCCGAACCATGCGTACAGATCTGCCAGGGCGGAAGTATTTTTCAAGGTGGAGCGCCAGGAAGTTGTCGTTGTACCACTCGGGGAACTGTATGTGAAAAACGGGGACAGGATTGCAGACCTCGAGCCGGGGAAAGAGAACAAGAAGGACTTTATCATATATAAACTTCCCCATAACAGCATGGAGGAGTATAACGCGCTTACGGATGAAGCCAGGAAAGAGTATGAGCTTCCGACAGATGAAGCAGTAGCTGAATTTGAGGCAAACAGCGGACATAAGGCCGATATGGACCTTAATCTGCAGTATAAGGTCCTGAGAAAGGAAAAAGATCCTGCGACAGGCCTGGACAAAGATCCGGAAGTATGGGTTGAGGCAGAGGGAAACTTTGATGATGACTTTACTTACGGCATAGTGGCGCACTGGACCGGAAATTTATTTGAGCTGGAAAGCGAAAATATATGGGAGAACTATACCACAAAAGATGTAAAGACATACAGGGCGACCGGTGAAGAGAGACATCATGAGGCAGTCGGCGGGATCAGATTCTATGATCAGCAGATTTACGTCGAGGTTGACGCGGAGAAGATTAAGGCACTGGGCCATGAGTACAATGGAGAGCCGGTCAGCCTTGAGGAAGCTGCCAAAGCGCTCAGTTTCTATACGGACAAAGCGTTGACGGAGAGCAGTAAGCTTTCAACAGAAGCCATTGTGAACCTGACCGATACCTATGATCCCGGCAAGATCAATATCTATTGGAGAAAAGGGGAAAAAGGCGAAGACGAAGACGGAAATGTCATCCCGTATACCTACGCGAATAAGGACGCGGTGTACGGCGGCATATATACGCTTGCGCTTCGTTTTGACGGCGGCGAATTAAAGACGGCGGATGGCGCGCCGACGTCGGTGTACGCTCCGCTGGGCCTGTATGGTCAGCGTGGATGGTGGTCAGATCCGGACTGCACATTTACAGTCAGCCCGCGTGAGATTACCATTGAACCAAAGACACTGCCCGAGGGGATACTCACGGCAGGTAAAAGGGCAGACACGATTCTGGCAGACGAAATCACCGTTCAGAATATTGTTGAGAAAGACCGGCACTTTTTTGATTACATGGAGATCGCGGCAGGAAGTTTTGACGTATGCTGGGAAGGCCGGAAGGAAGACGGTACGGATAAGGAAGGGTTCGCGTATAAGTACGAGATTGACAAAGACGGCGGATATCCTGCATTTAACGGCGCTGCGGCGTATATAATCCAGGTAGACGGCAGGGAGATCAAGAATCCCGGAGCGGAATATCTGAGATTTGGCAGCACATATACCGTAAAGCTGACCAATGACCTTGCCGGGCCGTTAAAGGAGAGCTATAACGTCACTTATAAGACGGCAGAAGCTGTTATAAACAACAGAGGAACCGCGGATATCAAGGCGATTGACCGGAAATTGTCTGCAAAAGGCATCAAATATGATGTCAGCGGCAGTACCTATACTGTGAGTCCCCTTGGAGCGGTCACGTTTTATTACGACAATGACGCCGTGCATGTGATCGGGAAAGACGGAGACGAGGTATTGAAGAATACCAATATCCTCGGCTTCAGAATTTACGCGCCAAAGGAATTTTTAAATGACTTTGATACGAGCAAGGAGAAGTTTGTATATCAGAATCCGGTCTGGAAGGCAGGCGGATATTTCTATGGGTCCAAAGAATGGGAAAACGACTATATTGACGTTGTATTCCCGCTTGCCAAAGGAGATACAGGACGGTCATTTAACATTACATGGGAAGACGGGTATACAGATACCTTTACACTGGCGGATATTGTGCTGGAAGAGGATCTCACAAAAGCTGTAGCCCCGAAATCAATCGCCTTTAACAGTGTGTTAAAAAAGATGGCGGTGGGTGAAAAGCAGCAGCTTAACCTGAAGATTACAAAGGCACAGCTTGGCGACGTGATTGCTGTCAGATACCGCATCAAGGGCGGGGAGACGAAGAATGAGTATATCAGCGTTGACCCCGAAACCGGTGTAGTGACAGCGCTCAAAGCAGGTAAGACAGCTACCATAGTGGAAGCATATCCTGTATATCAGGACGCTGAAGGTAATTTTGTGCCTGTTTTGGACAACAAAGGAAAAGAAGCGAAAGCGGCTTCAGCCAGGATTACCGTCAAGGAAGTGACGGCAGCTTCCATAAAGAAGACGATTTCGCAGGACGACAAGGTAAAACTGTATTTTAAAGTGCCGGATGACGGATACCGCAGGGAAATCTATGTGGTGGACGTTACAAAAGGCACGGCGTATGAAAGCAGAAAGAAATGGAAAGCGGTCGATTTTAATCAGGCAATCGACGAAATCGTAAACGGCAGATGGGAAGAGGCCGGATTTGCGGCTGCGCCAGTCTATTCTTATGCCAGGAATGAAAAGCTGGATGAGAAAGAAGCCAATGGAACCTATGACAAGAAGCTGAAAGCGCATATTACGTGGATCGAAGGCCTTGAAGCGGGACATGATTACGCTGTATATATAAGAAATGTCAGCGCAGTCAGGGCGCTGGATGACGGTTCTGTTGTGGCGTTCTCCGCAGCCGGCGCAGTCAAAAGCTTCAGGATGACGAAACCGCAGGTGGAGCGGCTGGAGCTTGGCTTTACGGTTAAGACCGGTGAAAATGACAAAAAAAATACGGTAACACATCCGGTCAATGAGGATGGCACGGTTGCGGTAGACAGCTATACGGTAGAGCTTTCGGCCAAAAAGGCACAGCTGAATGTTTATGGATGGTTTTCTGACAAGGCAGGCGGAAACGAGGCTGCCGAGACTTATGATTATCGCAGATATTCGCTTGTGCCTACGCTGAAGGAAGAAAAAGCTGCTTTGAAGAATTATCAGCTGCCGAAGCTGGAATACGCGGTGTTTGACGACGAATATAATGAAGCGTTTGCGTTTCTTCCTGATTTAGAGCCGTCAAAATACGCTGCAATCAATCGCAGGGGTCTTATTAAATTAAAAGGCGCGGACTTAAACGGAGAGAAAACGGTATACATCTATGTAAGGGACAGCGCCCAGCATCAGGATGATTATGGCGCTGATGTAAGTATAGCGCTTACCATCACTGCGAAGCCGGCGTCAGTGACAGGCAAAAAAATCAGGATGAAGGTGGGGCAGACGGTCCGTTTATCTGACTGTCTTGTATATAAAGACGCAGGCAGGAAGGCAATACCCTATTACCGTTCCTGCGGCGTCAGGATTACAAAGGAAATGCTTGCGGAGGCGGAGGCAAAAGGATACAGAATACGGGATTTCGGAGAAAACGGGCTGACCCATGACTGGTACATCACTGCGGTATCTCCGAACCAGGAGAAATTTAATCTCACGCTGACAGACTTCGACGCCGACAAAAATGAGATGACAGCGGCCGTTACGCTGACGTCGGCACAGATCGAGCCGGTGAAGGGATTAAAAGTGACTTATGTGGACGACCAGCATATTACGGTCAACTTCACGCATCCCTCCAACATCAATGAGGCCGATAACGGCAGCGTATATGATTATGCGTTCGAAGTGAAGGACGCCAGAGGGAACGTAGTGGATAAAGTGATCCTTTCTAATCCCAACAAGGTCTTTGACATTGACGGCGTGAATGCCGGGGAACTTAAGCGTGTGCAGTCATGGATTCAATATGGCGCAACATGGGTTGTGGATAATGATCCCGAGCATAAAACGATGGCTGTTTTTCCTGCAGACGGCAAACCAGGCTTTAATTATTATACGGGAACCCGGGCAAAGACAAAGACTTTTGCGTATACATACACGAATGACAAGCTTGTCAGACTTTCAAAATATACAGTCTCGGTGACGCCGTTGTATGAGAACGAGGAAGCGGTAAAAGCGGCGTCAGTAAAGACCAGGACGACGAATATTCCGGCAAGTTACAATAATGTGGATGTGACGGCATGGGGACCGGATAAGCTCGGCGGAAATGACATTACACTCACATCAAGCGGTATGCAGATCGATAAGAGCACCGGCAATACCGCAAATGAGGTGCGGCTGAACGGAGCGCCTTACAGGTTTATTTCAGGCAACACTTATACATTACGGTTTGAATTTGAGGGTAAGATTCGTCCCAATGTAGTAAGAGACAGAGTCAGCGATACACTGACATGGAAGAGCAGCAATACGAAGGTGGCTTCCGTCAGGGCAAACGCGGGAACCTATACCGCGACATTTAAGGCAGTAAACCAGGGCAGGACGATGATTACCGTAACTTCAAGGGTGACAAAGAAAGTCGTTGCGAGATGGAACGTCATCGTCTATGCAGTCAAGGACGGCAGCAGCTACGGCGGAGACTATGAGCCGACATGGGTGAACGGATTCTACGAGCATATTCTGGCGCTGTATGACCCGTACTATGAAGGAAGACTGGAAGTACTGTCAACAAATATACCTCTCGTAATTGACAATCCGCCTGAGGAAGGCGAAGTGGCGACATGGGTATCATTTACCGCGCCTCATTATGGAATGTATACGTTTCACTGGGATGGAGCGGAAGACAGAAGCGACTTTTATGACGGCAGAGACGGAAAAGTGATCGGCGTCAACGGGGACGGTTCGCTCTTCCTTGAGGCAAACCAGAAAATTTACTTCAGAGTAACAGGTGACGGTATACTGACAGCGGCGGGGACAGAGCTTGCAAGGCTTTTAAAAATGCATACGAAAGAAACGCCGCTTGAGGTAAAAGCAGGCTATGTGTCCTTTACCGCATGGGAAGACAATGTATATACATTCTTCCTGAACGGCAGAAAGATCGAAGAAGAAACAGAAGGAATGCAGGCCGGAGAGACGAAATTTATTGATGTTCCCAACGACGGCAGGATGTATGTAATCTGGCGTGAAGAGGTTGCGGAAGAAGAATTAAAACCGGGCAGTCATCCCACAGGCACGGTGACGCTTGACATGGACAATCAGACCCGGTACATCAGTTTTACCGCGAATGTGACGGGAGAATATGCGTTTACATATGCGGCGGTTGAGGGTGTTAAAGTTACCTTTACCACGGCAGACGGCGGTAATCCTGCCCATGCATATACGGAAGCCATAACGAACACGGAAGGAAAAACAGAAACCGTGAGACATTACTTCCTCGAAGAAGGCGGGAAGATCGTCATCGGATTCGAGGCAGATCCTGAAATAACGGACGCTGTTAAGAAGTTTTCGGTATCCGTTACGGTAAGCGCAGAGCAGCGCAGAAAGATCGAAGGCTCAGCCATCACGATACCGAAAGGAACAACGGAAATCGTCGAGTATGTGATACCGTCACTTACGACAGAAAGGTCACAGTTTAAGTTTAAGGTGTCCGGTGAAGCCGGTACGAAAATCCTCAGATATCTGGATCAGGATTATAAAGAAGTGAAAGTCAGTGCCAATACGCTGACGATCTTAAAGACTTCTGCCCTCAAGGCAGGCGACAGTCTCTTTATTCTGGTCACAGCGGGAGGCGATGCCGACGACAAGGACGCGAAAGACGCGGTATTGACGGTGACACAGGTACCGTCGGATACGCTTACGGCCGGCCAGGAAAAGACAAAAGAAGTAACCAACGATACAGAGCAGTGGTATACGTTTACCGCGGCAAAGGACGGCTATTATGAGTTTGGCGTAACCGTGGCAGAAAGAGCAGAAGGCGACAGTACGCCGACGCATAAAGTGACATTTGCGCTCTTTGATAAATTATTTGGTTCTCTTAAGGAAACAAATCTTACATCAAAGATTCTCTTTATGAGGACCGGCGAAATGGCTGTGGTCCGGCTGCTTCATGACAATGTGCCTGACATAACGAAAGAAGATAACACGACGGAAGCCGTGCAGTCAAATGCAGCGATCGCAGTAAAAGCGCTGGACATCCAGCCGCTGACGTCAGGCAGGGAGACGCAGGTACAGATACCGGCTAAAAGTAAAGAGGTACGTTACTACTCATTTGCCGCAACCGCGGAGGACGACTACACAATCACATGGCAGGCGGCAGACGCCAGGACCGATCATGCGAAAGTGACTTACTTCAGTTCCATAGAGTCTCAGAGCGGCGCTCAGACAGTGGCGGCCAAAGGCAGCAGTATTGCATTGAAAGCCGACGATGTGCGCTATATCAAAGTCGCGGCCGGTGATCCTGAGAGCGAGAATCCTGTGAACGGAACATTGCGTGTGACGGCGGCAAACTTAAATGCGGGTTCCCTCACACCAGACGTACCGTCTGCGTTCCATCTGACGGACGGAGAACAGAAAGCTGTTAAGTTCACGGCGCCGGAAGCAGGTCTTTACGCAGTCCTCACGACAGTTGACGAAAATGAAGTCAGCGGTCTGCCGTATGGCTATCCGACGATACAGGCAGATGGCGAAGCGATAGGAACACCCTTTGATTTCGTCTGGTTTGGCAAAGGTGAAACAAAGTATTTCACACTTTCCTTTGAAACAGACCGTGAAGTCAAAGAAACAAAAGGTACAGTTACGATACGTTCTCTGGCGGAGCCGCTTACAGGAGAACAGGTTGACGTATCTGTGGCAAACGGCATTGCCAAAGAGTACGCATATACCATACCTGCGTCCGGCAGATACCGGTTTAAGGCGGATTATGATGATGAGAAAGCATATGCATTTTGGTACGATATGAACGGCGATGATCTGGCAGACGGCGATTATTGCCGGAAAAACCGGAAAGTCAAAGTTCAGGTTTGGGGAAATGACGGGGACGCTGAAGCATCCGTAAGACTGTACAGACCGACATTGATCAGTACAACTGCGTTAAATACAGGAGAGAACGCAATAGAAGTGAAAGCAGGAGAGGCCGGGTATTATGATTTAAGTACAGTCAATCCTGTAAGGTACGAATTTGAACTCTCAGAGATAACCGGTACGGCAACGGCCCGTATGCAGTATGCGATTGATGATAATGCCTGGAGAGACCTGAGCGATGGCGGTACAATCTCCATGCCGAAAAACAGCAGGCTGACCGTCAGGATCACTTCCAGCAGCCGGACGAGGGATTTAAACTGCAAACTGAACGTCACGGAAGGAAGGGAACTGAAATTAGGCGATAATGCCGTACACCTTAAAGCGGGCGAGTCTGTCTCTCTGACCTATCGCGCATATGAGACAGGATATTACAGCTTCCATCTGAACAGGCCGGGCGCTGAACTGAGATTTCAGGCAGGAAGCGGCAGTGTAAAGACCGGTGACAGCTTCTATGACATTCAGAAAATACCGGCTAAAGGTATACGTACTTATAGCCTGACAAACGAAGGCAACGGCGAGGTTGACCTTACAGTCACAATGGCCGGAACAGAAGCGATTGCGCTGGAACCGGGCAGTAAGACAGAAGCGGTATCCATACCCGCGGGCGAAACGGCTTATTACGAGCTTATGACCTTTAAGACAGGCGAGTACCTCATAAAGATAACCGATACAGGCAAAGGCGAGGATCTGGAAGTTGATCTGGATCTGGATGAAAATGACTGGATCAGCGACACTGAGAAGACGTCGTACGGTCTTTTACTCGAAGCGCGTCTGAGCCGCAGGACAATGATGCGCATAGTAAATGACGGGCTTACGCAGACAAGCGTCACAGTAGAACTTATCCTCTCTGAAGCACAACCGCTGACAGGCGGCGCCATTACGCTTGCGGGGGACGAAAGCAGACTTGTCAGCTTTATCGCGCCAGAGGACGGCAGATACCTGATCTCGAAGGATAATGAAGACGTTACGCTGACACTGATAAAAGAGCAGAAAATATCCGGCGATTCAGTTGTGGATCCGCAGACAGTGATAACGGATTACAGGGAGCGGCTTTTGAAAAAAGGCGACAAACTTATCTTCAGGCTGTTCTGTGCGCCTGATGCGAAAGATGAAAAGGCCGGAGACAGCCAGACAGTCAACGTAAAGGTCGAGAAGATTGTGCCGACGCTGATCGGAAGCGAATCAACGTCTGTTACGATCGCGGAAAAGGGTAATAAATCCGTCTGGTATCAGTTCAATGCTCCGGAGGATGCGGTATATACATTTGCATTGGAAGATGCGGACGAAAATAAAGTATCCGGAAGGATGGATTTCTATCCGTACCTTACAGATGATTCTCATAACCAGACTGCCGAAAGGTATATGAAAGCAGGCAAAAAGGTATTTATCCATGTGGGATACCCGGACGCGGGCAGCTATACTTTGAAATACACCGCAGTAAAGGCAATGACGGCAGCAGGCATCGAGACGCTGGATTTCGAGTATGACGAAGAAATACAGAAAGTAAAATTTGTTGTACCGAAGGGCGGTATCTACCATGTTTCCGCAGCGGCGGTCAGAGGCAGCTTTACTGTCGAAGGAAAGATCGGCGGGACAGAGGTTGTGAATCTGGATGAGGGAATCAGAAGCGGGCAGACAGAGTTCCTGGAGAAAGATGATATTGTAACATTTGCAATAACGGCAAAACAGGGCGGCAAGTCTTCCGTTTCCCTCCGGATAACCGAGTACAATGTGGCGTCCGCTCTGACACTGGGTACGGAATATGCAGGACTGAGTGATACAGAGAAAGAGATTTACCACGAGATCCGCATAGAGAAGAATGCGTGGTACGCGATTACGGCAGGAGGCGCGCCTGCAGTCTGGTATCGTATAAACGGCGGCGGCGAATACGAGCTGAACGGAACCGTGTATGAAGCGCTTGAAAAAGATGACCGAATCATTCTGAGGGTTCCAAAGGCAGCGCAGGAGAAAGCATACACAGTAAAAGTGGAAGCGCTTGGCATTGTCTCGCTGGACGGTCAGAATAAGGAGGGCGAACCATACTCCGTAAATGCAGGCGAAAATCAATATTATGGATTTACGACAGAAAAAGCATACGTTCAGTTTAAGGCTCCGGAAGACGGCAGGTACTACCTTGCGGCAGAGGCTGTAAATGATGTTTGCGGCACAGACGCGGGTGAGCCGGGAATCAGGGAGCTGACAAAGGATCAGGTTGTCACATTTACATTTACAAACAGTGATCCGAGGGACGATACGAATCCTGCGCCGGAATATACGGAAGCATTGCTTAAGCTGACAGTCAGAAAAGCTGCAGGCAATGAAAATCCCATCAATGCGGGTGATACGAAAGCCGATTCGCTCGCGGCAAATGAAACCATAAGCTATCAGTTTAAGGCTGCGGAAGCAGGAAAATATGTAATCGGCTTTAACGGTTCAAACTGCCGGCTGAATGGGAACTGGGACGGAAACACGGAAATAACGCTTGAAAAAGACCAGATCCAGGTGCTGACAATCAGTAATTCCACAGGCAAAACAGGCAGCTATGAGCTGACAGTGAAGAAAGTGCTCCCGGAAGCATTGACTATTAATATGTCGGAACAAAAAACGCTCAGAAAACAGGAAATTGCTTATTATGAGTTTGTTTCGACAGAGACAAGTGACGACGGAAGCACAACTTATCAGGTATACATAAGCAGTGCGGACAACAATGTCAGATATAACTGCGTTAAGACAGATGCTGACGGCAGGGAAGAGACTCTGGATCCATATTTTAATGTTGGCAACGAAGAATATTCATTGAAGAAAGGCGAGAAGCTGACATTTAAACTGTCGAATGCAGATACAACCAGGAACAGCAGCTTCAAACTGACAGTAAAGAAGGTTGAATACACGGCTGTAAAAGCGGATACTCCGGTATCCGGTTCTGTGGAAGCATATGAGAACGCGTACTATGAGCTGACTGCAGAGGACGATGCGGCGTACAGGATTTCTCTTGACAGCAAGAGCGGGAGTCTGTGGATCGGTGATGTCAAAGTGGCCAGTATGACAAAAGACGCGGACGGAAAAGACATACTTGGGGAGCCACAGTATGGACCATGGGGTGCGGATTCCGAAATCACTTTAAAGAAAGGCGAAAAGCTTCAGTTTACTGTAAAAAATAGCAGCAATCAGGAAATGCAGTTTGCGTGTACAGTCAAGAAGGCAGAGGAAATTTCTTACTCGCCGCTTACACCGGACGAGAAAAAGACAGGCAAGCTTGCGGAGGATGAGAAAGCAGGTTATGAATTTACGGTGGAGGATGCGGCAGAGGAAGGAACGCTTTACAGCATATACTTCAGCGGCGCGTCATGCAGATACGAACGGACACGGACAGTGACGGACGCTGAAGGTCAGACGACAGAAGATAAGGAGACGTTCGATCTGCCGTCCGGCAGCACCGAACATACCTGGAAGAAAGGAGATAAGATCCGCTTTACGGTAAGCGGAACCGGCCGGTATGAGCTGACGGTGAAGAAAGCGGCGTATGCGGCGCTCACGGCAGGCACGGAAGCAATGAAAACGCTCAGGCCGGGTGAAACGGTATACTATGCGTTTACTTCACAGGATGATCCGGCAGCAGGAGAGACGGCAACGAAGTATCAGGTATACGGAAGATATCCTAATGTTGTTACGGTTCAGGCAAGAATCATAACCACAGGAGAAGACGGTAAGCCTGACAATCCGAACTGGACTGACAGAAGAACTGAATACAGCTTAAAGAAAGGACAGATTCTTCAGTTCAGAATCACGTGCGGGGAATCCGCGGGCCAGTTCAGGCTGACCGTAGATAAGGTTACATACAATCCGCTCACGGCAGGCACTGCGGCAGAGGGTCGGCTTGCGATTGCCGACAGCGGATATGCGTACTACGAGTTTACTTCACAGGACGATCCTGCAGAAGGGAAAACGACAACAAAGTATCAGCTATACGGCACGGCGTATTACAGTTACGAAAAAGTGAGCGTAAAGGAAGACAACACGCTTACAACAACGTATCTGGGATCTTCAGGCGCAAACCTGACACACGCAGTCGAGGTTGACCTGGCAAAGGGAGAGCGCCTTCGTTTCAGGGTTTATAATTCAAGCAATGCTCAGGAAGGTTATAACCTGACTGTGGTAAAGAGCGAGGAAAAAGCGATTACGGTCGGCAGCAAAACCGAGACAGGAAGCCTGGGCAGAAATCAGCAGCTTGTGTACACGCTTAAGAATGATAAGGAAACGCCTGCTGTTTATACTCTGAACTATGAACAGGTTAAGAATGTGACAGTAAACTTTTCCGGCTACACCGCCGCCGACACCACATGGCCGGACAATCAGAGAATCTCTGTAGCAGGAGACGCTACACTTACGATCACGCTCAGAGCCGTGGACGAGGCGGACAGTTTCGTGTTTACCGTCAGCGAGTTCAAACCGGAAACACTGACGCCTGGCACGATGACAGACTTAAAGAAGCTTGCTCCGGACGAAACGGTATATTACCAGTATACTGTGGGAGAGGACGGCGACTATGTGCTTTCGACAATTGAAAGTGAATTCTGCGCCCTGTATTTCAGATACGAGGTAAGAAGGGCAGATGCCCCCAAGAGTTCCGGCTTCATCTCCTGGGGCGTAGGAGAAATCAGGGATCTTGTCAAAGATGACGTTCTGCTGATCAGGGCGTCAGCGCCGTACGCAAAGGCGTCAGCGGCATACTCGTTCAGACTGAATCTGCAGAAAAAACCGGCTGAGGATGCTTATACGGCACTGCCATGGAACGGTTCCCTGCAGCCGGGCGAAGTGAAGTACTTCAAATTTACGATACCGGAAACAGAGGAGGCCGGAACCAAATATGTTGTTTCAATCCCTTATGCTTCGAGTACGTTGAGGTATCAAAGCAGTCTGCGTCCCTGGGATATAGATGAGCCCGGTGATCTGGACGTGACAGGAGAGTTTGTAATAAGAGCGGCGAACGTATCCATGTACGGCGCAAAAGACTGCAGCATTGATGTGCAGAAGAATCCATATGAATGGGTTTATGGAGACTCCATAGAGGGCACAATTGCCAAAGACAAGACAGCCTATTACAAATGCGATGTGGGGTATGAGGGTTTTGACGGAGATTATATACTTACGTATCATGGAGATGCCAAAGTAAAATATTCGACGGACAAAACGGCTACAAAATCCTGGAAGAATATAGCCGATTCCAGCAAAGGCGTGATAACAGGGTTCGATTATCCGGTTACGGTGTATTTCGAGATCAGCCATGGCGGCGCCGAAGAGGAAGCCGGGTATCGAATTTCTATTGAGGAAGCGCAGTATCCGGCGCCTGAGACATTCGCGCTGCGGGCCAGCGATTATACCGTACAGCCAGGGAAAGATACATTATATCTGTATCTGGCAACTGATGTTCAGGCAGATAAGATTACGGTATTTTATCACGAAAAAGGATCCGTTGAGGATCCGCGGACGATCGACCTGTATGATGACGGCAATACAGCGGCGCACGGCGACGACATGAAAGGCGACGGTACGTACAGCGCCAGATTCACGCCCGCGGGTTCAGAAGACGCAGAAATGCTGTTTACCGCCAGATATGGTTCGCAAAGATCAAACACAGTTACTGTCAGGTACTATGTGCCGGTTCAGGAAGAGGTTTTCAAAACAATAGGCGATGTGGACGGCGAGATTGAAAGTCTGTTGTCTGAAGAAGACTTTACCGAAAAAACGGATGAGGAAAAGCTGGGAATGGTTCAAAACCTGCTTGACAGGCTTGCCGAAGAAAAGAAAATCCAGAAAGACACGATTGAGGTGTTTGAAGAAAATTCTCTGGTCACGTTCTGTTACCCGGAAAATATTCTGGGCGGCGTAATGTATGGGGAGTTTGAGGAAGACTTCAACGGAACAGTCGAGGCAGGCCCGGCCGGTGAGAAAGATTCTTATCCGGAAAGGAATACGTATGTGCCGGCTGTCCTGAACGACGCGGCGAATACAGAGCAGAATCAGGAGCTTGGCAAAGCGCTTATTCTCAATTCGTTCCCGAGTTTTGAGACGGATTCAGAGAAGATTGAATACAGAACCGGATTCTACAATACTTTAAAGTCAAAGTGGGACGAAGCCGGACTGAAAACAACGCTGGATACGAATGTGACAGTGGATGATTATAAACGGCTGGAAGATTATAATGTTGTCTGCATCTCTACCCATGGCAGCATGTACGGCTCCCAATCTCCCGCAATCTGTCTGTCGCAGAAACAGTCAGGCGGCGACAGTGAGAAATACGCGGCAGAATTAAAAGGCCAGCAGATCGCGGTGGTAAACGGGTCTTACTGGATATTGCCGGCTTTCTTTACAGGGCAGTATGGAGCGGACGCGCTTGGCGATACCTTTGTCTTTTCCGAGTGCTGTATGGCGCTGGGCAAAGGCCAGGGCGGTAATTCGTCCGCCTATAACTACTCGATGGCGCATGCGTTTACCGGCCGCGGGGCGAAAGCATACATCGGTTTCCATAATTCCGTGTTTGCGGATTACAGCCGGGGATTTATGGAAGAGTATGTAGATCAGCTGATCGAAGGGATGACGTCCCAGGAAGCATACGACGCTGCTGTAGAAAAGTATGGAGACGACCATGAAGAATGGTATAACGCGCATTCTTCTTCTACATTGAAGGAATATTATGAGGGCAACGGGGAAACGTATGATCCGTCACTGCATATAGCATATCCGGTACATAACGGAAATCCGGACGCCGTTCTGGTTAATAACGGACTGCAAAACGGCGGGTTTGAACAGTACAATTCTTCTACAACGGCTCCGAAGGCCTGGTCATGTATGGGAGATGTCCGTACGATGACCCAGCTTGGTGAGATCAGGCCGTATGGTGAGGATGAAGGCAACAAACGTATGGCAATGATTACGACAGGCATCGGTTCCAAAAAAAGCGCCGAATTTGAAGGCGGGACGGAAGGAAGTATGCTCAGCCAGACTTTCCTTGTTCCGGACGATGCTTCAAAGATTCGTTTTGACTACAATTTTATTTCCGAAGAACCAATGGAGTTTGTCGGAAGCATATTTGATGATTCCTTTGGAGTTCAGATTTCAGAAGGCGGAAATACGGTGCTGGAAAAAACATATGAATCGATTAACACGTCCGAGTGGAAGAAAGTAGAAGGCATCGATTTTGCCGGTGGTGATACGACTGCCTTCCATACTGACTGGAAGACGGCGGAGATGGATGTTTCGGCGTACTGCGGAAAGGTAATAACGCTTCGTTTTATCATCTATGATGTGGGCGACCAAATCTATGATTCGGCCTGCGTGATTGACAATGTTATGCTTCAGTAAGTACGGGTTGATACCGGGGGATGGTTTGCATCCCCCGGTATCTTGCAAATGATTATAAAAGATTCAGGGAGGTATCAAATTGAAAAAAATAAAACCTTTGATTTTTGTTGTGGGAATTTTTGCCGTCGTGGGTATTTTTTTCCTTGTCGGGAAAGCATATGGCAACAGAGCCGCAAAAAACAGTGAACCGTCCAAAGAAGAGGCTTCCAGTGCGGACCAGGTTGCGTATGTGGATCAAAAGATGGATGAAGTGCTGACAAGCAAAGAATATAACAAAATGTCTTCGGCGGAGCGAAGCGAACGGGCGTCGGAGATACTTTCGCAGTTGGAGAAAGAAGGATATATAACCGGGGTGTCATATGATGAGGACAGTTTGCTGTATTCATTTGAATATAGTGACGGAACCCTCGGCGGATGGCAGATCGAAGATTTTTCCGGGAAGGATGGTTTATTGCCGATGAATTGAATGTTTCATCTGAACTGCGGAAACTCAAGGGTTATAGGGTTGACAATATACTTTAAATAGTATAAGATATGAACTAAAGAAAGGGCAGTGCCGTAAAACAAACGGTTGGCCTCGTTTGTGCTCAAAAAAGCAACTTTACTTTGGCTGGTGCGGTTGCTTTTTTGATGTCTTTCTATCTTTCCACTGCTGAATCAGGTCTATGACCTTCACAACGGTACTGACTGTCGTGACAATGAGACCGGCAAGCTTCAGAAAGTGTTCAAACATCTCCAAAATGCCTTTCATATGTACTACTCATAGTAATCTCCATTCCGCCGTCA
>DKVI01000046.1 GCA_002491115.1 Lachnospiraceae bacterium UBA7182 | reverse complement strand
TGATTGGAAAATTGATTTCCGTGCCGTATTTTTCGTTTCGGTGTGCAAAAATACCGTAAAAGACAGGGCTTTTTTATAAATCCGGCTCCATGATGCCGTAGGTGCCGCCCTTCCTTTTATAGACTACATTGATCTCGTCCGTCTCCGCGTTGACAAAAGCGAAGAAGCTGTGTCCAAGCAGTTCCATCTGTACGCACGCATCCTCCGGATACATCGGCTTGATGTCGAATTTCTTCGTCCGGATGATTCTGACTTCCTGATCTTCCGAATCTTTCTCCATAAACTCTTTCTGGAAGTTGCCGCCGCCCTGATGCCTTGCAATCAGCTTGTTCTTATACTTGCGAAGCTGACGCTCGATGACTTCTTCCACCAGGTCAATCGACACATACATATCGGTGCTGGACTGCTCCGAGCGGATAATGTTTCCTTTCACGGGAATCGTCACTTCAATCTTCTGACGCTCCTTCTCCACGCTCAGGGTTACATGTACTTCCGTGTCGGAAGTAAAATAGCGCTCCAGCTTTCCTAACTTCTCCGTCACTGCCGAACGCAGCCCGTCTGTAATGTCGAGGTTCTTTCCGCTGATGATGTAACGCATAGAATCACACTCCTTTGCTTTTTTGTTTATATCATATCATTTCCCGGGCGTTTCCGCAATAAATTTTAGTACTTTTTCATAATTCATACTGCCGCCAAAAAGATCCAGGGCGCTGCCGATGGTCACATGCAGCCGGTTCTTCCCCAGCTCCTTCAAAAGACGCAGATCTTCAAAACTGCCCACGCCCCCTGCGTAGGTAACGGGAATCCCCTCCCAACTACCCAGAAGCTTTACCAGAGGCGCCTCGATCCCCCGGGACTTCCCTTCCACATCCACGGCATGTACCAGAAATTCCCCGCAGTGTTCTGCCAGGGCGTCCAGGACAGACGGGGATACTCTTACCTTCGTAAATTTCTGCCAGCGGTCGGTGACGATATAATAGTCATCCCCTTTTCTCCTGCAGCTTAGATCCAGCACCAGACGCTCTTTTCCCACAGCCCCTTCCAGTTTTGACAGGTGGTTCCGGTCGATCTGCCCGTCTCTGAATACATAAGAAGTAACGATCACATGGCTGGCCCCGGCGTCCAGATAGCCCGGCGCGTTATCCGCCCCAATGCCTCCGCCCACCTGCAGGCCGCCCGGATAGGCTTTCAGGGCCGATAACGCCTGCTGCCTGGTCGCCTCAAAATATTCGGAGCCTTCTTTATTCAGCAGAATGATATGCCCGCCCCTGATACCGCTTCGCTTGTAAAGCTTTGCATAAAAAGCCGCATCCTGCCCGGATACAAAATTTTCTTCTGCCCGGCTGCCCTCATCTTTTAAGGTTCCTCCTATGATCTGTTTTACTTTTCCGTTATGTATATCGATACAGGGGCGAAATTCCATCTTATATGCTCCTTTTTATCCGTATTTCAAAAAAGGCGCTGCCGTCCGCAGCGCCTTTTCGGTCTTTTGTTACGGTGCCACTGTGTCGTCTTCGACGCCGTCACCGTCCGCGTCCATACCGTCTCCTCCGGTCACATCGTTGACCAGATCATCCACCACATCATCGGAATCCTGGCCGATCTGTTCTAACAGACCGTCGCCGTCCACGTCCGTATGGTCGTAGACTCCGTCTCCGTCGGTGTCAAAAAGAACATCGTCAATGTTCGTGCCATTGCCGCCTGTGTTCCCTTCGTCCGTTCCGTCCACGGCAGTGCCGTTGCCGGTGTCATCCGCGGCGGTGCCGTTTTTCGAGCTGCCACATGCAGTGACAAAGAGCAGTGTCACCAGTAACAGCATGCCAATACAATACTTCTTTAACTGTTTCATAAATGTCTCTCCTTTTAATTAAAATTAAAGATGCAAAACAGTGTTTGACCTGCTGTTACTAATATGGACAGTTTTATTTTATTTATTCTGTTTTTTTTAATTTTACAAAGATCAGCCCTGCGCTTCGATCACATCGGACATTTCATAGTATCCCGCCTGCCTGCCTGCCAGGAATTTGGCCGCCTGCACGGCGCCTTTTCCGAAGATCGCCCGGGAATAAGCCCTGTGGCTGAAGGTAATCACTTCATCCGTCCCGGCAAAGATCACGTCATGGTCTCCCACGATGGTACCTCCGCGCACGGCGCTGATGCCGATCTCTTTTTCATCCCGCTTCTGGCGCCGGGTGCTTCTGTCATATTTATAGGTATAGGACCCGTCCAGCGCCTCGTTGAGAGAGTCCGCCAGCGCTATGGCTGTTCCGCTGGGTGCGTCTAACTTCCTGTTATGATGCTTTTCCACGATTTCCATGTCAAAGCCCGCGGGTGCCAGCACCTTCGCGGCGTCTTTTAAAAGTTTTAAAAGCAGATTCACGCCCAGTGACATATTGGCGGATTTTAAAACAGCCACTTTTGTGCTGGCCTCTTTGACTGCCGCCAGTTGTTCCTCAGAAAGCCCTGTTGTACAGAGCACCATGGGGATGCCTCTCTCTACGCCAAACTCCAGAAGACCGTCCACCGCTTTGGCGGAAGAAAAATCGATAATCACATCCGCTTCCACCCGGCAGTCCTTCGGACTGGTATAGACAGGATACTCTTTATCCTGATTATCTGACAGATCGATGCCTGCCACCGCCTCGATCTCTGTATCTTCTTTGATCAGATCACTGATCACACGGCCCATATAGCCGTTACATCCGTGTATGATTGCCCTGACCATCAGTTTTCTCCTTTTGCCTTGATGCCGAAATCTTTCATCGCCTGCCGAAGCTTTTCTTTATGTTCTTCTTCCATGGGAGTTAACGGCATCCGAAGGGGACCCACTTCCCATCCCAGCATATTCAAAGCTTCTTTGACCGGGATCGGATTCACTTCACAGAACAGGCTTTCAATCAGCGGAAGGGCCTTAAGCTGAAGCTCGCGGCTGCCTGCCACATCGCCCTCCATAAACTTTGCCACAATATCGTGGGTCTGCCTGGGAGCGATATTGGAAAGAACAGAGATCACGCCTTTTCCTCCCAGGGACAGAAGCGGAACGATCTGGTCGTCGTTGCCGGAATAGATGTCCAGCGCGTCACCTGCAAGCTGGGCAATCCTGGCCACCTGTGAAATATTACCGCTGGCCTCTTTGACAGCGACAATATTGTCCACGTTATGGGCAAGATACGCGATGGTCTCCGGCGTAATATTGACGCCTGTACGTCCCTGTATATTATACAGCACAACCGGAATCTTCACGGACCTGGCGATCTTTGTGAAATGCGCAATCAGTCCCTTCTGGGTCGCTTTGTTATAATAAGGGCTTACAAGCAAAAGCGCGTCCGCCCCGAACTTTTCCGCCTCCTGGGACAGATACACCGCGGTGTCCGTGCAGTTGGAACCCGTACCTGCGATAACCGGTACCCTGTGGGCCACTTTTTCCACCGTAAAACGGATGGCTTCCAGATGCTCCTCATGGCTCAGCGTAGATGCCTCCCCCGTGGTGCCGCAGATAATGATACTGTCTGTTCCATTGGCAATCTGATACTCCAGAAGCTCCTGAAGCTTTGGATAATTCACTTCCCCTGTCGCTGTCATAGGAGTGACGATCGCAACTCCCGCGCCTGTAAAAATTGACATAATTTCTCCTCCTGGTAGTCTTTTGTTTAGTATATGGATACTTACTCTTTCAGTGCGGATATCTGATAGACACCGTCGGCCCATTCCATGATCTCAGGGCAGAGCCGGATGCCTGTAAAGATAAGCTCCGTGCCTTCGGACGCTTCGTTAAGAAGCGCATGGATATCTTCCAGACTGACGATCCCATGCTCCAGAAGCCCCAGGATCTCGTCCAATATCAGCACATCACACTCGCCGGTAGCCAGCACTTTCCTGGCAAAGGACATACCGTTTTTCATATTCAGCACTTCTTCTTCCTGTTCCTGCCCGGACAGGTCCTCAAAAGCCGCCTCCCTGCGCTGGAAACGGAACAGCTTGATCTCGGGCTCCAGCCGTTTTACAAAGCTTAACTCTTCCGGCTGACGTCCCTTCAAAAACTGTATGATAAAAACCGACCTGCCCCTGCTGGCTTCCTTGATCGCCTGCCCCAGGGCCGCCGTCGTCTTACCTTTCCCGCTTCCAAAATAAACCTGTAATGTTATCCCATTCATAGAAGTATCCCCACATTCCCGAACATGAAACAAAAAATCCTCTGTATTTGTCTATCTTACACTAGCCTTGGAAGAAATGCAAGTTTTAATCCAGATATTCCAGTTTACTTACGGACACTTCATAGGCAACTCTGCGCTCGCTTTCCTCCTCATCTATCTTTTTCATGTACTCGCGGCTCTGGATTCTGCCCCAGATCTGCGTATGGCCGCCCACCTCAAATCCGGACGCGAACCGGGCATTCCTTCCCCAGCAGATACATGGAATATAATCGGATTTCCCATAGGGCCGGTTTACCGCCAGGAGGATGTCCGCGATCTCCCTGCCAAGAGGCGTCTTTCTGTAGACCGGCATTTTACAGATAAAGCCGTCCAGAAAGATCTGGTTCGTCTTGGCATTCTCTACTTCTTCCTCAATAAATTCCAGCTCCCTCACAAAAACGGATAATACCAGCCGGTTCTTCTTTTCCTCGTGGCGGTTGTAGGACCGAAACTGCCCGGCGGCGCGGATATACAGCCCCCGGTAATCCTCGTTTACGTCGATCAGCCTCTCGGAGATCATCAGGGGTATCACGTCGCAAGAATCGCTCAGCCGCCTTACCGACACATTCAGCATATAGAAGCCTTCCCCAAAAACTTCGTGGCTGAAAGAAAAGTCGGACACGACCTCCCCTACGATAGATACCTGGTTGTTTTCAATGATCTTATCTGACATAATTTTGTTCTCCCTTCTCTTTGACGAAGTGTCTCTTCTCGTATTTTGTCTATAAAATATATTCAGCGTTTCTCCCAAATATTCCAAAAATCATATAAAATATTCAAATTTAATAAAATACTTGTTTTCCTGGGAAAATATGATACACTATTAGTTCTGTAAGACATATAAATCCAGACCATACAAAAATAATGAGGTTTTTAATCATGAAACGTGAAGATGTAAGAAATATAGCGATCATCGCCCATGTAGACCATGGTAAGACGACCCTGGTGGACGAACTGTTAAAGCAAAGCGGCGTTTTCCGCGCCAACCAGGAAGTGGCGGAGCGCGTCATGGACTCCAATGATATCGAAAGAGAGCGCGGAATCACCATTTTATCCAAAAATACCGCCGTTTTTTATAAAGGCGTAAAAATTAATATTATCGATACCCCCGGCCACGCGGATTTCGGCGGAGAGGTGGAACGCGTACTTAAGATGGTAAACGGCGTCATCCTTGTGGTGGACGCTTTTGAAGGTTCCATGCCCCAGACCAAATTTGTCCTGAAAAAAGCGCTGGAACTGAACCTTCCGGTCATCGCCTGCATCAACAAGATCGACCGGCCGGAAGCCCGCCCCCAGGAAGTCATCGATGAAGTGCTGGAGCTTCTGATGGACCTGGACGCTTCCGATGAACAGCTGGACTGCCCCTTTGTGTTCGCCTCCGCCAAAGGCGGCTACGCGACCCTTGACCTGAATGAGGAAGCAAAGGATATGACGCCTTTATTTGATACGATCCTGGACTATATACCCGCACCCGAAGGCGACCCGGAAGCGCCTTTGCAGATCCTTATAAGCACCATCGACTACAATGAGTATGTGGGCCGGATCGGCGTCGGAAAAGTAGATAACGGAACCGTCCGCATCAACCAGGAAGCGGTCATCGTCAACCATCATGAACCGGATAAAATAAAAAAGGTGAAAATCAGCAGGCTTTCTGAATTTGACGGTCTGAATAAGGTGGAAGTGGAAGAAGCCACAGTAGGAGCCATCGTGGCGATCTCCGGTATTGCGGACCTTCACATCGGCGATACGATCTGCCTGGCGGATGCCCCGAACGCCATCCCCTTCCAGAAAATCTCCGAACCCACCATTGCCATGCAGTTTAACGTAAACGACAGTCCTCTGGCAGGCACCGAAGGAAAATACGTCACTTCCCGCCATCTAAGAGACCGCCTGTTCCGGGAACTGAATACCGACGTAAGCCTTCGGGTGGAAGAAACAGATAATACGGACAGCTTTAAAGTATCCGGCCGCGGCGAACTCCATCTGTCCGTGCTGATCGAAAATATGCGCCGGGAAGGTTATGAATTTTCCGTCAGCAAAGCCGAAGTTCTGTACCGCACGGATGAAAAGGGAAAGAAAACAGAGCCCATGGAGCTGGCCTACATTGATGTGGACGACGAATATGCAGGAAACGTAATCCAGAAGCTTGGAGAGCGTAAAGGGGAGCTTCTGAATATGCACACCAATGATTCCGGTTCCACCCGACTGGAGTTTTCCATCCCCTCCCGGGGTCTGATCGGCTACCGGGGCGAGTTTATGACCGACACCAAAGGAACCGGCGTCTTAAATACCATCTTCAACGGCTATGAGCCTTACAAAGGCGATATCCAGTACCGGAAGCAGGGGTCCTTAATTGCCTTCGAGTCCGGCGAATCCATCACCTACGGCCTGTTCAACGCCCAGGAGCGGGGATCCCTTTTCATCGGACCGGGTGAAAAAGTCTACTCCGGCATGGTCGTGGGACAAAATGCCAAGACAGACGATATCGAGATCAATGTATGCAAGACCAAAAAGCTTACCAACACCCGTTCTTCCGGCGCGGACGAGGCGCTGAAACTGACGCCGCCCAGAATCTTAAGCCTGGAGCAGTGCCTGGAATTTATCGACACGGACGAGCTTTTGGAGATCACACCCAAACACTTGAGGATACGCAAAAAAATCCTGGACCCCACCATGCGTAAAAGAGCCGCTATGCATAACAACTAAATAAGGGGAAGACCGGCAGGACATACGCCGGAATGAAAAGACTGTCAGGATCAGGATACGGGATAAAAGCTTTCCCCGTATCCTGATCTTTTATTTTCTGAATACTTTTTTATTCTTCGATCACAAGTCTGGCACACCCGTAGATTCCTGCGTCGTTTCCAAGGGTTGCCAGTACAAACTCTGTATCTTTGCAGCCCCTGAAGGTGTATTTTACAAAATATTTTTTTACATAATCCAGGATAATATCGCCTGCTTTGGACATGCCGCCGCCGATTACAAACACTTCCGGGTTTACCGTACTGGCAACGTTGCCAAGGGCAAGTCCCAAATACCTGCCGAAACGCTCCGCCACCCGGCAGGCAAAGGCGTCTCCTGCTTTTACCGCGTCCCATATGTCTTTGGCTGTCATGGTGTTAAGGTTCAGAGAAGTATCCGCCTTCTCTTCCTCTGACATCCATCTGGCAAGGCGCACAATCCCGTTGGCGGATGCCACCTGCTCCAGGCAGCCCCGGTTGCCGCAGCCGCACTGTCCCGGAATGCGCTCGTCCACATGGATATGCCCGATTTCGCCGCCTGCGCCCGTTGCGCCCGCCACGATCCGGCCGTCCACAATGATCCCTCCGCCCACGCCGGTCCCAAGGGTCACCATCACACCGCTTCTTTTGCCTGCCGCCGCGCCTTTCCAGATCTCTCCCAGCGCCGCCACATTGGCGTCGTTGCCGCCTTTGCAGGCAAGACCGGTCAGTTCCGAAAGCTCGCGCGTCACTTCTTTATAGCCCCACCCCAGGTTCGCCGTATGGGGTACGACCCCTTTTTCATCGATGGGACCCGGAACTCCGATCCCGATTCCTGCCACCTCATCTTTGGCAATCCCTGTCTTCGTAAGCTTTTCCAGTACGGAAGCGGCGATGTCCGGCAGGATAGCCGATCCTTCCTTCTCTGTCCGGGTCGGTATTTCCCACTTGTCCATTAACTGTCCGTCCGTCCCAAAGAGGCCCAGTTTAACGGTCGTTCCGCCCACGTCGATTCCAAAACAATATTTTTTCATATGCTGCCTCCTGACTTTAGTGTTTGTTTCTGTTAATGCTGTCCTGCACTCTGCGGTAGAGTTCCTGGGCCGCATTATAACCCATATTTTTCTGCCTGTGGTTGACTGCCGCCGACTCCACGATGACCGCCAGATTACGGCCGGGGCGAATGGGGATGGAATAGCATACGATCTTGTTGCCTAAAAACTCCGTATACTCCTCATTCAGTCCCAGACGGTCATATTCTTTATCTTTGTCCCATTCCTCCAGCTTGATAACCATATTGATGGTCTGGGTCTTTTTCACGCTCTCAACACCGTACAGTGTCTTGACATCTATAATGCCGATGCCCCGAAGTTCAATAAAATGCCGGGTGATCTCCGGGGAAGTCCCCACAAGGGTGTCGTCGCTGACCTTGCGTATCTCCACCACATCGTCGGTGATCAGCCGATGGCCTCTTTTCAAAAGCTCCAGCGCCGTCTCGCTCTTCCCGATCCCGCTCTCTCCCATGATCAAAACGCCCTCACCATACACGTCCACCAGTACGCCGTGTATGGAGATACAGGGCGCCAGCTCCACATTCAGCCAGCGGATCACTTCGGCCATGAGAGAAGACGTGGTACGCTCGCTCACAAGAAGCGGCCTTTTATATTTTTGCGCCAGCTCGATCATCTGCTCATCCGGCTCCGTCTTCGATGCATAGATCACACAGGGAATCTCACTGGACATAAAGCGCTCATAATTTTTCATCTTTACTTCCAGATCCAGTCCTTTCAGATAGCTGTATTCCACATAGCCGATGATCTGCACCCGCTCGCTGGAAAAATGCTCAAAATATCCGGCCAGCTGTAAGGCCGGACGGTTGATCTCCGAGCTGATGATCTCAATCCCGTCCGTACTTACTTCAGGAACAATATTCTTAAGTTCCAGTTTTTCAATCATTTTATTTAATGATACTGTCTGCATTTACCTGTTCTCCTATTATAGTCCCGCAAAAGTTATTATAAGCATACCATTTTTATTCGTCCTTAGCAACATGAAAGAACGCAAAAACCTGCTCGGCCGCCCGGCGGTTCATGCCTTCCACAGACGCAAGCCTTTCCACATCCGCCGCCTTTATTTCCTCCAGTGTCTGAAATCCTTTCATAAGGGCTTTCCTTCTGGCCGGCCCGATTCCGGGTATGTCGTCCAGCACGGAATGTACCTGCTCTTTGCTTCGTAAGGAACGATGGTATTCAATGGCAAAGCGATGGGCTTCATCCTGAATCCGGGTCACCAGCCTAAACCCCTCGCTGTCCCTTTCGATGGGCAGTTCTGTATTATTATAATAGATCCCCCTTGTCCGGTGTCTGTCGTCTTTGACCATGCCGCATACAGGCACATGGACACCCACCGCTTTCATCACCTTAAGCGCAATGTTCACCTGTCCCCGGCCGCCGTCCATCATGATCAGGTCCGGGTAATTTTCATAATGGGACAGCCTTCTTGTAAGCATCTCCTCCATGCTGGCATAGTCGTCCGCCCCCTGCACACCCCTGATCCGAAATTTCCGGTAATCAGACCTCTTAGGACGGCCTTTCTCATAGACCACCATGGAACCTACGGTCTGAAAACCGCTGATGTTGGAAATATCATAGGCTTCCACCCGGTCAATCCGGTCGAGGCCTAAAAGCTTCGCAATCTCTTTCATAGCCCCGATGGTGCGCCCTTCCTCCCGCCTGATCCTTTCTTTATCCTGAGTCAGCACCATCTCGGCATTCTTCTGGGCCAGTTCCACCAGCTTTTCCTTCTGCCCTTTTTTGGGTACCTGTATATGCACTTTCTGCCCTTTTCTGGCGCTTAACCATTCCTCTATGACTTCTTTTTCGCCGATCTCATACTGGATCATCAACTGCCTGGGAATATAAGGCGTCCCCGCGTAAAACTGTTTTAAAAAAGTGGCAAGGATCTCCTCTTTTTCATCGTCCGCCGCGATATGAAGACAGAAATGATCTCTACCGATCAGCCGGCCGTCCCGGACAAAGAAGATCTGCACCACCGCGTCTTCTTGATCCGTTGCCATGGCAACCACGTCTTTATCTTCCATATCGCTGCTGGTAATCTTCTGCTTCTGGGCAATCTTGCTTACACTCCCCAAAAGCTCCCTGTATTCAATGGCCTTCTCAAACTCCAGTTCTTCGGAAGCTTTCTGCATCTTGCCCTCCAGCTCTTCCAGAATCTGCGCATAGTTCCCGTTTAAAAAAGAAAGAGCCTTTTTCACCGCTTCGCCGTAGGCTTCCTTCGTTATATACCCCTGACAGGGCGCCGGGCACTGATGGATATGGTAATTCAGGCAGGGACGTTCTTTGCCCTGCATCCTGGGCAGCGCTTTATTGCAGGTGCGAATCCCGTACAGTTTATGTATCAGGTCAATGGTGTCCTTCACCGCCCCCGCGCTGGTGTAGGGTCCGAAATATTTTGCCTTATCCTTATGCATCTGACGGCAGAAAAGCACCCTGGGATAATCTTCCTGAACGGTTACTTTTATAAAGGGATACGTCTTGTCGTCCATAAGCATGGTATTGTACTTAGGACGATGTTCTTTGATCAGGTTGCACTCCAATACCAGAGCTTCCAGCTCCGAATCCGTAATGATATACTCGAACCTGGCGATATGGGTCACCATCTGCTCGATCTTCACGCCTTTATTCCGGCTGGACTGAAAATACTGGCGCACACGGTTTTTAAGGGAGATCGCTTTCCCCACATAGATAATGGCGTCTTTCTCGTCATGCATCAGATAAACGCCCGGTTTTGCCGGCAGTTTTTTCAGCTCCTCCTCAATGTCAAACGCCACCCTGCTTCCCTCCTCCCACTTAAGAAAGGCCGTCTCCCGATCCGAAGACAGCCCTCCTTTTACTTATTCGGCAAAGATCAGTTCTTCCTGCCGGTATTCTTCCTCTCCGTCCTTTACTTTTCGGAAAATATCCATAAATTCCTTACCTGTGATGGTCTCTTTCTCGATCAGGAACTCGGCGATCTTATCCAGGCAGTCTCTGTTCTGGGACAGAAGCCGCTTGGCCTCCTCATAAGATTCTTTTAAGATCCGCATCACTTCGGAATCCACATCCGCCGCCGTCTCGTCGCTGCAGTTTAATACAGTACCTGTATTCAGATACATGCTTTCTTTTTGCTCCAGACCCATCAGCCCGAACTTCTCGGACATACCGTACTGGGTAACCATGGCCCTGGCCAGTTTGGTAGCCTGCTGGATATCATTGGCGGCGCCTGTGGTCACAGTCTCAAACACCAGCTCCTCCGCCGCGCGTCCTCCCAGATATCCCACCAGCATGGCTTCAATCTCTTTCTGGGTATTTAAGTACTTCTCTTCCTCCGGCACATGCATGACATAACCCAGGGCGCCCATGGTACGGGGAACGATCGTGATCTTCTGCACCGGCTCCGCGTCTTTTTGGAGCGCGCTTACAAGCGCGTGGCCTACTTCGTGATAAGATACGATCCTGCGTTCCTCCGCGCTTAAAATACGGTCTTTTTTCTCCTTACCCATCAGCACCACTTCCACCGCCTCGAACAGGTCTCTCTGCGATACGGCCTGGCGGCCGTTCTTCACAGCCAGGATAGCAGCTTCGTTGATCATATTGGCAAGATCGGAGCCTACAGCGCCGCTGGTAGCCAGCGCGATGGCGTCCAGATCCACTGTCTCGTCCAGACGCACATTCTTTGCATGCACTTTTAATACGTCCACACGGCCTTTTAAGTCCGGCCGCTCCACGATGATCCGCCTGTCAAAACGACCGGGACGAAGAAGCGCCTGATCCAGCACTTCCGGACGATTGGTGGCGGCCAGCACAAGGCATGCCTTGCTGCTTTCAAAACCGTCCATTTCTGCCAGAAGCTGATTTAACGTCTGCTCCCGCTCGTCGTTGCCGCCCATGCGGGAGTCGCGGCTTTTTCCGATGGCATCAATCTCGTCGATAAATATAATGCAGGGAGCGTTTTTTTTCGCTTCGTCAAAAAGATCCCGCACGCGGGAAGCACCCACGCCCACAAACATCTCTACAAAATCGGAACCCGACAAAGAAAAAAAGGGCACATGGGCCTCCCCTGCCACCGCCTTTGCCAGCAGCGTCTTACCTGTACCCGGCGGGCCTACCAGCAGCGCGCCTTTGGGCAGTTTCGCCCCGATCTCGGCGTAACGCTCCGGATTATGAAGGAAATCCACTACTTCCACCAAAGATTCTTTGGCCTCTTCCTGGCCGGCCACATCTTTGAAGGTCACGCCGGTCTCTTTCTCAATATAGACCTTGGCTTTGCTTTTGCCGACCCCCATCATGCTTCCGCCGCCCATGCGGCGCATTAAGTATCCGAATGCCACCCAGATCAACAGAAGCGGAAGCAGGCTCCATACTACCTGCCAGACCAGGGCGGATATGGTATCCTGGATATAGGGTGTAATCTCGACTCCCTTTTCTTTCAGAAGGGGAAGCAGCTCATCGTCGTCCATCTTACCTGTGAAATATGTGATATCCACATTCTCAAGGGGCTGTTCTGTCGGCGTGATCTTCCAGGTCAGTCCGGTATCCTCTACTTTTTCCACCTTATCTTCATTCAGCATCTCAATAAAAGCATCATAAGTAATTTCTTTCGTGCTCGCATCTTTTAATGAGTTCTGTATAAAGCTAAGTACCATAAAGCTTACCAGCATAAAAACCAGAAATATGACAACATTCTGCCGGTTCATTGGCCCTTTCGGGTTTTTATCTCCATTTCCTGCTGGAGTGTTATTATTACTCATCTTTTTCCTCCTTGCGCGTAGCACTTCTTATTATAGTGAACCTTCATTTATAAATCAATACACGACGCGCGAATTTTTTTCTTCTTTTTATAAAATAAATATAAAATTGGGCTGTTTTTAGGTGGATTTTTTACAACGCATACGCTATAATAAAAAAATATATCGACGTCATATTACTTTGGGAGGAATCAATATATGCCAGTTAAATATGTGTTTGTTACAGGCGGAGTGGTGTCCGGTCTGGGAAAAGGAATCACCGCGGCTTCTCTGGGACGGCTTTTAAAAGCGCGCGGCTACAAGGTCACCATGCAGAAATTTGATCCCTATATCAACATAGATCCCGGAACCATGAATCCGGTGCAGCACGGTGAAGTATTTGTCACGGACGACGGCGCGGAGACAGACCTTGATTTAGGTCACTACGAGCGTTTCATTGACGAAAGCCTGGATAAAAACTCCAATGTCACCACAGGCAAAGTATACTGGTCCGTGCTTCAGAAAGAAAGGCGGGGCGATTACGGCGGCGGAACGGTACAGGTAATCCCCCATATTACCAATGAAATCAAGAGCCGTTTTTACCGCAACTTCACCTCGGAGGACATGCATATCGCGATCATCGAGACCGGCGGCACGGTAGGCGACATTGAAAGCCAGCCCTTCCTGGAAGCCATACGCCAGTTCCAGCATGAGATCGGCCATGAAAACGCCATTATTATCCATGTGACGCTGATTCCCTATCTGAAAGCCTCCGGTGAGATGAAGACCAAGCCCACCCAGGCTTCTGTCAAAGAACTCCAGGGCATGGGGATTCAGCCGGACATCATCGTATGCCGCACGGAACATCCTCTGGAACGTGGAATCAAAGACAAAATCGCTCTGTTCTGCAACGTACCCAAGAACCATGTACTGCAGAATCTGGATGTAGAATATCTGTATGAGGCTCCCCTTGCCATGGAAGAGGAACATCTGGCCCAGGTAGCCTGCGAATGTTTAAAACTTCCGTGTCCCGAACCCGACTTAAGCGACTGGACCGAGATGGTGAATAAACTGCGTAATCCGGTGACCGAAGTGACCGTAGCCCTGGTGGGTAAATACATCCAGCTCCACGACGCCTATATTTCTGTGGTGGAAGCCTTAAAGCACGGTGGAATCGACAACCACGCGGTGGTCAATATTAAGTGGATCGACTCCGAACAGGTCACAGAGGAGAACGCGGAAGAACTGTTCAAAGGCGTAAGCGGCATCCTGGTACCGGGCGGCTTTGGAGACCGGGGCATCGACGGAAAGATCATCGCCATCCGGTATGCAAGGGAACACAATATACCGTTTCTGGGACTGTGCCTTGGTATGCAGCTTGCAATCGTGGAATACGCCCGCCATGTGGCAGGTTTGGAGGACGCTCACAGCATCGAATTAAATCCGTCCACACCCCATCCGGTCATTGCGCTGATGCCGGATCAGAACGGTGTGGAGGATATCGGAGGAACGCTGCGGCTTGGCTCCTGCCCCTGTGTCCTGTTGACTTCCAGCAAAGCCTACGCTTTATATGGGGAAGAACTGATCCATGAGCGTCACAGACACCGTTATGAGGTGAATAACGATTACCGCGCTGTCCTCACGGAACACGGCATGGTCTTATCCGGGCTTTCACCTGACGGACGGATCGTGGAAATGATTGAGTTAAAAGATCACCCGTTTTTCATCGCAACCCAAGCACATCCGGAACTGAAATCCAGGCCCAACAGACCGCATCCTTTATTCAAAGGATTCGTAGAAGCAGCTTTATCTTACAACAAATAGACCAAAAGCCGGGCATCTCCCCTGACCGTCAGGAGCAGATGCCCGGTTTTTATTTCTCCCGCCACTTTTCCTTTTTTTCATTAGACCACACTACCATATTTCTGCCGGTTCCTTTTGCCTCATACAGCATATTGTCCGCAATCTTCAGGCAGTCTTCATAAGAATCCCCTTCTCTTGGAAAAAGCGTGTACCCGCCGACGCTGATCGTAACCCATTCAGACACGGAAGGGTTGTGAGGAATATGCAGATTTTCCACCGCCTGACGGATTCTTTTCATAAATTCATAGGCTCCTTTAGGACTGTTGTTTAAGAAAATCGCGACAAACTCTTCTCCTCCATAGCGGGCAAAAAAGTCAGTGGCACGTTTCAAATAAGAAGATACCACCTTTGCCACCGCAGTCAGCACTTTATCCCCTGCCGGATGTCCGAACGTATCGTTGTATACTTTGAATTTATCCACATCAATCATGCAGACCGAAAAAGAGACTTCGAAACGGATCGCTTCCTGCCACTTCATCAGGCTGTTATTTTCATAACTTCTTCGATTGGCAACGCCGGTCAGCTCATCCAGCATGGCCTGCTCCCTGTAACGCATCTGATAATTGAACAGCCGGATATGGGTGTTGACTCTTGCTTTTACAATCACAGGATTAAACGGTTTGGTGATATAGTCCACCGCTCCTAATATAAGTCCCCGTTCTTCATTTTCCGTGTCATCAAGGCTGGTGATCAGAATCACCGGGAAGTGCCTGGTAAGTGCCGTTTCCTGCAGCTCCTTGAGCAGAGTAAACCCGCTCATTCCCGGCATGATCACATCCAGAAGAATCAGTGAATATACGCCTGTCCTCGCACATTGAAGCCCCTTTTCCGCCGTTTGGCATACAGTCACGTCATAATCGTCCTGCAGCATGTTTTTTATAAATTCCGCCTGTACAGCGCTGTCATCAATCACCAGGATTTTATCCATAGGTATTCTCCTCTCTTATATCCCCGACAAGCAACTCGTCCAGTTTGGGACGAAAACCAAACTGTTGCTTTACAGCTTCTACTTCCTGACGGGCTTTTATTCTGACCGACCTGGGAAGCACGGTCCGCACCGCCCGGATCAGTACATTTTTAGGCGTATGGGAAAGATCGACAAACTCCAGAAGCTGCGTTTTATATCCGCACTCTGTCAGAAGATTTCCGCGTATGGCATCCGTCATCAGGGCCGCGATGCGTTCTTTTACAATGCCGTAACGGGTCAGCAGGGCATATTCCTCACTCTCCATCTGCCGGTTCAGCTCATGCTGACAGCAGGGAACCGAGAAGATCAGTTTCGCTTTCCATCGGACCGCATGATAAAGAGCGTAGTCTGTGGCCGTATCGCAGGCATGAAGGGAAATTACCATATCCACGGGACCGGGAGCTTCATACCCGTGAATATCCCCAACCTCAAAATGCAGTTTTTCATAGCCATACTTTTCTGCCGCGCGGTTACAGTTTTCAATGACGTCCGCTTTCAGATCCAGACCCACCATATGCACGTCCATCATTCTTACTTCTGTAAGGTAATAATAAAGAATAAATGTCAGATAGGATTTTCCGCACCCAAAGTCGATCACATTGATCGTTCGGTCTTTGGGAAGGCAGTCGATCTCGTCCTCTATCAGCTCCACAAATCTGTTAATCTGTTTGTACTTATCGTACATGGAACGCACAACTTTCCCCTCGGCGGTAAAAATGCCCATATCTTTCAGCGGCGGGATCACAGTCCCTTCCTGCAGTATGTAATTCTTCTTACGATCATGGGAAGCCTTTGCCTTCGGCGGCCTTTCCGCCTTTTTCTTCTGACAGGAGACTTTCCCGCCTTTGGATACCCGGATTGTATACTCTTTCTTTTCGTCCCAGGCATTGCACTGTCTGAAACTTCCGCGCATACACTCCAGAAGATACGCAAACGCTTCCTCCCCGGACAGATTCTCGTGAAATACCTGTGTTTTTGTATATTTTTCCACCTGCCAGCCTGTCCCGAGGCGGTTCATTACCAGCTTATGAAAGCCGGACTCCGCCTCCGGGACAGGGTTGCTTATGACAGCTTTATAGGGGTCTGCCTCCCACATGGCATAAAGCATCTGCTGCAAGTCCATGTTCCTACTCCCACTCGTCATGTTTCTCCAGAAATTCGATCAGTTCCTGCTTTGCTTCTGCAATCCGGTCCCCGTCATAAGAATCCAGTGCATGTTCAAAATTCCTGAGAACACGCTCCGCCTGGGCACGCTTAATCCCCAGGCTTTCCTCATAGATCCTCTCTCCCCGGAGCAACAGGAATTTGTTCTCTTCTTTCTCCCTGGGATGGATTTTTAAGTAAGACAGTGTCTCCAGGCGTTCCTCTATCTCTTCCTCACTCATATCAAGGCCCTGGTCTTTGAATACCTGCCGCACCTTCTTGCCGTCCGAAACAGATTTGATCTCCACTTCCAGGATCGAGTTGATATCATAAGTATAGGTGACATCCACCGCTTCTTCCCCGGCTTTCCCGGCAGGCACTTCGATAAAAAGCTCCCCTAAAGACAGATTGTTGGCGGCAAACCGGCTTTCACCCTGAAGGATATGAACCCTTATTTTGGTCTGATTATCTCTCACCGTATACAGACGTTCCGTACGGCTGGCCGGGATCACCGTGTTCCTCTCAATAATCGGCAGGAACACGCCGTCCTCAAACCGGTGTTCCTCGTATTCTCTGACCACCTCCGTACCCAGGGTAAAGGGACAGACATCGGTCAGGATGACCTCGCGGACACTGTCTTTTCTCTCTTTCATGGCAGCCTGGATCGCCGCCCCCAGCGCTACCGTTTCATCCGGATTCACATTGGTATCCGGTATCATATGAAACAGTTTTCCGGCAAATTTACGGATCACCGGAGACTTGGTGGCGCCGCCTACCAGGACCACTTTGTCAATATCCGACAGGCGGATATGGGCATCTTTTAAGCTCCTTTTGACCGGCTGGCGGATTCTGTCCAGAAGCTCTTCACAGGCTTCCTCATAATCCGAAAGCTCTACTGTAAATGTATATTCTTCGCCTTTTACATTACACTTCATGACCGATGAGCGGGACTGCCCAAACCCCATCTTGCACAGTTCCGCCTGTTTTCTAATATGGGCGCATGTCTTCTCATTCAGGGAAAACCGGTCAATCTGGGGAAATTCCTCATAAAACATCTTCTCTAATACGGCCGTGAAATCTTCCCCTCCAAGGAAATTATCGCCCGCCACCGCGTGTACTTCCAATATGGTATCATAAAGCTCCAGTATGGATACGTCAAACGTACCGCCGCCCAGGTCAAACACAAGAAACCTTGCCTGGCCCTTTTGCTGCCACAGTCCGTAAGCAATCGCTGCCGCCGTGGGCTCGCTGATAATACGCTCTACTTTCAGCCCTGCCAGTTCCCCGGCCCGCTTGGTGGCGCGTCTTCTGGCGTCGTTAAAATAGGCGGGCACACTGATTACGGCCTCCGTCACCGTCTCTCCCAGATAGGCTTCCGCGTCTTCTTTCAGAAAACGCAGCACGAAAGAGGACAGTTCTTCCGCCGTAAAAGATTTACTGCCCAATGTAAATTTACGGTTGCTGCCCATGCTCCTCTTGAACAGGGAAGCGCCTCTGTCCGGATGAAGCAGCATTTGTTCCATCGCCGATTCACCCACATAGATCTGTCCTTCTTCATCGATGCCTACCACCGACGGAGTCATGGATTTTCCGAGCCGGTTTGGGATAATCTTCGGCCCGTCTTCTGTATAATAAGCCACAAGGCTGTTCGTTGTCCCAAGATCAATTCCTACTATCATCTATTTTCCTGTCTCCTTACGAAGTTTTTTGACCATTTCTTTCAGTTCCAGATCGTGCATGCTGATGCTTAAGGCCTTTTCGTAATGCTCCAGAGCGTCCCTTTTATATTTTCCGCCAAGGCCCAGGTAGTACAGTCCAAGATTCCGGTATTTTTCGTAGCATTCCCCGAAGCGGCAGTGTTCACACCGATAACCGCTGCCCATCTGCCCGAACAGTTCATAGGCTTTCTCTGTCTGTCCCATATACAGATAACATTCTCCGACCCGGGACAGATGCAGCGGGCGGCTGACCGGATATTCCAGATACGCTTCCTCCGAATGGGCATCCGCAAGGTACAGTTCCAGTGCTTTTTTTGCATGGGCGGCTGCCTCTTTCAGATTGCCGGACAGATAATACGCCCTGGCCTGAAACCGTTCATTGGTTCCGTGGGCGTTTCTCGAAGCGTTCCAGTCTCCCTTTAACAACCCCTGGTTTGCCTTCTGAAGGATCGCAATGGCGCCTTTATAGTCAAAATACTGGGTGATCAGACGTTCCGCATAATCATTGTACCGGTAATAGGCGTCCCCCCTGGGATCTGCCGTCTGAATGGCCTTTTTGTAATTTCCTTTTGCCCGAAGAAGCTTCCCCTGGGCAAACTGGGCATCGCCGATCTTGATCAGGTACTCTTTATTCTGCCATTTGGAGCCTGCCGTCTCATAGCTTTTGATTGCCTTCTGGTAATCCCCCATATAATAATACATATCCCCGATCTCCTGATAGAAGGAGATACGGTCCGGATACCATTCAAGATCTTTTTCATAACAGTCCACCGCGCGCTCATACTCGCCCAGGATCTCATAGCAGTCCGCCATATTGCTGTAGGGAAGCACACGCTTGTCGTTCCTTTGTCTCAACGCCTCCAGAGACTTTTCATACATCTCGATACTCTTTTTATAATCGCCTTTATGTTTATAGCAGTATCCCATATTATTATAGGCGGCCCAGTCGTCCGGCTGGTACGTCAGCGCTTTTTCAAAGTCTTCTATGGCTTTTTCCAGCTGCATGACTTCCATATACATAAGTCCCCGGTGAACCAGTATATAGCAGTTCTCCCAGTTTTCCACCTCATGTTTTATATAGATCATGGCCCTGGAAAAATCTTCCGGATCGTATCCTGTCTTATATCTTTCCATATAGATATCCGAGATTTTCTCGTTCACATCCCGGTATCCGGCGTCCTGCTCTGCCGCTTTCATAAAGTACGAAAGCGCCGTCTCACTGTCCTCCAGGCCTTCATGACAGCAGCCGACTCCATAATAATATACCGCGGTCCCTTCATAATCTTCTTTGGCGGTCTGATAGGCCGACAGGGCCTCTTTGTACTGGTCTTTCTGGCGAAGCAGGTCGCCTTTTACCATAAAGTACTGTCCCCTGGACGGGTTCTGACGGATCGCCGTCCCCAGATGCTTAAGCGCTGTATCCAACTGGCCGTTATCCCAGTACAGAAGCGCCGTCTCATATTCAATCTCAGACGTGTCCTCCAGATCCGTCTCTTCCGGGTTCACGGACTTTTTAAGCTCCTGGAGAATACGCATGGGTTCCTCCCGCTCCTGTTCACTCTGGGCCAGGTTCCGAAGAATCTTCACCTGGAACAGCTTCATTTCGTCGCTGAACTCCACTTCATTCTCCGCCGCGCGCGCAAGAACCCCTTTGGCGTCTTCATACTGACGGCAGAAAAAGAACACTTTGGCCGCCAGCAGATACGGCATATAATACCCCGGGTAGATCTCCACCGCGCGGTAATAGTCATCCACTACCCCCTGGGATTTCTGCATTTCAAAGTATGCTTTCTGACGGTTCACATAAGCCGGATAATAACCGCTTTCCCCGGCTATGATCTGGTCGCACTTGTCCACGGCGCGCTCATACTCTTCCATGCTAAGATACGTTTCCGCCAGCGTATTCATGGCCCCGTATTTTTCCGACAGGTCGGTGATCTCCTCTTCCGCCCTCTTAAGCATTTCCACCGCTTCGTCATATTCTTCAATCTTACTCAGGCAGAAGCCCAGCATCAGATACGCCGTGCCTTTTCTGCGCAGCCGTTTCTGTGACTCCTCGCTTCCGTCATCCACAGTTTCCAGGATCATGGACAGCCAGACCCTCAGCTCCGGTACTGCTTCTTTATTCTTCCCCAGAGCCGCCAGTACGCGGCCTTTCAGATTGTGGTAACTGTAATAGATATCATCCGCCGGCTCCAGATCATCCAGAATGCGGATGGATTCTTCCATCTCCCGGTCCTGATATTTACACCATGCGATCTCCAGAAGAACCGCGTCTTTTTCCGGCCCGTCTTCCAGCTCTGTCATCCTGCGCCCGTACTGATTCAGCAGCAGTTCATTGGCTCGCTTAATATATTCGTCCACCCGCTGGCCGGATCCGTCCTGCTCCCATATATCCAGCGCCATGTCTTTTGCTTTTTCCGCGGTTTCTTCATTTTCCAGATAATATTTGATGAGCCCGATCCTGGCGTCATAATTATCCGGTGACCGGCTCCACAGGGCAAAAGCTTCCTCCTTCTCCCCCAGCGTCCATTTCACATTCGCCGCCCGAAGAAGCAGATACTGATCCTCCGGCCAGTCGGCGATCAGTTTCTGTGCCAGAGCATCCGCCTGCTTTAACTCTCCGTTTGCCTCCAGCACACGCACCCGCTCCGCGTCTTCCCAGGGATACCAGACGCCATAAGCCGCAATATCGGAAAGCTTTTCTTCCGCCTGCTTCCACTCCCCCTGATCGCACAGCCCTCTTAAATCCTGATAGGTCCGGATATACTCGTCTACGTTCGTATCGTCTTCGGACAGTGTATCGTCTCTCAGACGCATTTTGTCAAAGTCCACATAATAATCATACTGCACATAATGCTTTATATATTCCAGAAAGTCTTCCGGGTAACGTTCCTTCAGATTGTCATAGTCTTCCATAATCTGAAATTCACGGTCCAGACTTTGCCAGATCTCTCTGGGCAAATAAAAACAGGACATCAGATATCCAAGCATGGCGTCCCTTGCTTCCAGGGAAGTGTCCAGACTCTGGCAGTACTCATCCTCAAAAAGCGCCTTCCACGCTTCCACATTTCCTCTGCTTTTGTAGTTTTTATATACTTTATCTACTTTGGCGATCCAGATATCTTTCTCTGTCTTCGGCTGTTCTTCTTTTTCTTCTTCGGACCTGCGCAGCAGTTCCAATGCCTGCTCGTAAGCCTCCCGAAGCTTCCGAAAGCCCTCCGGATCGTCTTCAGGATTCGTTCCTTTTAATTTCTGCATATAAGCTGCTTTTATGCTCCGTTCATCTGTCAGCCCGCGGATTCCCAATACCTGGTATACCAGTTCCTTTTCCATCTTGCACCATACCTTTCCTTCCGCTTTCATCCTTATAACAGTATAACACTATATGCGCAAAAAGGAAATGCCCTAAAAACACATAAGGGAGGGATACTTGTCCCTCCCTGTTTTTTATTTCATTGCCGCTACCCGGTCAAATTCGTCCTGGATCTCTTTGGACGGCTCGGCTGTCGCAAGACTCACCGCCACATGTACCGCAAGCCCAACCAGAAATGCCGGAAGCAGTTCATAGATGCCCAGCACGCCGCCCATGGGGCGCACCAGGAATTTCCATACAAAAACCATAACGCCGCCGCTCAGCATTCCCCACAGAGCGCCCTGCCTGTTGGAGCGCTTCCAGAACAGGGCCATCAGCACAAGAGGCCCGAAAGAAGCGCCAAACCCTGCCCAGGCAAAAGATACGATCTGGAATACAGAGCTGTTGGAATCTCTTGCGATAAACACGCCGATCACCGCAATCACCAGCACGGTCATCCGCGCTGTGAGCATTCCTGTCTTCTCGTCCATATCTTTCACAAACACTTCTTTTAAAATATTCTGGGAAGCGCTGGAGGACGCAGCGAGAAGCTGAGAATCCGCCGTTGACATGGTGGCTGCCAGGATACCCGCCAGGATCACGCCTGCCACCAGAGCCGCCAACACGCCGTGCCGGGAGATCAGATCCGCAATGGTAATAATAATCGTCTCGGAATCTTCCAGCGCCGGAATGGAACCTGTGTTTGTCATGGCATTGCCGATCACACCGATAAAGATCGCCACAGCCATGGAGATTACCACCCAGACAGACGCCACACGTCTGGAAAGCGTCAGTTTCTTCGCGTCCTCAATGGCCATAAAACGCAGCAGCACATGAGGCATACCGAAATATCCAAGCCCCCAGGCAAGCATGGACGCGATGGTCAGCGCGCCATAAGGAGCCGCGGTACCCGTAGCCGGATCATAGATCTGTGTCAGGCTGAAATATCCCGCCATCGAGCGGGCATTGTCAATGATCGCGCCGAAGCTGCCCACATTATTGATGCCGAAGCCAAACACCACCAGAATCGCGATGGTCATAATAATACTCTGCAAAAAGTCGGAAGTACTTGCCGCCAGAAAACCGCCGAGGGTCGTATAGGCTACGATGACCACGGCACTGACGATCATGGCCGGCAGATAATCCCATCCAAACAGGCTGGAAAAAAGTTTTCCGCAGGCGGCAAACCCGGAAGCCGTATAAGGCACAAAAAATATAATGATCAGTACTGCCGCCAGGACAGACAAAAATTTCTTCTCGTCTCTGTATCGGTTGGAAAAAAACAGCGGAAGCGTGGTCGCGTTGCCTGCCTCACGGGTATAGTGGCGCAGCCTCTTCGCCACCACCAGCCAGTTAATATAAGTACCGACGGCAAGCCCGATGGCCGTCCATGCGGCATCCGCCAGACCGGTCACATACGCCACACCCGGAAGCCCCATCAAAAGCCAGCTGCTCATATCGGACGCTTCCGCGCTCATTGCCGTGACAAAAGGCCCCAGTTTACGGCCTCCCAGGTAAAATTCCTCTGTTGTACGGTTTTTCTTAGCCAGGGCCGCCCCGATTCCCACCACGACAATCAGGTAAACGACAATGGCCAAAAGCATTAACACTTTAGCAGATATCATCTTATAGTCTCCCTCTCATTCTACTTTTACTCTGCAAAAAACAGCTTATTTTTCGCACTATTTCTGCATTTTAGCACAAATGAGAACAGGATACAATCCTGCTTTTGGTCTTTTTTGATTCTTCTTCGCCTTAATAAGCCTTTCCAAACCGATCAGATGGAGTAATCCTGTCCTCTGCTCCAGCTGACCAGGTCTTCCAACGTCACTTCATCGATCACGCCCCGTATGGCCTCGTCCAGCTTTTTCCACAGAAGGAACGTCACACAGTCTTCCTGCCTCGTACAGTGGTCCTCATATTCCAGGCACTCCACCGGCGACATACTCCCCTCCGTCAGACGCAGAATCATACCGACTGTGTATTCCTCCGGCTTTTTCGCCAGGAAATACCCGCCCTGGGGTCCCCGGATACTTCGCACATATCCTGCCTTATTTAAAACGGATATGATCTGTTCCATATATTTTTCCGATATTTCCTGCCGCTCGGCGATCTCTTTGACCCGGACCGGACGGCCCGAATCCGACAGCGCCAGATCCAGCATGATCCGAAGGGCATATCTGCCTCTTGTAGAAACCTTCATCCTTCACCTCTCAATCCGAAAATGTCTCCAGAAGATGGGGAAACATGGATATGCTCCGTTTCAGAATGCCGTGCATATGGGCAATGGCCACGCCGTAATTGGTCATAGGAACCCCCTGATCCCTGGCGCACTTCATCCGGTAACGGACTTCTCTTTCATTCAGCATACAGCCGCCGCAGTGCAGGACAAGCCCATAGGGCGACAGGTCTTCCGGAAATTCCGTCCCCGAACAGAACGCAAAGGACAGTTCTTTCCCTGTATGTTTTTTAAGCCAGGCCGGTAATTTCACCGTTCCTATATCCCCGCACTGGCGATGGTGGGTACACCCTTCCGCGATCAGTACCGTATCCTGATCCTTCAGCCGGTCGATGGCAGCCGCCCCGGGAACCGTATAATCCAGAATCCCTTTATACCGCGCCATCAGGATGGAGAAGGACGTAAGCGGAATATCCTCCGGCGTATCCCGGGACACGCGCTCGAAGGCCTGGCTGTCCGTCACTGCCAAAGAAGGCTTTCTTCCCAGAGAAGCAAGCGTCTCTTTTAGTTCTGACTCTTTCACCACGACCGCCGTGGCGTCCGCGTCCAGCACATCCCGGATGGCCTGCTGCTGGGGCAGGATCATACGTCCTTTGGGCGCGGCCGAATCAATGGGCGTCACCAGCACCACAAAGTCCTTCGGCTCGATCAGGTCCGCCACCAGCCGTACCCCTGCGCCTTCTTTGGGCGCCAGCGCGCCGAGCCGCTCTTTTAACTCCCACATGCCTTTCCCTTCCAGAGCGCTTACATAAATCTCATCGCTGCCCGCCCGGGGAATCTGCTCCAACAGGTCTGCCTTATTGTAGATCAGAAGATATGGTATCTCTTTTTCCTTAAACAGACGGATCAGTTCCTCCTCACAGGCGCCTTTTCCCAGCGTGGCGTCCAGCACCAGCACCGCGATATCCGTCTTATTTAAAACCTGTTTTGTCTTTTTGATCCGTTTTTCTCCCAGGCTTCCCTCATCATCGTACCCGGGCGTATCAATGATCACCACAGGTCCCAGAGGAAGAAGTTCCATCGTCTTTGAGACCGGGTCCGTCGTGGTCCCTTTCGTATCGGATACCACCGCCAGTTCCTGACCGGTCACGCCGTTCACCACGCTGGACTTTCCCGCATTTCGTCTCCCGAAAAACCCGATATGCGTTCGATTGGCCAAAGGCGTATCATTCAATCCCATATGCTGCATCTCCTTTTCTCTTATAATTTCTCTATGTCATAGCTATATTATAGGAAATTTATCCGCAGAATACAATCATAAACTTTTTTCATTTTCTATTGTACTTTTGGACGGGATATTGTATCTTAAATGGATAGAAATTTTTTAAACAGCCATTAAGAGAAAGGATCATCTATGGAAAATACAGCTTCAATTATGGATCTCTTCGGAACCAACGTATTCAATGACAAAGCCATGCGTCAGTATCTTCCGAAGACCATCTATTATGAACTTCGCAAAACCATCGAGGGCAGGAAAGATTTAGACCCGGCCATCGCGGACGTGGTGGCGGCCGCCATCAAAAAATGGGCCATCGAAAAAGGCGCGACCCATTACACCCACTGGTTTCAGCCGCTGACCGGCGTCACCGCCGAAAAACACGACTCTTTCTTAACCCCTCCCAAGGAAGACGGTTCTGTCCTGATGGAATTCTCCGGGAAAGATCTGATCAAGGGAGAACCGGACGCTTCTTCCTTCCCCTCCGGCGGCCTTCGCGCCACCTTTGAAGCCAGAGGCTACACCACATGGGACTGCACTTCCCCCGCCTTTGTTCGGGAAGACGCCGCAGGCGCCATCCTGTGTATCCCCACCGCGTTCTGCTCTTTTACCGGAGAAGCGCTGGACCAGAAAACGCCGCTTCTTCGCTCCATGGAAGCCATCCAGCAGCAGTCGCTTCGCATCCTGAGACTTTTCGGCAACACTACATCCAAAAAAGTCACCCCTTCCATCGGCGCGGAACAGGAATATTTTCTGATCGACAGGCAGAAATATCTGCAGAGGAAAGACCTGATCTACACCGGGCGCACCCTGTTTGGGGCCATGCCTCCCAAAGGGCAGGAGCTGGACGACCATTATTTCGGAACCATCCGCCAAAGAGTGGGCGCTTTTATGCACCAGGTCAACGAAGAACTGTGGAAGATGGGCGTCCCCGCCAAAACCCAGCATAACGAAGTGGCTCCGGCCCAGCATGAGCTGGCTCCCATCTACGCGGAGGCCAATGTGGCCGCAGACCACAACCAGATTATGATGCAGACGTTAAAAAGAGTGGCCGTCCGCCAGGGGCTGGTCTGCCTGCTGCATGAGAAGCCTTTTGCGGGCGTCAACGGCTCCGGCAAGCATAACAACTGGTCTTTGACCACCGATGACGGCATCAATCTGCTGGACCCGGGCAAAAGGCCCCACGAAAACCGGCAGTTCCTTCTGATCCTGGCATGTATTTTAAAAGCGGTAGACACCCATGCGGACCTTTTAAGAGAATCCGCCGCCAATGTGGGCAACGACCACCGTCTGGGCGACCACGAAGCGCCGCCTGCGATTATCTCCGTCTTCCTGGGCGAACAGTTGGACGATGTGTTGGAGCAGCTTCTAAGCACAGGCAATGCCACCCACAGTATCAGAGGCGGGAAGCTCCACACAGGCGTAAAGACCCTGCCGGATGTGATCAAAGACGCCACGGACCGCAACCGCACGTCCCCCTTTGCCTTTACAAACAACAAGTTCGAGTTCCGTATGGTCGGTTCCCGGGATTCCATCGCGCCTTCCACAGTGGTCATCAACACCATCGTGGCGGAAGCATTTGCGGACGCCTGCGATATTCTGGAGAAAGCGGACGACTTTGATACGGCGCTCCACGATCTGATCATTCAGTATATCGCGGAACACCGGAAGATCATCTTCGGCGGCAACGGCTATTCGGAAGAATGGGTGGAAGAAGCCGCAAGAAGAGGGCTTCCGAACCTGCGCTCCATGGTTGACGCCATCCCTGCGCTGGTGACGGAAAAGTCCATCCGCATGTTCGAGCGTTTCGGCGTCTTTACGGCGACAGAGCTTCACTCCCGTGCCGAGATTAAATATGAAACTTACAACAAGGCAGTCAACATCGAAGCGCTGACCATGATTGATATGGCCGTCAAGCAGATCATCCCGGCCGTGATCGGCTACACCGGCACCCTGTCCGGCATCGTACAGTCCATGAACAGCATCGGCGTGGACGCGACGGTTCAGCTGGATCTTTTAAAAGATATCAGCGTGCTTTTGAAAGAAGCCCGGGGCGCCGTGGAAATCCTGCGGGAAGTTTCCAAAGAAGCTACCACCATCGAAAACAACGAAACCAAAGCACATTATTACCACGATTTTGTCCTGCCTGCCATGGAAGCGCTGCGCCGCCCCATCGACACGCTGGAAATGCTGGTGGACAAAGAAGTATGGCCCATGCCCTCCTATGGCGACCTGATGTTCGAGATCTGATCCTGCTTTTATCTAATAAAGAAAGGATACCGTGTTTTCACACGATATCCTTTCTTTTTATGTGTATGTGAATTCAAAAAACACCTAGATGTCACTGTCAGCACACGCCCTGGGCCAGCATAGCATTGGCAACTTTCTCGAAACCTGCGATATTGGCGCCTGCCACATAATTTCCTTCCATGCCGTAACGCTTTGCCGCATCGTCAATATTATGATAAATATTAACCATAATCTGCTCAAGCTTTGCATCCACTTCTTCAAAAGTCCAGCTTAAACGCTCGCTGTTCTGGGTCATCTCCAGCGCGGAGGTAGCTACGCCGCCCGCATTGGAAGCCTTACCGCAGATAAACAGCACTTTATTGTCCTGCAGATATTTGGTTGCCTCTAAAGTCGCAGGCATATTTGCTCCTTCGCATACAGCCACACAGCCATTGGCAACAAGCTGTTTTGCGTCCTCGATCAGAAGCTCGTTCTGGGTCGCACAGGGAAGAGCGATATCACATTTTACCTGCCATACGCCGCGTCCTTCATGATACTGGGCGCTCTTTCTTGCAGCCGCATACTCGGTCAGGCGGGCGCGTTTCACTTCTTTTACCTCTTTCAGAAGCGCCACATCGATCCCTTCCGGATCATAGATCCAGCCGGTGGAATCCGATACGGTCACAACTTTCGCGCCCATCTGCTGCGCTTTCTCCGTCGCGTAGATTGCCACATTACCGGAACCGGATACACAGCAGACTTTGTCTTTCATATCCATACCGTGGCACTTAAGCAGTTCGCGGGTAATGTATAACAGGCCGTAACCGGTCGCCTCCGTACGCGCCAGAGAACCGCCGAAGCTTAAGCCTTTTCCGGTCAGCACGCCTTCATATAATCCGGTAATTCTCTTGTACTGCCCGTACATATAGCCGATCTCGCGTGCACCGGTTCCGATATCTCCCGCCGGTACGTCCACATCCGCGCCGATATATTTGTATAATTCTGTTATAAAGCTCTGGCAGAACGCCATCACCTCTCTGTCGGATTTCCCTTTGGGGTCAAAATCGGAGCCGCCTTTGCCGCCGCCGATGGGAAGTCCTGTAAGAGAATTTTTAAAAATCTGCTCAAATCCCAGGAATTTAATAATGCCGATATTTACAGAAGGATGTAATCGCAGTCCTCCTTTGTACGGTCCGATGGCATTGTTGAACTGTACACGATAACCGGTATTCACCTGTACCTGGCCCTTATCATCCACCCACGGAACACGGAATTTGATCTGGCGGTCCGGCTCTACCAGTCTCTCAAGCAAAGCCTCTTTGCGGTACTTCTCCTCGTTGGCCTCAATGACCGGCCTTAAAGAGTCCAGCACCTCCTCTGCCGCCTGCAGAAATTCAGGTTCCGACGCATTCTTTTCTTTTACTCTTGCGAGCACCTCGTCCACATAACTCATTCTCATCATTCTCCTCAGTTATAAATTTTCCGTTTGCAACAGTAACATTTTATAACTATTTTTCGTGATATGCAATCATTTTTATTGCCAATCTTTTATTTTTTATCCTGTCTTTGCTTATTTGCTTAAAATCTCCAGTGCCTTCATAAGCTGATTGTCCTCTTCTGCGTCCTCATCATATTCAATCAACACATCAGGCGTAATCCCCACTTCATGAATATTGTTGCCTTTGGGCGTATAATATCTGGATACGGTCATCTTGACCGCCGAACCGTCGCTTAAAGGAAAGAGACTCTGAACGATCCCCTTTCCGAAGGTCTGGGTTCCTACCAGCGTACCGACACCATAATCCTTGATGGCCCCCGCGAAGATTTCCGACGCGCTGGCGCTGTTGCCGTTGACCAGAACTGCCATATCCCCGGCAAAATAATGTTCCGCGTCAGACTTTTCTTCCTGACGGTTCCCGTATTTATCTTCTGTGTATACAATCAGGCCTTCCGGAAGCAGCCGGTCCAGAATCGCGCAGGTCACATCTACCAGTCCGCCGCCGTTGTTCCGAAGGTCAATGACCAGATCTTTCATCCCCTGGGCTTCCAGCGCGTCCAGCGCCGCCATAAACTGATCGTCCGTCACATCTTCAAATTCTGTAATAGCGATATAGCCGATTTCCTGATCGATCATCTGAAACTCTACCGTCGGCACTTCGATATGCCTGCGGGTCAATGTAAGCGCCGCTTCCGACGCCGGGTCCGAGGGGTCTTTGAGGATACTGATATCCACTGTGGAACCTTCTTCTCCTTTCAGATCCGTCACGACCAGAGAAAGATCTTTTCCGGTGACTTCTTCCCCTTTCACCGTATAAAGAATGTCACCTTCTTCTATTCCGGCCTCCGCCGCAGGCGAACCGTCAAATACCCGGTAGACCGTGATGATCCCGTTCTTATAATCCTGCCTCAGCATGGCTCCGATTCCGCTGTAGGAACCGTTGGTGGTTTCCATAAAACTGGCGTACTCTTCCGGCGTATAATATCCTGTATAGATATCTCCCAGTCCCGCCATCAGGCCTTTATAGATTCCGCTTTCCAGATTTGTTTCCTCATAATCAAACAGATAATACTGGTCGATATACTGGTCCAGTTCCTCCAGCTTGGCATCTATTCGCTCCTCCTGTGAACCATGTCCTCCCGGAAACCGGGAAGATATAAACGCTCCCACACGGCCGGTCAGACCGAATATAATCGCGGCCGCCACCATGCCTGCAACAAGTCCTTTTCCAAAAGAGTGGTTTTTACTGTTGTCTTCCATTTGTTGTCTCTCCTTTTCTCTTCCTTCCATTGTATGTAAGAGTCAACGAACATAATTCAAAGGATTTACATAATTTCCATAAACAATCACACCAAAATGCAGATGCGGCCCTGTGGAAAAACCCGTAGAGCCCACGGCAGCAATCTTCTGCCCCTGCTCGACCTTTTCTCCTTCGGACACATACAGAGCCGAAGCGTGCATATATACGGTTGATACTCCGTTTCCATGAGAAATAACCACATAATTGCCTGCGGAACCGCTGTAAGCAGACGTGGTTACACGGCCGGCCGCAGCCGCCACAATATGGGAACCGCCGGCGGCTCCTATGTCGATCCCTTTATGGTCCGTAGACGCGCCGGGAACAGGGGCCGATCTTGGTCCAAAATAACTGGTAATCCTGTGACTGGCAGGGCAGGGCCACACAAAACCGGACGCGCCTCCGTCTCCGTCCTCCGCAGCCGCCTTCGCAGCCGCCGCAGCCGCAATCTGCTGTTCGACCTGATTCAGAAGTTTCTCCTGTTCTGCCAGCTGGCGCTCATATTCCTCCTGATCTCCCGAAGCAGTGCCAATCTGCGCCTGGTAAGAGGCAATCTCCTGCGTTTTGGCACTCACAGCCCGGTTCACAGCCTCTTTCTGAGACTGAAGCGTTGCAAGAAGCTCCTTCTGCTCCTCCTGTTCCGTCTCCAGAGCCGCCTTATACTCCGCGATCATATCTCTGGCCTGCTTAAGATTTTCCATCATCTGACGGTCATAGGCGGAGATGTTCATCGCATACTCCGCCCTGCTTAGCATATCCACTATACTGCCTGATTCCAACAGAAGATCAAGAAAAGACTGACCTCCGTTTTCATACATATAGCAGATTCTTTTTTTCATCATCTCATACTGCTCGTCCACCCGGGCTTCCGCCTGCGCCAGTTCCTCTTTTTTGGCTTCGATCTCCTGGTTTTTTTCCTCTATCTTTTTTTCCATTTCGGAAATCTGGGAAGAAAGAGAATTCACCTGACGATCCAGCTGATCAATATAAGCCTGTAAATTGCTGCTTGCTTCTTTCAGACTTTGAATCCTCTGCTCTACGGAATCAATATCCGCTTTCAGCGACTGGATTTCATCCAATGTATCCTGTCTCTTTCCTTCCAGTTCATCGATCTCTTCGTCCAGGTCAGAAGCGCTCTTTTTAGCCCACGCGGCAGTACGGCCGCCCATACCGGACAGGAGAACGGCCGCCAGAAGTACCCATGCCAGAAAAGGCCGAAACCTGTGTCTTTTCATAGATTCCTTTTCTCCCGCTATACTTTCAGATGTCTTTGGATTGTAAACGCACTGCCGAACAGGCCGATACCCACCCCAAGAATCAGCCCCACCGGAGCCAGAACACGGAACAGCTCGTTGACCTGAAGAAAATCCAGCACCCCTGTAAGCATATCGAACTTTGTCGCCATATAAAGGATCAGCCGATTATAAAAATAATACAAAACACCCAGCGGAATCGCCGCCCCGATCAGGCCAATAGTGATGCCTTCGGTTAAAAAAGGTGCTTTAATAAAAGAATTCTTCGCCCCGATCAGACGCATGATACCGATCTCTTCCTTGCGGACCGAGATACCGATCGCGACCGTATTGCTGATCAAAAAGACAGCTACCGCCAGCAAAAGTCCGATGATCGCTACAGACACATAACTGACTAAACGGTTGAATCCGGTCAGCATCTCCGCCACCTTATCGGATCGGTTAATCTTTCTTACCTGTTCGATGGAAGACAGATAATCCACCAAGTCCTGCTGCAGCGCCACATCTTTCATATAGATTTCCAGATGGGCATGATTTGCCAGCGGGTTATCGGAAGCGAAACCGTCCGCAAGTTCAGGCGCTTCTGCAAAATAAATCTTTTTATACTCTTCCCAGGTCGCATCTGCAGACACATAAACAATCTCCCGGATCTCCGCCCTCGAACGCAGCTGTTCGCCGATCTCCCGGATCTCGTCCTCTGAAGTATCCTCCTGAAAAAAAACGGTGACGCCCACGCCTTCTTCCACTTCCCTTAAAATATGCTGAAAGTTCTGCACCATACAGAAAAAAACACCGAACATAAAGATACAGGCCGCCATCGTCGCCGTTGAAGCAAGAGAAAACAGTTTGTTCCGCCAGATATTTTTAATTCCCTGCTGCAGGCAGTATCCAATCGTACTTAATCTCATCCAATATACCCGCTTTCTTTTTTATCGCCGACAATGATCCCTTTCTGCATACGAACCACCCGTTTTTTAAGCGTATTGACAATATCCTGATCGTGCGTCACCACAAGCACCGTCGTACCCCGGGCATTAATCTCTTCCAGAAGTTTCATGATCTCCCGGGAGGTCTTGGGGTCCAGGTTACCCGTAGGCTCGTCCGCCAGCAGAATATCCGGACTGTTCACCAGCGCGCGGGCCAGCGCCACTCTCTGCTGCTCTCCGCCGGAAAGCTGTCTGGGAAATGATTTGTATTTTTCTGCCAGTCCCACCAAAGACAGCATGGCAGGCACGTCTTTTTTAATCTGTCTCGTAGGCGTAGCCACAACCCTCTGGGCAAACGCCACATTCTCATATACGTTTCTGTCCTTCAACAGGCGAAAATCCTGAAACACACATCCGATCTTACGCCGGTACTTGGGAATCGCCCGCTTTTTCATGCGGGCGAGGTTCACACCGTTTACACGGATTGTTCCTTCTGTAGGTTCCAGTTCTTTTAAAAGCAGTTTGATCAATGTTGACTTACCAGAGCCGCTGTCTCCGACAATGAAAACAAACTCTCCCCTGTCAATAAACAGACTGATCCCGTTAATGGCGCCTACGCCATTCTGATAAGATTTCACAACATTATCCAGTTTTATCATGGATATCCTCCCATAATATGTTCTAGTAATCCAGTGTTTCCATATATTTCATATATTTTACAACCATCAGGGCGATCTTGAATGTAATGGCATCCTCAAATACGCGAAGGTCCAGCCCTGTAGACTTCTGCAGCTTATCCAGGCGGTATACAAGCGTGTTTCTGTGAATATACAATTGTCTGGAAGTTTCGGATACGTTCAGGCTGTTCTCAAAAAATTTATTGATCGTCGTCAAAGTCTCCATATCAAAGTCATCCGGAGATTTTCCGTCGAAAATTTCCCGTATAAACATTTTACACAGAGGAATCGGAAGCTGATAAATCAATCGGCCAATGCCAAGAGAGCTGTACGCTATAATCTCCCTGTCGCCGAAGAAAATACGCCCCACATCCAGAGCCATCCTCGCCTCTTTATAAGAACGGGACACTTCCTTGATCTCTCCCACAATGGTACCGATTGCCACATGGATATCCTCATCTCCCTGAACGACAGCCGCTCTCATCTCTTTTGCCGCCGCAATCATCTCGTCATACCCCTCATCCGGTTCCAGCTCCTTGACCACGATCACGTTTTTCTCGTCCACAGCGGTGATAAAGTCCCTGGACTTTGCTCCGCAGTAACCGCGCACATTGTCCAAAGCGGCATTCACCTGTTCGCGGCTGCTCTCGATCATAAACACTACACGCCTGACTTCTGTCGCTATATGCAGTTTTTTGGCACGGTTATATATATCCACCAGCAGAAGATTGTCCAGCAGAAGGTTTTTGATAAAGTTGTCTTTATCAAATCTTTCCTTATAAGCAGTCAAAAGACAGGAAAGCTGGAAAGCCGCCATCTTTCCCACCATGTACACATCATCACTGGATCCTTTCGCAAGCAGAATATATTCCAGTTGATTTTCGTCAAACACTTTAAAAAACTGATAGCCATGGACTACCTGACTATCCGCGGGCGACGCTGTAAATGCAACAACCTCGTCCTCATGGCTTCCAGGCTCCCGCTCCGTAGAAGCCAGCACCTGCCCTTCAATATCCAGAATACAAAGATCGATTCTGGTAATCCCTTTCAATCCGTCAATTGTGTTTTGGAGTATCTGATTTGATATCATACTTTTTCTCCTTTACGCACATTCTTTTGGCGATATTGTACATGCTCCCTCGGAAATATCCGCCAAAAACCGTAAGATTTTTAGATGCTAGATACCTATAATACTATACTAATGCAAAACAACAAAAAAAGAAAGTGATTTTTCAATAAATTTTGGCATCCCGCCGCTCATAAATCTGTTCGCGCCCTCATAAATTATAACAAAGAATCTTCTATACAGGAGTTTCGCCATGAGCGCCAAAACAAAAATATGGGTTTTCCACATGAAGGAACTGATCTATACGGGCATCTTCGTCGCCCTGGGCATCCTTTTCCTTCTGCTGATGGTCTTTATGTTTTCCTCTGACAAAGCACCTGCCGCAGCCACAGATCTTCCGTCCAAATATACGGCCGGCATATATACGGCTTCCATGACTCTCGGAGGCAACCCTGTAGAGATCGCTGTCACGGTGGATAAAGACTATATCTCATCCATCCATTTTCGTCAGTTAGATGAGACGGTATCAGCCATGTATCCGCTGATGGAACCTGCTTTAGAGTCGCTTTCAGAGCAGATCATAAAAGCCCAGTCTCTGGATAACCTTACTTATTCCGAAGACAGCCAGTATACTTCTCTGATGCTGATGGGGGCCATCCGGACTGCCCTTGACAAAGCCCAGGGCAGCGATTAATCCCGCGCCGGGGCAGACTCTCCCGGCCGGGAAGATGCTTTAATCTTCCCTCCGCCGGTATTCACCAAGCAGCAGATCCACCATACGGCCATAGCTTCTGCTGCCTTCTTTCTGCGCATTCGCCTTTAAATAGGCGTTGTTCACTTTATCAGAGACTTTGGCCACCGGACCTTCGAACTGTTTCCAGTAGGCTCTGTGATAAGCATAGTCTCTTTCCGCCTGCTCACACAGTCTTTTTCTTACCTCCGAAAACCGTCCCTGATCCGCGCGATACAAAGCGTTGATACTGTGCGTATAGGCAAGGAGAAGTCCGCTGTACCGCAGATTGGCATCTTCAGAACCTGTACAGGCAAGATAAGCAATATAATTGGCCTCATCTTCTCTCATAAAGCCTTTCAGATGGGACAACTCATGGCAAAGTACTGCCGGCTGGTTATGAGCGGGAATATCCGGATTATAATTGGCCTCCATGGTATAGGGACCCGAGACACCCTCTAAAGATTCCATGGACAATACCCGCCAGGTAAATACCGGCTTTGCTTTCGGGTACCATCCCGCAAGCGGCTGACAGGTCTTGCCAAGCTCTGCCATCGCCTGCCTGGTCTTTTCCCGCATCTGATCAGGCAAAGCGCACAGACCGTTTTCCTGCGTCCTGATCTGAGGCGCGGTCTTCTCAATCCTCTCTGTCAGCCACAGGCAGAGTCCCTCCAGCTCATCGACCGTAGAAAGTTCCACCGGAATCCCCGCCAGCTCGGAAAAAGTCGTCCTGTGATAATTCACACCGCAGTTGACCGTAAATAAAAACAACCATATAATCCCGGCTTTTATAAGTCTTCGGATTGTCTTTGCCAGCCACTCCTTTACCGTCTCCTGCTTCCTTATCATATGCCGGATACCTGCCGCAAGATACCCAAGCGTAATCAGAACCAGGATATAAATCAGTATTTCGTCCAGGGCAAAAGGAAACAGATTGCTTACGCCTCCCAGCCCCCGCAGAAGAACCGGATAGACATACCCTGCGTACCCTTCGGCAAACCCCGGCACATACCTGGCTGCTGTCTGAAGCGCCGCCGCCAGCGCAAACAGACAGGCGAAGAACCAGGTGCCTGTCAGTCTTTTGCCTGATCTGTCCGGCCCAAACATATCAAAAGCGCTCCTGTCAGTATAAAAAAGTCGGACAGATTAAATACCAGATTGTTCAGTTTCTTTAACGGCGTCCCAAAACTGATATAATCTACCACATATCCTCTTCTGCACCGATCGTACAGATTGGAAAGCGCTCCTCCGGTCAAAAACGCATAGCCTAACTTTCGTGTCGTATGTCCTTCTTTCCCAAGAAGCCTTAAAAACATCCCCACACATCCAAGCGTCATACAGCCGCTGATCTTAATCAATGCCGGCATATGACCTTTGAGTCTCCCGCCGGCCATTCCGTCATTATGTAATTTTCTCACCCGGACTTTGCCGTCCCACAGAACATGTTCACGGTCAAATTCCGGATTTCTTTCTATTTCTTCTTTCACTGCCAGGTCTGCCTGAAACAGACCAAGCGCAAGCTGCAGCCATCCAAGTCTCATTTTCTACCCCTGCATCGAAAGCATCGGAATGCCCCGCATGGTAATCATGGGGCCTCCCCGGTGTTCGATATAATCTTCTGTAATTGTCACCTGCCCGATATTCTCGTCTTTTGGAATCTCATACATGATATCCAGCATAAAATCTTCTATGATCGCTCTTAAAGCCCGTGCGCCTGTATCTTTTTCCATCGCCTTTTTCGCGATGGCGCGCAAAGCCTCCTCTGTAAATTCCAGTTTTACTTCGTCTAACGCCAACAGCTTCTGATATTGCTTTAAGATGGCATTTTTTGGTTCTTTTAAGACTCTGACCATCATGTCTTCATCCAGAGCGTCCAGCGTATAAATAATAGGAAGCCTTCCGATAAATTCCGGAATCATGCCAAAATTACGGATGTCTTCCACTGTCACCTGGCGTAGCAGGTTCTTGTCATTGTCATACTTGTCTTTCAAGTCCGCGAAAAATCCGATGGACGACTGTTTGTTCAGCCGTTCTTTGATAATATTCTCCAGTTCCGGAAAGGCACCGCCGCAAATAAACAGGATATTTTTTGTATTGATTGTCTCCAAAGGCACCATGGCGTTCTTGCTGTTGGCTCCCACCGGCACTTCCACTTCCGCGCCCTCCAAAAGCTTCAGCATTCCCTGCTGAACAGATTCGCCGCTTACGTCTCTCTGATTCGTGTTTCTTTTTTTGGCGATCTTGTCAATTTCGTCTATAAATACGATGCCTCTCTCTGCCTTCTCTACATCATTGTCGGCGGCAGCCAGAAGCTTGGAAAGTACGCTTTCGATATCGTCTCCGATATAGCCTGCCTCCGTCAGGGATGTGGCGTCCGCAATAGCCAGCGGCACATCCAGAAGCTTTGCCAGCATCTTTACCAGGTAAGTTTTACCGCTTCCGGTAGGTCCGATCATCAGCATATTGGATTTTTCAATCTCGATATTGTCCGCGTCCGTACCTGCTGCCACGCGTTTGTAATGATTATAGACTGCCACTGAGATCACTTTTTTGGCTTTCTCCTGCCCGATCACATACTCATCAAGGCTTTCTTTGATCTTGTGCGGCGCGGGCACAGAACGGATATCGAAAGCTTTCTCCGGCTTCTTATCCGTCTGCGGCGATTTTTTCTTCACTTTCTGCCGCCTGGGGATCATATTCTGCAGATCAGACAAATTGATCATGCTGATATTGGGCATCCTGGAAAAATCCATCTTGCTGTAATCCATCCCGCTCTTACTCATCACATCCATGGTTCTCTGCATACACTCCGGGCAGATGCAGATGTCCTTTGTCAGATGGATCATCTTTCCGGCCTTACTCTGAGGACGGTGGCAAACAAAACATACGTCTTCGTAATCCGTGCCTTCTGTTTCCTTTTCTATTTCCTGTTCCTTATTCTCTGTGTCCATATGGATTCCCCTTTTTCTATGTAAAATACTTTTGTTATATAAATTATATAATACAGCCTTGGGAGGAACAAGTAAAGATTTTATTAAAAAGTAAGGGCTGCCACATTTTTCATAGGCAGCCCCTTTTCCGTATCCTGTATTTATTCCTCTTCGCTCTTTACTCCGGCCTGAAGACTGGTGCTCAAAGTAATATCCAGCGTAATCTCCTTATATTCAGGGCCGTCCAGCCTCTGAATGGTAATCGGAACCGTCTCACCCGCCGCGTAATAGGAAAGCGCTTCTTTTAACTGGTTGTAACTGGTGATGCTGGAACCGTCCAGCTTGGTGATGATATCACCCTTTTGTATACCCGCTTTCTGCGCAGCCGCGCCGTCCACCACTTTATCGACATACGCGCCTATGGGCATACCATAGCTTTTAGAGACATCGGAGGTCACGTCCACACCATTGATGCCAAGATATCCTCTGTCAACCTCTTTTACCTGGTCGCGCATGACTTTGTTCATCAGATCGCCGATGATGGATTCCACATCACTGATGGGAATCGCATAGCCCATGCCCTCCACGTCTTCCGAGATAAACTTCACGGAGTTAATGCCGATCAGTTCTCCCTTACTGTTTAACAGAGCGCCGCCGCTGTTGCCCGGGTTAATCGCCGCGTCCGTCTGAATCAGTTTATTCGTGATGGTCTGACCGTCAGACTGTACGCTTACCTCCCGGTTCAGTGCGCTGACAATTCCGGAAGTGACAGACAGTCCGTAGCCGTAGGCGTTGCCGATGGCTACTACAGGCTCTCCGATCTCCAGCATGGCCGAATCCCCGATGGTCGCGATCTTGACAATATCCAGTGTTTCCTGCGGAATATCCTCAAGGGCTACGGAGATGACCGCCAGGTCTTTATTGACGTCCGTACCTTTGATCTTGGCAGAAATGACATTATCCTCGTCCGCGTCCTCTCCGTCAGAGTTAAAATAGACACTGATCTCCTTGGCATTGGAGATCACATGATTGTTGGTCACAATCAGAAGCTCCGTATCGTTCTTTCCGATGATAATTCCGGAACCGCTGGACTGGCTTTCCTGTTCATAGGTGCCGAAAAAGGTCTGGAACTCTGTGGTACCCACATTCGTGATGGACACCACCGACGGCATACAGTTCTTTACAATATCGGATACGTCATAGACGTCCGAACTGCTGTTGGCCACCGTTGTCGTGGCAGGCGTCGTATCTGCTTTATTCAGTTCCGAACCGGAGGAAGGGGTCTGGACATTCACATCTTCCCCTATAGCCTGCCTTCCTATATAATTCGTTCCCATAAAAGCCACGCTGGACACGCTGCCGAATACCAGAGCAAGCGCTGTACATTTGGCTACTGTCTTTCCAAAACCGCCTTTTTTCTTTTTCTTTGGCTGTTTGGCTGCCGAAGACGAATCATAATGGATATAACCGCTTTCCGTATTCGTATCAGAGTAATTATATGTGTTTGTATTATTGTTCATTTCATCATACATTGTCATATTCCCCTTTCCATTGTATGTTTTTCCTCTTTGGATGATACCAATATAACAGGGAATTGTGATGGAATTGTGATTAAATCTTTAAAAATCTTTGAAAATAGTGTATACTTATGAAATCAATCGAAAAAGAACATGGAAGAAAGGATTTATTTACATGAAGCAAAAAACGATACTGCTTTTGCTGTCCGCAGTCCTGGCATGTACTTCACTGGCCGGCTGCGGAAGCAAAGAAGAACCTACGGCTCCCGCAGTCACAGATATTTCCGACCAGGCAGAGCCGGAAGAGGAACCGGAAGAAGAGCCCGAGGAAGAACCCGTAGAAGAAGTCCGGGAAGGCATGTACCGCAGTGAGCTGACCAACGAATGGATCGACGAATCATTACAGTCCCAGCGTCCCGTTGCGATCATGGTAGATAATGAAAAGACTGCCCTTCAGCATTTTGGACTGACTCAGGCGGACATCGTCTATGAGATGATGAACAGCACTGCCAACGGCGAGATTACCCGTTTTATGGCGATCGTAAAAGACTGGGGCAAGATCACTCAGTTCGGAAGCATCAGAAGCGTACGCCCCACCAATTTTATGATCGCCCCTGAATACAACGCGGTAGTCGTCCATGACGGAGGTCCTTATTACATTGACGCTTTTCTAAAAAATCCCTGGGTCTATCACTTAAGCGGCGGTTTTAAACGGATCAACAACGGAAAATCCCGGGAATTTACAGAGTATGTCACCACCGGAGAACTGGAAAGCCGGTTCAAATCCGCCGGATACTCCACAGAGTACACGGAATATTATCCAGGCGCCCACTGGCAGTTTGCCAGCGAAGCGAACCCGGTTGATTTATCTGAAGCGTCTGACTCCATTGACTGCACGCTGGTGGACCTTCCCTTTGGCCACAATGGTTCCCAGCTGGATTATGACGCCGCCAGCAACACATATCTGTATTCCGAGTACGGCATGAAGCATACAGATCCGGCCAACGACAACAAGCAATTGGCCTTCACCAACATCCTGATTCAGAACGCGACCCACAAGCAGTATGACAGCAACGGTTATATGCAGTTTAACATCATCGAGCAGAGCGGCCGCAGCGGCTACTATGTCACAGGCGGGAAAGCGATCCCGGTCACCTGGTCAAAGGGACATGACATGGACCCCACCCGCTTCTATGATATGGACGGCAACCTGATCACCTTAAATACCGGCAAAACCTATATCGCGCTGGTATCCGACACCCGCTGGAAAGAGCTGGTATTGAACTGATACATAAGCGTATAAAAAAGAGCGCCAGGCCCTGGCGCTTTTTTGATTTCTATACAATCAGTTCTTTTTCCTGCATAACGCTCTTATAGGCAGGACGGATGATCTTATTCATCCCGATGATCTCCTCGATCCTGTGGGCGCTCCATCCTACGATCCTGGCAATGGCGAAGATCGGCGTATACAGCTCCACCGGAATCCCCAGCATATCATAGACAAATCCGCTGTAAAAGTCCACATTGGGGCTGACGCCTTTATAGATCTTACGCTTTCTGGCGATCAGTTCCGGCGCCAGTTCTTCTATATTATTATACAGCGTCATATCCTCCTGACGGTTCTTTGCCACCGACAGCTGTTCCACGAACCCTTTAAATACCTTTTCCCGGGGATCGGAAAGAGAATACACCGCATGTCCCATCCCGTAGATCAGACCTTTCCGGTCGAAGGCTTCCCCGTCCAGAATCCTGCTTAAATAATCTGCCACTTCTTCCTTATCCGAATAGTCCTTCACATGCGCCCGGATATCATTCATCATCTCCATGACCTTAATATTCGCGCCGCCGTGCTTGGGCCCCTTTAACGAGGACATGGCGGCCGCAATGGCGGAATATGTATCAGAACCGGAAGATGTGACAACCCTGGTGGTGAATGTGGAATTGTTTCCGCCGCCATGCTCCATATGCAGAATCAGCGCCACATCCAGCACTTTTGCTTCCAGAAACGTACACTGCTTATCCGGCCTTAACATCATCAGGAGATTCTCCGCCGTCGACATATCCGGGTTCGGTCTGTGGATATACATGCTTTCGTCCCGTTCATAGTGATTATAGGCGTGGTAGCCATAAGCTGCCAGCATGGGGAAGACGCTCACCAGATTCAGACACTGGCGGATCACATTGCCCACCCCATTGTCGTTCAGATAGTCGTCATAGGAAGCAAGGGTCAGGATACTCCGTGTCATGGAGTTCATGATATCCTTACCCGGCGCTTTCATGATCACATCCCGGGTGAAATTCGTCGGAAGTTCCCGTCCGCAGGCTAACAGGTCCGCGAACTGAACTTCTTCCTCAGCCGTAGGAATCTTGCCAAACAGCAGAAGAAACGCCGTCTTTTCAAATCCAAAAGAGTTCGCCGGGATGTTTTTCACCCAATCTATTACATTGTAACCGCGATACCAGAGCTTTCCTTCGCAGGGAATTTTCTTTCCGTTCTCCTCTTTAAAAGAATCGATCCTGGAAATATTGGTCAGTCCCGTCAGTACTCCGTTTCCGTTGATGTCACGAAGGCCCCGGTTCACACCATACTCTTTGAACAAATCGTCCGATATCGTATCATTTTCCACACATAATCTTTCGTATTTTTCCGTATACTCTGTCCACTTTTCGTAATATCCCATTAAATTCCCCCTTTTATTTCGTGTACTGGATATTATGTTAACATAATTTTTTCTGAATTTCCATATTTTTATTGTTTTTTTAGATTTAAGGTCCACTGTCAGGTCGCTGAACACCTGCTTCCAAAGGTACTTCAGAAGCAGCCGCTTTCGGCGCGGGGCCGCCGGTACGGATTCCGGTACTGGCTCCAGCTACGGCTCCGGGGCGGGAGCGAGTTCCGGCACAGGTTGCGGTTCCAGCTACGGCTCCGGCGCGGGGGCTGGCTCCGGCACAGGTTCCGGCGCAGAGGCTGGAGCGGGGTCCGGTACCGGTTCCGGCATGGGGGCCGGTTCCGGCTGAGGTTCCGGCGCCGGCTGTTCCGCCCCCGGCTCCGCAGGCGGTGTCTCCGGCGCCGCTCCTTCCTCTGCAGGCGGTGTCTCCGGCTCCGGTACACGCTCTTTTGGTTCGGTTCCCGGCATATAATAGCAGATCACCGCGGTTCCTTTCTCGATATTCTCATAGATCTGTTTGGCGATGGACGGCGGCAGGTTGATGCACCCATGGGAACCGTTGGTCTTATAGATGTTTCCTCCAAAGGAACTTCGCCAGTTGGCGTCATGCATGCCGATATTCAGGTTAAACGGCATCCAGTAAGATACAGGCGTACGGTAGTTCTCTCCTTTGAGCGTCGCGTCCCGCTGCTTGTAAGTAACGCTGTAGACACCCGCGGGCGTGTCATATCCTCTGGATGAGTTCCCGGACACAAAATCCGATTCCAGTATCTGCTTTCCGTCTTTATATAAGTACAGATGCTGCGCCGTCAGATTGATCTCCACATAGGTGGAACCATAGTCCTGCGCCCCGTAAGCCGCAGCCGTCTGGCGGTAGACCGGCGTGCGCGGGCCGCTCTCTCCCCTCTCGATCATCTGCGCAAGCTCAACTGCCTCCTGATCCGAATCCATCCACCATCCGTAATCTCCGCTGTTGATCTTAATTTCTGTACCGTAAGTGGTCTTAAACGTGCGGGGGCGGAAAATCGTGTCATACTTCTTGCGAAGCTCTGCCACATAGGATTCCACCTGACTCTGATCCAGAGATACATCCGCACCGTCCACTTTAAGCCAGGTACTGATCTGTTCCCCGTCAAGCACTTCCTGATTCTCTCCGAAGGTATATGTTATAGTCGTGTTCGCATATTTCTGAAGCTTCTCCCAGGCAGCAAGAAGCTGTTCATCCTCAGATGTGACTCCGGGCGTCTTATAACAGCCCGCCTCTTTCAGATTCACCTGCTCACTGAGCTGTTCCACAGAAGCTTTTACCGTTTCCAGCGTCTTCTGAAAATCCAGCGTGTTTCCCTCTGTCTCCGGCACAATCGCAAAGCCGTTCTCTTTATCATAATCGGCTATGTACGCATCTTCAGGTTCCGTAAAAAAATCTGCCTCAAATCCCCGCAGGCTTTGCACTTCAGACGCCAATTTGTTTTCATCATAAGTGATCAGCCCTTCCGTGTTGTGTTCCGTATGCCGGGGCATAAACCACTGAAAACTGTTCTGGGATTTTAGCAGTTCTTCCAAAGGTTCTGTTGACGCATAAGAAAGAGCTATATCTTTCCCTGCGATCTCTTCTTCCAGTACAGAGCCGTCCTGCTTCAGTTCCTCCACTCTGAGAAAATAATTCTCAGTCTGAGCCTTAAGTTCGTCAATCGTCATGCCGGATACATCCACCTGATCAACGACTGTCCCGTTCAGAAAATGACTTTGGTAATAATACAGGCCCATCCCGTAAGCTGCCGACCCTAACAGCAGCAGGCCGCACAGTGCAGCCGGTATAACAGGAAAGCGCTTATGCTTTTGTTCTTCCATTCACTCCTCATTCCTTTCCGACTTTGTTCCTACAAAAACAGTATACAGATTTTTATGCAAAAATACAACCGGTTCATAAAGATATCAGCCCAAACTGGACTGGTTATATTTTTATAAACTGGATATTTTAATCAATCTGTGAATCTGCTACCATATCATTCGTAAACCACGATGTTGCAACATACTTTATAAAATAAAAGTGATATGGAGGATGAACTCATGAACACAATTGCAAACACTCATACAAAACCTCTCTATTCTACCCGGCACATCGCCGTGGCGGCCGTCTTTATGGCCATGAACATTGCTTTAAGTTCTTTCGGCGTACCTGTACCCGGCGGCCATCTGTACTTATGCGACATTGCCATCTGTACAGCCAGTATCTTACTGGACCCTGTAAGCGCTTTCGTCGTGGGCGGCATCGGTTCCTTTTTAGGCGACGTCTTTTTCTATCCGGCACCCATGTTTGTATCTCTTGTGACTCACGGACTGCAGGCGGCCGTCATTTCCCTGTGCGCCCATCATCTGTGGAAAAATAAAAAGCCCCTGGCCGCAGGCGTGGGCGTGACCATCGGGGCTGTCATCATGGTAGTCGGCTATACGCTGGGGAAAGCTTTCGTATACAGCACGCCTGAATACGCCATCATCAAACTTCCCTTTGAGATCGCCCAGGCCGCTGTGGGAGCCGTCGTTTCCATGATTCTGTGTTTTAAATTCAAGTTGTTGGAATATTTTAACCGCCTTTTTAATCAGTAAATTCTTCCAGATATTTTTCCGGATCTTTTGTCCGCATAAGCGGGGACATAAGGCAGACGCCTTCTGCCCCCGCTTCTATGCAGCTTTTTGCATTCTGAGGATGAATCCCCCCGATCGCATACACGGGAATGCTGACCGACCGGCAGACTTCCGCAAGAAATGAGAGTCCCCGGGGCGGCAGATCTTTCTTACAGTCCGTCTCATAAATATGTCCGGCACTTAAGTAAGACGCACCTGTCTGTTCAGCATTCCTGGCTTCCTGAAGTGAGTGAACCGACACACCGATCTGATCAAACCATACTCTGTCCCCTGGTTCCATGGCGTCAAATACCGGGTACGGCAGATGTATTCTGCGGATACCCAGCCGTCTGGCGACATCCGTGAATGTATGAAGTATAAGCAACGTCCCATACGGATCGCAGGCGGCCCGCGCCTGCTCTGCCAGATTTTCGTACTCCGGCTGCCGCAGATCTTTTTCCCTCAGAATAATTCCGGATACGCCGGCTTTCGCGATTCTTTCTAACTGTCCTGAAAAATCTCCTTCTACAAGACGTCTGTTTGTTACACAGAATATTTTATACATAGACATAGTCATTCAGCACCGGCTGAAGCCCTTCTCCTTCCATATCAGCATACATCTGCCCTAAACTTCTGTCGTCGGAAATCTCGAACTGCTCGTCACCGGCATCCTCCGTTTGACTTCCCTCATATTTGCCCTCATGATCTCCGATGCCTGTGGACACGCCCGCAGATACTTTAGTGGCCGCGATCTTCACAATCCCGTCCCGAAAGTGCTTCTGTTCCCGGGAAGACACTGTGATCCCCACATAGGGCAGGAAGATACGGTAGGCACACAGGATCTGGCACAGCTCTTTTTCATGGACATCCTGAGGGTTTATCCTGTCATTGTTAATGATCGGGCGAAGACGCGGGCAGGAAAGGGAATATTCCACATAGGGATATTTTCGCTGAAGATAATACACGTGCAGCGCGCTGGCAAGCGCGTCTTTTCTAAAATCTGCAAGACCTAACAGGGCAGAAAAAGCCACACCGCGCATGCCGCCCAGGATGGCACGTTCCTGAGCCTCAAACCGATACGGAAACACCCTTTTATGCCCCAGAAGATGCAGTTTCTCATATGCGTCCGAATCGTAAGTCTCCTGAAAAACCGTCACATAGTCCGCACCGCATTCATGAAGATAACGGTACTCATCCGTATTGACAGGATAGATCTCCAGCCCCACATTCCGAAAGCATTTCGCTGCCATTTTACAGGCTTCTCCTATATAGTTCACATCACTTTTACTTCGGCTCTCCCCTGTCAGAAGAAGAATCTCTTCCATACCCGAAGCGGCGATGATCTTCATCTCATGCTCGATTTCTTCCATTGTAAGTTTCTTCCTTACAATATCATTGTAACAGTTAAATCCGCAGTACACACAGTAATTTTCACAATAGTTGGCAATGTACAGAGGGGTAAACAAGTAGACCGTATTCCCGAAATGCTTCCCGGTCTCTTCCCTGGCCCGCACCGCCATCTCTTCCAGATGGGGAAGCGCCGCCGGAGACAGAAGCGCCTTCAGATCTTCCGGGCCGCAGTTTTCCCGCGCCAGGGCGTTTTTTACATCCGCATCTGTATAAGCTCCGGGATCATACCCGTGCATCTGATCAAGCACATGATTCATAATGCCTGAAGAGATGCGTTCCATTCCCTCCATATATTCCATATGGTTTTTACGGCTTGACGGATCCTGCTCCAGCCGGCGTTTTTTTTCCAGCGTTTTTTCGCTGAGTCCGGCACAATCCACAAAAAACTGATTTTTTCCCATTTCTTCGTCACCTCTAATCCCTTAAAAATCCGGTCAGCGGATCAGACGCGGCGGCTCCGCGCTCCAATACTCTGCCAAGTCCTGACAGATACGCGGCTCTGCCTGCCTCAATGGCGCTTTTAAACGCACCCGCCATGGACGGGATATCTCCTGCCGTCGCAATGGCTGTATTGGCCATAATGGCAGCCGCGCCCATTTCCATGGCTTCGCAGGCCTGAGACGGCCTGCCGATGCCCGCGTCCACGATAATGGGCAGATCGATCTCATCAATCAGGATACGGATAAATTCCCGGGCCGCCAGACCTTTATTGGAACCGATGGGCGCCGCCAGAGGCATGACCGCTGCCGCGCCCGCATCCACCAGCGCCCGGGCCGCATACAGATCCGGATACATATAAGGAAGTACCGTAAATCCCTCTTTGGCCAGTATCTCTGTGGCCTTTACCGTCTCGTTGTTGTCGGGAAGCAGATATTTACTGTCTTTCATAATCTCAATCTTCACGAAATCGCCGCACCCAAGCTCTCTGGCCATCCTGGCGATCCGCACCGCTTCTTTGGCGTCTCTGGCTCCGGAAGTATTGGGCAGTAATGTGACGTCCTCCGGTATGTAATCCAGAATATTTTCCGTTTCTTTTGTATTGGTCCTGCGAACCGCCAGTGTGATGATCTGGGCACCCGCATGCTCCACCGCCGCCCGAATCAGCTCCATGGAATATTTTCCGGAACCAAGGATAAAGCGGGAGTGAAACTCTTTTCCTCCTAATGTAAATGGATCGTTCTTCATGATTCTCTTCCTCCTTGTAAAATCAATTCTATCATTTTATTTGCCTGATGGGCGGCGCAGAGCATCACCCGGGGTGCCATCAGGCTTCCGCAGGTTTCTATACCGGAGATTTCGTCTCCGCACAGATAATAATGCGATGTGATCCTTCTGGTATGAATCCGGTTGCTCTCTCCGAAACCTGCCATTCCCGATGCGCCCACCAGATACCGCTCCGGAAAGTGTTCCAAAACATAGTTGGTAAGCATAGCCTTTGTCTCCGGCTGATCGAAAGCTTCACAAATATACGGATCGTCTTTCAGAAGTTCCCCTGTATTTTCCTCCGTCATCCGTACACAGTCGGTACAGATCTTCAGATAGGGGTTAAAAGATAAAAGCCATTCTTTTAAAGCTTCCGGCTTGGGCATGCCCAGCTGGGCAAGCGTATACTGCTGCCGGTTCAGGTTCGACAGATCTACCCGGTCGTCATCAATCAGATGCAGACTGCCAACACCGCATCTGGCCAGGGCACCCGCGATATGAGACCCCAATCCGCCCAGGCCGCAGACTGCCGCCTTCGCTTTTTTCAGTTTTTCCTGCACCTGACGGGTGTGGCGAAGCGCCAGCGCATCGTCGATCTCCTTTTCACTTACCATGCTTCAGCCCCCTCCCACAAAACTGACAATCTCCAGTACATCCCCATCCCGAAGGATTTTTTCTGCATAACGCGACCTGGGGACAATCTCCTCATTGCACTCTACGGCAAGCCGCTCCGTATGATAACCTTCCTGTACCAGATACTGAAGAAGTGACATCCCCTGGGTCTTTGTTTCTTTTCCGTTAATTTTTACCATGTATTCCTCCTGTCATTTCATGATTTCGTAAAAAAAAGCCGCATGAAGCAATACACCCGCGGTGGTGTACCCCTTCATGCGGCTTTGTAAACCGACAATCTACAGATTATATTAGACAAATTGCGTCTGTTTGTCAAACACTTTTTTTTCGGCCGGGTTCAGCACCTGATCCAGCGTCTCGAACAGCTTTTCTACATTGATCGGCTTCGCTATGTAGCCGTTCATCCCGCACTTTAACGCCTCCTGTTTATCTTCTTCAAAAGCATTGGCTGTCATAGCCAGGATAGGAACGCAAGCCAGCTCATGATTCTCCAGGCGGCGGATCTCTGTCACTGCCTCATAACCGTTCATAACCGGCATCTGGACGTCCATCAGCACTACCTGGTAGTAACCGGGTTCCGATTTTTTCAGCATATCCACGGCAATCTGTCCGTTTTCCGCCACGTCTACAATAAATCCTGCGTCTCCGAGGATCGCTGTGGCAATCTCCTGATTCAGTATGTTGTCTTCCGCCAGCAGAATACGTCCCGTATGGAACTCTTTTGGTTCACTTTCATGGCCTTCCTCTTTGTCATCATCTGCGTTTACGATAGAATTCAGGCAGTCATGAAGCTCCGATAAAAACAGAGGTTTACTGCAAAAAGCCGTAACACCCGCCTCTTTCGCTTCTTCTTCTATATCGGACCAGTCATACGCGGTCAGGACGATAACCGGTACATCCGCTCCGGTTTCCTTGCGTATTCTTCTCGTAACTTCAATCCCGTTCATATCCGGCATCAGCCAGTCAATAATATATACACAGTAATTGTCTCCCCTGGAAACTGCCTGGCGGGTTCGCAGCACTGCTTCTTTTCCTGATAATGTCCATTCTGCACGCAGACCAATCTGTGTCAGCATATAGGACACGCTGTCACAGGTGTTAAAATCGTCATCCACCACAAGCGCCCTGCTGTTCTTAAGCTTTGGTATCACCTGCGGCCCTTTTGCCTCTTCACTCAGGCGGAACGTAAAGCAGACCGTAAACTCCGTGCCCACACCCTGCTCGCTCTTAACTTCAATGGAACCATTCATCATATCTACAATATTTTTTGTAATCGCCATTCCCAGACCGGTTCCCTGAATGCCGCTGATCGTCGTATTCTTTTCCCGCTCAAAAGGTTCAAAAATATGGGATACAAACTCCTTGCTCATGCCGATCCCGGTATCCCTTATGTAAAATTCATAGTTCGCGTATCCTGCAGGCGCTCCGGCTTTTTCTGTGATCCTCATATTGACCATGCCGCCCGCTTTCGTATACTTGATGGAATTGCTCATCAAATTCAGAAGTACCTGGTTCAGACGCAGTTTGTCACAACAGATTTCTTCATCAAAGACATCCACCGTATCAATATACAGTTCCAGTTGTTTGGCATGTATGTCCGCCTGCACGATATTGCGCAGGCCATGAAGAATCTCCGGCAGGCTGCACGGTTTCTCGTCCAGATGCATCTTGCCGTTCTCAATACGGCTCATATCCAGCACATCGTTGATCAGGCTTAACAGATGGTCTCCCGAAGTCATGATTTTCTTTAAATACTCTGCCACCTGTTCCTTATTGTCAATGTGGGTAATAGCCAGCGCCGTAAAACCGACAATGGCGTTCATAGGCGTCCGGATATCATGAGACATGTTGGAGAGGAATACACTCTTTGCTTTGTTTGCCCGGTTAGCCTGTGAAAGCGCATCTTCTAAAAGGCTTTTTTTCTCCATCTCACTTCGGATTTCTTCATCCACACTGCGGAATCCAAGGGCAATCCCGTGATTCTCATCCCACTCTCCTGCGCGCACCGCTTTCATCTGAAAGTATTCCATCTTTCCTCCGCGGCAGGTGCGGTAATTAATATAATATGTATTCTTCTTTTCCAGCTCTTTTTCCAGGTTTCCGCGAAGGGACGCCTCAAGAAGCATCTCTTTGTCTTCCTCATAGACCTGATCCTGTATGTAAAACTTCATGCTTTCTTCCAGTGACAGTTTTTCTCCCGTAAATATGGCAAAATGCTCCGTATGTTCGGCAACCCGAAGCGGCAGTCCCACACCTGTATACAGATCAAAAAAGCACACCAGCTCATAATCAATACTCAGCGCATGAACCAGTTCCATATGGTGTCTTTCTTTTCTCTTTTCCTCCAGTTTTTGTTCCGTGCAGTCAAGAAGAAAACGCCGATAAAAAAGTTCCCCGTTTTCCTTAAGCAGTTTGACGTTTCCCATGATATGAAGAATATCACCGTTCTTATGACGTACGCGATATTCTACGCTGACACTGTCCCCTTCTTTTTTCAGTTCCCGGATACTTTTCCTCAGCTTTTCTTTGTCTTCATCCAGCACGGTTTTCGCAATCATGTCGAACCCGTCGGACAGCAGTTCTTCCTGGCTGTCATAACCCAGGATCTTAAGGGCTGCCCTGTTCACGCTCAAAATACGCGAGCCGTCAATCGAATGGCTCATGATGCCGCAGTCCATGGTCATGAAGATTTCTTCCAACGTACGGTTCTTCTTTATGATCTCCTGTTCATAGGCCCGCTCCTGCGTGATATCAATCCCCACACCTACGGTTCCCATGACGCTCCCGTCCAGATCATACAGCGGAGACTTATAAGTCGTAAGCAGCCTCGTGCCCTCGCCTGTCATCACCGTTTCTTCAGACACAATCGTCTTCTCATTTTCCATAACCTGGCGCTCCGACTCTATACAGGCCGGATCGTCCTGTTCCACATCCCAGATATAGGCATGCCTGCGCCCCTGCACCTGTTCTTTACTTTTATTAACCGTCCTGCAAAAACTGTCGTTCACTTTTTCATGTACGCCGTCTTTGTCCTTATACCAGATCATATTTGGAATATTGTTGATCGTCGTTTCCAGATAATGACTGGTCTGCCAGGCGTCTTTATCCCTTTTACAGGACTGCTGCCACCTGAAAAAACGAAAACGCACCTCTTCGTCTGACATGGGCAGAGTCCATATGTCTTTTATCCTTTCAAAACTGCCCGCAAAAGCATTCGTCTGCTCTTTTGACGCCAAAAGAATCAGCTCTGTATGATCATCCGGACCGGCAGCAAGCATGCGGAGCATCTCTTCCGCTCCATCCTCTTCCAACACGGCCAGGATCACATCCGCCCTGGATACCAGTTCTGCTTCCGGATACCGGCTCTCTGAAAATTCATGCGTAAAATGTTCCAGAGGCGACATCTCCTTTATAATCTCAAACGCCCTGCTTCTGCCCACCAGATAGAACCGTATATGGCAATGATACATCCCGCTTCTCCTTCCTGTCCTCTGCAGATTACAAGAAATCCGCCTGTATAACCATTTTAACAAGCCGGCAGAGCTATGTCAATATTGGAAGGCCGCTTTACGGGGGCGTTTCACGAAGGCTTCATAGACTATTTTTCAAAAAGCCATTTCCCAGGCATACGTTTCAGAAACGACTCTTACAGGGAATTTAATTTCTTCTCCAATTCCCGGACGCGTGCTTCCGCTTTTTCAGCCCGCGCCCGTTCCCGTTCTGCATTTCTCCGTTCCCGCTCCGCATTTTTTCGCTCCCGCTCTATCTTTTTCCGTTCCCGCTTAATGCCGCGCCTTTCACCGATTGCAATACCACGCTTTTCGCCGATTGCAATGCCGCGTTTTTCGCCGATTGCAATACCGCGTTTTTCGCCGATTGCAATGCCACGTTTTTCGCCGTCCGCAATCAGCATATCGATCGCCTTACACATAGATACTTTTTCTCCTTTCTCTTCCGGGGTAATATGTTTCAGCCTCCGCTCGCCGACACAGTCGGCGATGGCTTCACAGGTAGCACTGCGTACAGGCGCTGTGCCTGACAGCGCCGCCAGCAGTTTCCCAGGATCGTTTTTGTATTTTAAAAATAAAAAGAATGCATAAATATCCGGCGGAAATTCGGCCAGGCGCTCATCCGGTGTATGACAGACATCCAGCACATGGATCCGATAATCCGCTATGTACGGTTTCAGTTCATCCGGAATCTTCTTAAAATCCAGGATATCATACAGCCGCTCTGCGCCGTCCCACGGTTTGTCTCCGCAGTAAAGGACCAGCGTGATAACCGGCGTAAGCCGGTCTGCCCTGGCAAAGCCGGAGAGAAATTCATCCTCTTTTAAATCTCCGGCCTCTTCATGGAAAGCCTGGATGACACTTCTCTGCGCGGCATAGGAAAAGCCGTCATACTCCATGACGCGGGCGGGCATGGCATAATGAATATGGCTCTGCTGCCCGACGCCGATCAGCAGCCGCAGGTCCATGCCGTCTACTGATTTAAAAAGATCCCGATAACGCTCCGCATACTTTTTCTTCCCATATCTTATAAGGATTCTCCTGTCTCCGGAAGAGACATCCTCGCGGCGGATGCGCCCCTGTCCGTGAAACAGCCATCCGTCCGCCAGCTCGGCAAAGTTACTGTTCTGATCAAAATACCATACAAAAGGATTTTCCTTTCTGCCCATACTTCCTCTTTCCGGCGGAAATACCGGGCCTCCGGCGTCCGCCTTATATTTTTCCGACTGCTTTCTGAAAAATGTGGCGAAATGCCGCGTACGTTCTTTTTACAGAAATTCCAGAAATGATTTAGATGTGGTTAGTTTAGCACATTTTTTTCTATTATGCAAGACCTTTTTTATCCGGATCAGCGCAGCAATATAATTAATTCCAGTTTATTTGCAGCTGTTTCTTTTGCATCACGCAGTCAGAAAGATACAGAAGGGAACAAAAACAGCCGCCATTACTGCAATGACGACTGACCTGTAAAGGTTTTTGAGCCGGAGCGAACCGATGTTCATTTCACCGTCTCTTCAAACTGCTCGAGAAATTCATCGTAGATCTCCTCGCCTCTCTGCCTGGCCTTCACCGCGTCC